>JAFGFN010000058.1 GCA_016931035.1 Candidatus Sumerlaeota bacterium
ACAAAACGGGAACGTCTTTTCCCTGGGTTTCACCCAGGGCTATTCAAATTGTTCCCCTCCGGGGAACCTGTTTTGGACACTACTGATCCATAGTGATGATTTCCGGGTTACTCGCTCTCAGCACCTTCAGAATAGCGACGGGGTACGGCGAAGGCGAGGCAACGCCACCCTCTATCTGGCGAACCTCGCGTTCCCCAAAAACCCAGAACCCTGATCTCTCTAACTCCTCAAGTCGAGCGCTCAGCTCGAATGCAGCCTTCACACGATCACCAGCCTCGAGATCGCCCGACAGATTTCCATAGTCTTCAGCCACCTGAAGAAACCCGCCAACGAGATCTACTTCCGCTTCCAACTTCAACTCATCGTGGTCAAACGCGAAAGCATACGCGCTGTCAACAATTGCCAAGATAGCGCGTCCAGATTCAAGGCGCATAAGGTGTGTCGGAACATTTTCCTTGATCCGTCTGACACGAACACGTGGTGTCGCAGTTTGCTCAGTCAGCGTCGATGAAACCCATTTCTGGTGGTTAGCTTTCAGGGTGCGTAGAATGTCGGCCGTATAGGTCTCGGACTGATCGTCCACCATCTTATGGTGAACACGGCAAAGGAGGATGAGATTGTCGAGTTCGTCGATACGATCGGTCAGGAATGTCGGATCGTATCGAGGTCCGTGATTCTTGCCGGAGCAGATATGGCACTCGTCGCCCACCACCGATTCATTGTCCACCGGCGTTGAGTCAAGAACGAGATCACATCGACACATCGCACACCGATTGCCGGAGCGTCCCCACAGGATTTTGCGAGTCCAGTCGGTTATTGCCATCGTTGATGTCTATCGTTCCCCATTAAGGGCACAAATAGTCCGCGTTGTGTCCGCTGCACTTGTTCATCTCCGATTTCTCTACATACTCATGGAACATTTCCATTGCTTCCAACAATAAACGAATACCCCCGCGAAATTCGAACGTCGTCAACTCCTGCGACTGATTTTCACCGGGACAAGGATAAGCCTCGGCGCGAGAGGGAGTCAAGGGCGAACCGCGGAGCCGAATTCTCAGAAGAGAAAACAGGCACAAGTCTCGCAAAGAGTGCCTGTGCCTGTCGTATGTCTACCGCAAACGGATCTCGAAACTCACAACTCGGAACTCGAAGAAGCCTTAACCTTTCTTTGCCACCTTGTACCCTTTGAGGAGGACGGTCTTGGGCAGGTCGCCGACGAGGGGCAGGGCGTACTTGACGAACGCCTTGGTGATGTCGTTGCCCGCGGCGTTGATGAACGCGTCGGACAGGTGCGTCGTCTCTTTCGCCACGCTCGAAAGGGGCGTGCGGAAGTACGAGACGGCGTACTTCGCCCCCTTGGCGCGCTCGATCGCGACGCTGCCGTCGGGATCGCCGCCCAAGGCGTACTTCACGGCCATGCGGCCCGCTTCGAACGCTTCTTTCTGATCGACCTTCGACACCACGCCGGGGAAGCAGCGTTGGAGGTAGCCGAACGTGTCGGCGCGGACGCGAAGCGACGGGTGGGTGGAGCCGAGGCCCTTTTTGACGAAGCTCGCCAGAAGGTCGCCCAGGGCGCCCGTGCCGCTGAGCTGGATGTTTCCGTGGGCGTCCACCTCGTCGGACTTGGCGAACTTGTGGAGGATCGATTCGCCCTTTTCGTCGGCGACGCCTTCGGACACCGCGACAAGGCAACGGCCCAGCTTCGTGTAAACCGCATCGACGTCGGCGATGAACTTGTCCATGTCGAACGGCCGCTCGGGGACGTAGACCAAGTGCGGTCCGTCGTCTTTGCGTGTGCGGCCCAGGACCGAGGCGGCGGTCAGGAACCCGGCGTGGCGGCCCATGACGATGTTGATCTTGATGCCGTTGAGCGAGCGATTGTCGAGATCGTCGCCCATGAAGGCCTGGGCGACGAACTTGGCCGCGCTGCCGAAACCGGGGCAGTGGTCGGTGACCAGGAGATCGTTGTCGATCGTCTTGGGAATGTGGAAGGCGCGGAGATCGTATGCTTCCCGCTTGGCCATCTCGTTGACGATGTGGGCCGTCTCGGCCGTGTCGTTGCCGCCTATGTAAAAGAAGTAACGGACGTTGTGTCTGCGGAAGTTCTCGAACACTTGGCGGCACTCGTCGGGGGTCGGTTTCTTACGGACCGAGCCGAGCGCGGCGGAGGGGGTCTCGGCGACCGCCCGGAGCGTTTTGAGGTCTTCCTTGGCGAGGTTGATGAAATCCTGTTTGAGCATGCCGGCTACGCCGTGGCGCGCGCCGTAGATGCCGGTGACGTGGCGCGATTTGCGCAGTTCCGTCACCGCGCCGACCACGCTTTGGTTGATGACGCACGTCGGCCCGCCCGATTGGCCGATGACGGCGACTCCCTTGAGGGGTTTCTCGATAGCCATGGTGCTGGAAAACCTCCTTGGAATATTGCCCGCGAGACGGGTCTTGTCCCCGAGTTCGCTTGTTCGCGGTGCGACGGCTGTACGACGGAGTCATCTAGCGAACCCGTCGCCGCGATTGTCAAGCACTTTCCGGCTTGCCTTGAGGCGGCGGCGAGGCCGCTTGACATTCAAGAGCAGGCGGCCATAATGGCTCGATCGCGGCCTTTGCCGGATCGAACCGATGTGCGGATGCCGCACCTCCAAACGCCCCCATCTCAACGTATTTCGATCTCACGATCGAAGCGAAGGCCGAGACGAGCCCATGTCCAGATCCCTCATGCAATCTCCCGATGAAGCCCGATCCCGGCGCCGCCCGCGGCTGAGGGTTTCCCTCCTCATGGCGCTAGCCGTCCTGCTCCTGGCGGGAATAGGCTGCGAGGGGAGGAAGGCCGTGCCCAGCGCCGACAAGACGAGTGGCCGTCTCATCCAGTCCTTCGACGTCTCGATGGTCAAGGCCTCCCCTCTCCTGCCCGGCCAGGAATCGGAACCCTTGAACGTGAATCTGAGGAAGGCGTGGCGCGAGGGGCACGTCACCTCGGCGGGAACCACGGAGACACTTCGGCTTGTGGGTGACCGCGTCGTCTTCGCGTCCCGGGGAAGGAAAGAAGAGGGACTGGACATCGCCTTCTGGAGCCGAACGGCTCGCAGGCTGTCCGAGTACGGCGTTCTCGATATCGAGATCCAGGCGCGGGACGGCGCCAAGCCGGAGCGTCTGGTCTGGAAACACCGCGCCAACGCGCCCAAGAGCGATTCCGCGGCTTTCGATGAGGCTTTCTCGGCCTCGAAGCCCGACGGAACAACCACCCTGTACTCCTTCCCTATGCACAAGGATTGGAGATGGAACGGAGCGATCCGCCTAATTTCCATTCTGCCGCCCAAGGACGCACCGTCGACGTTCACCCTTCTCTCGATGCGGTTTCGCCACGTGACCCTGGCGGAGCGCGCGTTCGAACTCGACCCGATTCCGGAGTTTCCGGACCGCGAACCCTCGCCGTTTCTTCGGGCGGCGGACCGCGACGGCGAGCTCCGCAACTGCTTGGTGGCGCCGCCGGGAACCGAGATCGCCTGGACGTTGCGCGTGCCTTCGAACGCCTCGCTTTCATTCGGCACGGCGGTCGTGCCCGAGCCGGGACACCGGCGGCCCGGTTCCGGCGGCATTCTCTTCACGGTTCGCGCGGACACCGGTTCGGGAGATGGGGGAGAAGAGGTGTTCCGAATGACCGAAGACACGGACGGAGAGACCTGGTCGGACCATCGAGTCTCACTCGGAGCCTACGCAGGCAAGGATGTGACGCTCGTGTTCGCCACCTCGATGCCCGAGCTCGAGGAGGACACGACGCCCACGGCCCGTTCCGAGTCGCAGGCGTGGGGATGCTGGAGCGCCCCGGGGGTCGGCTCGGGCGACGAGACGCATCGCAACCTGTCCATGATCTCGCTCGACTGTCTGCGCACCGACCGGGTCGGGCTTTTCGGGTACTCGCGCGACACGAGTCCCGTGATCGACGGTTTGGCTCGCAAGGGACTGGCCTTCGACTATCTTTACGCCCATGCGGCCATCACCTGCACTTCGCATCACTGCATTCTATCGAGTTTGTATCCGATCGCGCACGGGATCACGCGCACTCCGGCCCAGCTGCCCGCCGAGGTCGTGACGTTGGCTCAGCTAATGCGCAGCAAAGGCTATATGACCATCGCCTTGACGGGGGGCTCGTTCATCGGCCGCGCCTACGGCTATCAGAAAGGATTCGACGTCTTCGCCGACTCTCACAGCGGGTCGATGGAAGCCATTGTGCGAAGACTCGACGTGTTGCTCGACAAGTACCGCGACGAGAAACTCTTCGTGTTCCTTCACACGTTCGATATGCACGAGCCGTACGTCTCCGACCCCAAGTACATGAACTTCTTCGATCCCGACTACAAGGGCGATATCGCGCCCGGCACCCTCCTGGCCTACGATCAGATGCTGCGCGCTCACGTGGGAATACGGATGGCGTGCTTCACCTCCGATCGGATTCTTTCGTGCGACAACTTCATGAAGAACAGCGGTTTCGAGAGCGACGACGCATTGCCGGCGAGCTGCTCGGATATCGTCCGCTCGACGGATTCGCCGCGTCGGGGCAAGTACTGCGCCTACGTTCCGCCGATCGACGACCCGAAGGAAATCAAGCGCCGACAGACGGGCGGGGAGACCTCCGTCGACTTCGAGGTCGAGCCCGAGAAGGTCTATGTTTACGGCGGTTACATGAGATCGCGGGGACTTAGGTCCTCGGCTCGTTTCGTCGTGATGCCGCTCGACGTCGAGGATCCGGACGCGTCGCGCACGCAGTTCATCACGGGGACGATGGATTGGCAGCGATACGTCGGCGTGGTCAAGATCCCGAAGGGATGCCGAAAGGTGCGGTTCTTCTTTCCCCAGTTGATCCGCTATGACAGAGGCGAGGTTTGGACGGACGACGTGTTCTTCGTTCCCTTCGGTTCGATCCCGGCCGAGTTCCGGGGAACGAAGACGATGGAGGTGATTACCGCCGAAGACACGAAACGGATCAACGACATCTACGACGGCAGTTTCCGGTACGTGGATACGCGGGTGGGCGACGTGGTCGAACTCTTCGACAAGTACGGCTTCTTGCAGAACGGCGCGTTCGCCGTCACGGCGGACCACGGCCAGGACCTGATGGACCACAAGTGGCTGGGACACGGCGAGGCCTTTTCCTGGGACTCGGTCCTGCGCGTGCCGTTCATCGTCTACGCCCCCTCGATCGTGAAGACGCCGCGGCGGATCTCGAAGCTGTGCGAGTCGGTGGATATCGCGCCGACGCTTCTCAACCTGATCGGCATCGAGCCGCTGGAGTGCTTTCAGGGCACGAACATTCTCAGTCCCGAGCACCGGAAGGACTACATCTTCGCGAGCTACGAGGACATCTACGCGATCGTCTCGCCCGAGCACCGTTTCCGCTATCACACCGAAAGCGACCGGACGGAACTCAACGTCCATGCCACGGACCCGGGTCAGCATGTGAACGTGGCGCAGGACAATCCCGAGTTGGTGAAGGAATACCGCGCTTTGCTCGACGAGCTCATCGAGAAGTATCGGGTCGAGTACAAGCCTCAGCCGACGAAGGGGAAAATGTCGCCCGAGCTCCGCGACGAGCTCAAGAACCTGGGGTACCTGTAAGTCCCGTCGGGAAGCCCAACAGGCGGACGACCAGCTCGACTCCAAAACGGAGGCGTATGTCGGACCCGCAAACCGCTGAACGGTAGCGGTCTTGAGTCCGTGAACCCAACACCATCATCCGTGATCAGGATTTGGGCAGTTCGAGCGGCAGTCCGATCGCCAGGCGCCGCACCAGGTCGAGCGCGCGGTGCGAGGCGTAGCGCCGCACCATTTCGCGTCCGCTTCGGAAACAGGTCTGGAACGTTTCGCACCGAACCGTCCCGCTCGCGCCCTTCTTTCTTTCCTCGCGCCAAGCCAAACCGTACCAAACCAGTCCGACCGGTTTCTCCTTTGTCCCGCCGCCGGGTCCGGCAATGCCCGTCACCGAAACCGCCACGTCGGCGCCCGAGCGATCGAGCGCGCCGCGCGCCATCTCCGCGGCGGTCTCGGCGCTCACCGCGCCGTGGCGCTCGAGGGTCGAGCGACGCACCCCCAGCTCGGAGCATTTCGCTTCGTTCGAGTAGGCGACCCATCCGGCGAGGAAGACATCCGAGCTGCCCGCGATATCGGTCAGGCGCGAGGCCACTTGGCCCCCTGTACACGATTCGGCGACCGCCAGTCTCCGTCCGCGTTTCCGCATCAAGCGCAGGACGACCGCTTCGAGCGTCTCGCGATCGGAGCCATAGATGCAGTCGGGCGGAACGCGACGGCGTACCCGCGCCGACAGGGCGTTCATGCTCGCGCGGACCTGGGCAGGGTCGGCTCCGCGCGCGACCAAGCGGATATCGACGCGCGCGTCGCCCGAGAGGAAGGCGATTCCTCGATCCGGGTCGTCTCCGATTTCCTCGAACAGGGCGCGCAGACGATCGTTGAGGGCCGATTCCGAGATGCCGACCGTGTGCAGCGTGCGAATGCGGGCGATACGCCCTCGAGCGAAGCGCCGCGCGATCTCGCGTTCCAGGTACTTCTCGAACATCGGCCGGTTCTCGCGCGGCGGACCGGGGAGCGCGGCGAACCAGGGGAGTCCCTTCGGCGGACGATCGATCGCGAATCCCGGCGCGGTGCCCCAGAGGTTGTAGAGCGTGCGCGCGCCCTCGGGGATCAGGCACTGTACGCGGTTCGAGGCCGGCGGCGCGACGCCGCGATGCCGGAATCGCTCGACGATCATCCGCCAGGCCTTGGCGTCCTCCCTGAGGCGCGTTCCGAACGCCTCGCAGACGGCCTGACGCGTGAGGTCGTCCTCGGTCGGCCCGAGGCCGCCGGTCATGACGACCAGCTGACAGGTGCGTCCCAGGTACGCGATGGCGTCGGCCACGTCGCGGGCGCGGTCCGGCGCGGCGACGTGACGGACGACGTGGAGCCCCATCGCCGAGAGCCGCGCGCTCAACCATTGCGCGTTCGTGTCGGCGTAGAGCCCTTGAAGGATCTCCGTCCCGGTCGAGAGAATGCCAACGTGGATCGTGTTCATTGGGGCGTTCCTGAGACGAATCATACCATGAGTGTCGCCGGGTTACAGACTCGACGCTTCGAATACGAACGCGCGGAACCGCCACTTGCGATCGATTCTCTCGATTTCCGCGGTTCCCTCGAATCCCTCGGCGAAGTCCTCTCCGTCCGAGAGAACTCCGATCACGGCGGCTTTGAAACGAACCTCGGCCCGGTTCTTTTCGGGGAAGTCGAGGGTCCGATCGGAGAATGCGAGATCGACTTTGAGGAACCCTTCGCGGCACTGGATCGCTAGGTTGCGGATCTCGGACGGAGTGAACGTGCCGTTGAGGACCGAGTAGGGGGTGTCGAGACGGCACTCGGGCGCGAAGAGCGGTTCGAGACGGAGCATCTTGCGCGCCATAGCCATCGTCGTTTCGCCGGAGGTCTTCGACGCGCACGCGGCCAACGTCGCGAACGCTTTGCGGACCTTTCTCTCGTCGCGTTTCCGGAACGTGACGATGAGGCCGGCGCAGACCAGAATGACGATGACGGCGAGGAGGTAGTAACGCGATCTGGTCATTCGACTGGGGGAAACCGATCGAGATTTCAGGTTCATCAACGAGGAGTCCCGAGTACAACCTTCAGGTTGCTCTTGCGCCGGAAGAGGCAGGCTGAAGCCTGTACTCTGAACCGCGCGGCTCGTCATGGCTGTGTCGAAAGACTACGGCCGCTCCATCGTTTCTTCCGCCACGACGGCGACGACGCCGGGACGCGCGAGCGCCCACTCGACCGCCTCGGACGGCGTGGGGGAGTCGACGGACACGCGGTCCGCAATCAATCGGAACGCGCCCGAGGCCAGAGCCCGGCCGTAGCTCTCGGCGCCCTCGGGCATCAGGAATCCTTCGCGATTCAGCGGCGCGGCGATCAGGGAAATGGGCACTCTCCATTCCTCCAGTCGTTGCGTGAGGAGAGCGAAATTCGACGTGGCCAATCCCGGCTCGGCGCCGAACCGCTCGCGCATCAGGCGGGCGAAGTCCTCGAACACGGTGCGGTTCCCCAAGGCGAGGGCCAGATCGGTCATTTGATGATGCAGAAAGACGGCGGGCGGATCGAACCGCGTCATTTCGCCCATCTCGAGCTCGTAGAGAATCGCGAGAAGCGTCGGGAAATGCTTGGCGAGGACGCGCCCGGGGTGCATCGCGCCCACCAACGCCGCGCGGGCGAAACCGACGGCGCCGACGCGCATCAGGCGGCGCAGACCCGCTCCCGCCAGGCCGTGCTCGGTGGCCTCGCGCACCATCCCCAGGACGTTCGGGACGATCGGCAGGATCTCGAACCGGTTTCCGGCGGCGCGAAGGCTCTTCATGGCCGCGACCACACGTTCGTCGTTCAACGTCATCACCGCGCCATAGCCCGCGTCGCGCGCTTCGAGGAGCGCGTTGCGGATCGCGCGCGGATCGCTGAATCGCGCAAGGGCGGCGAGATTCCGTTCGCGCGTCGCCGCCGATTGACCGGCGAAGACGCGCCCCGAGAGAATGCGCTGTGGGATTTCGGTCTTCATGATTCGTCGGACCGGTCAAATCGGTCCGATTGCGATCGTCTTTCCCGATTCGCACGAGCGATAGAGAGCGTCGACGACTTCCTGCACGCGAAGTCCCTCGGTCCAGTCGTAGCGGGCGCGTCCACCCTCGCGAATCGCGCGAGCGAAATCCTCGATCTGGTTGTAGTATCCCTCGCCGCCGTAGTCGGGACTCATCGTGAACGCGGCATGGTCGAGCTCGGCGCGGTGCGTGCGCGACCATCCCTTGGGCGCCCCGCCCGCGCCGGTCAGATGATACGTTCTCAGCCAATCGTCCGCGATTTCGAGCGTCCCTTCGTCGCCTTCGACGAGAACGGTCGTCCCTTCGGTTTCGTATCCGGCGACGCTCCAGGAGGTGTCGTACGATCCGAAGACGCCCGAGCGGAACTCGACGAGAGCGGCGAGCGTGTCCTCGACCTGGCTGTGCATGGGGCGCGACCGGGCCGTCACGCGTTCGACGTCGCCGAAGAGGACGCGGAGGAAGTGGACGAGGTGGATGCCCGAGTTGATGAGAATGCCGCCGCCCGAGAGGTCCTTGGTGAACGTCCATCCCTTCTTGGGGCTCAGGACCTGGCTCAAGTAGACCGTCGCCCGAAACCGGCGAGGCGGGCCGATCCACCCATCGCGCAGTCGGCGCGCCGCCTCGAGCCAGAGGGGATAGTGTCCCTTCATGAAGCCGATCGCCGTGACGCGGTCCGGGTGCGTCTTCTGCGCCTCGGCCATCGCGCGGGCGTCGTCGAGCGTGTGAGCGAGCGGTTTCTCGCAAAAGACGTGAAGCCCGCGTTCGAGGCACGCGACGGCGATTTCGCGGTGCGTGAATTGGGGGGTGGCGATGACGACGCCGTCGAGGTCGCGCGCCTTGTCGAACATCGCGTCGAGGGACGAGAAGAAGGGCGCGTCGACGCCCATGCTCTGGACCTGGGAGCCCAGCTTCGGGTCGGCGTCCATGAGCGCGCCGACCGACACGCCCGGCGCGGCGCCGCACATCGCGGAGTGCATCACTCCCATTTTTCCCAGTCCGACGACGGCCAAGCGAACGGTGCGACTCGGGGCCGATCCGCCGTCTCCGGCGGAAGGCGACGTGGCCATTTCTCTTCCTTTCCGTCCATAGATCTCGCGCAGACCTTGGGCGAACCCGCGCGGCGCGAAGCCGAAATCCTCGCGCGCGGCGCGATTGCTCACGTGGCGGGCCGTCTGAATGCCGGTCACGTTGTCGGGAGTGAGCGGCGGATTCTTCATCACGGCGCTGAGGGTTCGGGCGATGGCGAGAGCGATCGGGATCGGCAGGTGGAAGCACGGTTTGCGTTTGCCGATCGCGGCGAGGATCTCGGAGATGAACTCGTTGAACTCGAGAACGTCCGCGCCGCCGAGGTCGTAGATGCGGCCGACGGTCCTGGATTCTTCGATGCACGCCAGCGCGGCCCACGCCACGTCGTCGACGTGAATCGGGCGCATCTCCTCCCGGCCCGGGCCGATAACGGGGATCACGGGGAGTTTGCGGCAGTAATCCGCCATCTTGGAGAACACGCCTTTGGCCTGAGCGCCGTAGACGATGCTTGGGCGCAGAATCGTCCACTCGATTCCCTCGGCCCCCATCACGCGCTCGTCCTGCTCGAGCTTGGTCCGGCCGTAGACGCTCGGGTTTCCCTTGTGGGCGGATTGCGAGCCGATGTTGACGAAACGGCGCGCGCCCGCCTCGCGACAGGCGCGAAGAAGCGCGTCGGTTCCTTCGACGTTGACGCGGCGGCTGAGTTCGAGGTCGGGCGCGGACACCGACGTCGTCGCGGCGCAATGGACGACGGCGCGAACGCCCTCGACGGCGCGGCGCAGAGAGTCGATTTCGGTCATGTCGGCGCGGACGATCGAGTCCGCGGGGACTCCTTCGAGGAGGTCCAAGCGGCTCTGGGGCTGCACCATGGCGCGCACGGCGAGACCGCGCGACCGCGCCAGCCGCACGACCGCCGACCCGACGAACCCCGACGCTCCGGTGACGAGCATCATCGCGCGGACTCCATGTCGAGCACGCCGACGCACCGCAAGTTCCGATAGCGCTCGCCGTAGTCGAGTCCGTAGCCGACGACGAAAACATCGGGGATATGAAACCCGACGTATCGAATCCCGTGTTCCTTCTCGCGCGGACGCCCACGGTCCTTGACCAAGAGAACGCAGATTTCGATCGAGCGCGCGCGGTGCAACGCCGCCAGATTCGTGAGCGTCTCGAGCGTGCGGCCGGTGTCGCAGATGTCCTCGACCAGAACCACGTCGCGGCCCGCGAGGTCGATCGAGACGTCGTGGGTGATACGCACCTTGCCCGCGCTCTCGGCCCCCGCCCCGTAGGAGGACGCGCCGACGAAGTCGAAGGAATGAGGGATCGCGATAGCGCGCGTCAGGTCGGAAAGGAAGACCACGGAACCCTTCAACACGGTGACCAACACGAGATCTCGCCCGGCGTAGTCGCGCGAGATTTCCTCGCCCAGCTCCGCGACGCGACCGAGAATCCGCTCTTCGGTCAGAAGGATTTCTTTTAGGACGGAGAGGCTCATTCCTTCGTCCTTCTCGAACCCCCGGAACGGGAGGCGGAATCGATATCCTATCGGGTCAGGAAGTTCGGCAGAGGCGGCAGCGAGGACTTGTCGGTGTCCACCAAGCGATCGCCCACGAAGCGATAGATGTAGCCCTGGTTGTAGTACACCCATTTCTCCTCGCGCTCTCCGCCGGGCAGAGAACGATACTGAACGTCCTGCGGGTCGCCCACTTCGCACACGGTGCGCAGCCTGTCCGAGAGAGGTTGGGTGCGCCAATGCGAGGCGTCGGAGAAGATCACTTCCTCATTGGACGACAGGTAGATCCAACTCAATTTCGTCGATCCGGGGCGCTCGCCTTCGGGTTCTCGCTGCATCCGGAAAAACGTGGAGCGGGTGATGAGATCGCCGGAGGGGAGCCACCAGACGTGGATCATCTCGGGGTGTCCCTTGACGCGCATCGCGTCTTGTTCGGCCTTGGTCAGTTTCTCGATGTCTTTGGGCCAGCCCGCGGCGGGAAACCCCACGTTGATGGAGAACTCGGTCCGCAGAACGTAGCTCTTCTTCATCCGAGAACATCCGCATGGAAGGCCGGCCAACGCAAGTGCGGCAAGAAGCGCCGTCCACCTGTAGGTCGCGACAACGCACGCCTTGTCGATACGCGTTTCTCTCATGGAGTACCCATCTTTCTCCCGCCCAATCTGCCGGGGCCGATCCTAGGCGGCGCGGCTCGGTGGCGGGTCCCATCCGCTCGCGCCCCGTATCTTCCGCCTCAATCCGTACCCGAACCCGCGGGCAAAGTAAACGAAAAACCGGCGCGGCCTTCAAAGACGCGAGCAACCGGCCGTTGAGCGGAATCGAGGCGTTCGGGCGCATCTTGATTAGGCAACGTTGTCCAGTTCCCAGATTTCGTCCCAGTCGTCGTTGCGGCGGGCGAGTTCGAGTTCCACGAGT
>JAFGFN010000059.1 GCA_016931035.1 Candidatus Sumerlaeota bacterium
ACAAAACGGGAACGTCTTTTCCCTGGGTTTCACCCAGGGCTATTCAAATTGTTCCCCTCCGGGGAACCTGTTTTGGACACTACTGAGTGCGAGAAAAGAAATGGTGCCCAAAAGAGGAGTCGAACCTCCACGGGGTCTCCCCCACACGGCCCTGAACCGTGCGCGTCTACCAGTTCCGCCATTTGGGCACTTGCTCGTGCGAAAAAAACGATGTGCAAAGAACGCGGGGTCTCGGAAACGCCCCTTCCGGCACTGCAGGAACCCTGAAATTATCCCAAGCCCTCGGGTAGTTCAAGCAATTTCTTCCTGAGAAAGTCGCCCTCGGATCGATCCCGAGACCCCGAGAACGATCTTGCCCATCTGCTCGCCCTTCGCCATGCGTTCGAGTGCGTCGCGCGCCTGGTCCAAGGGGAAGACCCGGTCCATGACGGGTTTGAGACGGGTGGCCGAGACGGTTTCGAGAAGCGACCGGAAGTCCTCGCGCGATCCCATCGTGGACCCCATCAGGCTGATCTGGTTCCAATAGACGGCGCGCAGGTCGGTTTCCGCCGTCGGGCCGGTGGTCACGCCGCAAATCACGACGCGGCCCCCGCGCCGGACCGAGGCGATGTCGATCGGCCACGTCGCGGCGCCCGCGGTATCGAGGGCGACGTCGACGCCCCGTCCGCCGGTGATTCTCCTCGCCTCCGCCGCCACGTCCTTCGTGCGCGAATAGTCGATCGCGTGCGCGGCGCCGAGACGCGCCGCCTGCTCGAGCTTTTCGTCCGAAGACGAAGTCGCGATCGCTCGCGCCCCCAACAGAGAAGCGATCTGGAGAGCGGCCAGGGCGACCCCGCCTCCGATCCCGTGGATCAGGACCGTTTCGCCCGGTCGCAGGTCGGCGCGTGTCGTCAGCATCCGCCACGCGGTGAGATGCGCCAGAGGCAAGGCGGCGGCCTCCTCGAAGGAAAGATGGGCCGGTTTGGGACAGACGTTTCCGGCGGGAACCGCCACGCGTTCGGCGAACGTTCCGGGGCGCGAAAGTCCCAGCAGTCCGAAATCGACGCACTCGCTTTGCTCGCCCCGAGCGCAGAACTCGCACGCGCCGCAGCTCAGACCCGGGTTGACGACGACTTCTTCGCCCACTGAGCGGTCGCGCACATCCGGCCCCATGGCGGCAATGACGCCCGCCGCGTCGGAACCGACGACGTGAGGGTAGGTGTGCTTCGTTCCGGGCCGTCCCTCGATCACCCAGAGATCGAGATGATTGAGGGCGGCCGCGCGCACCTCGACGACGACTTCGCCCGGCTTCGCCTCGGGCTCCGACACTTGCTCGATCCGGACCGTCTCGGGTCCGCCGTGCTCTCGAATAACCGCTGCCTTCATGGCGACACCTCCACAACGCACTGGACGTTTCAATGCCGACGATTCATATTCCAGTATGCCACAGACTGCGACCGGAGGCGAGATGCCGGTCGAGAGCGAGAAGCGCGAAATTGGCGGAAAAGTTGTGTTGACAATATCCGAGGGATTCGATTTACTGACCCATTCACGGTACCTTATCTTGTGCCTCGGCCACCCTGGAGGCCCAAGATATAGTACCCGAAGGGAGCGCTCCACAATCCCCCGCTCACAGACGAGAAGGACCCGCACATGATCGTCGTTCTGGACTTCGGCTCGCAGTATAACCAACTGATCGCCCGCAAGGTCCGGCAGCTGAACGTCTACACCGAGATCGTTCCCTACAACATCCCTCTGTCCGAACTCCGCAAGAAGAATCCCCAAGGCATCATCCTCTCGGGCGGCCCCGCCAACATCTATGCGCCCGGCGCGCCGCGTCTGAACAAGAAGATTCTCGAACTCGGTGTCCCGATTCTGGGCATCTGTTACGGCATGCAGGCCATCACGGTGGCCATGGGCGGCAAGGTGGCCCATAGCGACCGGCGCGAATACGGCCATGCCGTCCTCGATTGCGATACGAGCGACCCGCTCTTCGCCCATCTCGAACCCAAACAGCGCGTCTGGATGAGTCATCAAGACCGGGTCGAGGCGCTGCCGCCCGATTTCAAGGTCCTCGCCACGACCGAGGCGTGCCCGGCGGCGTTTCGCCACGCTACGCGCCCCATCTTCGGCGTCCAGTTTCATCCCGAGGTTCACCACACGGTCTCGGGCGTCGAAATCCTGCGCAACTTCGCCATTCCGATATGTGGATGCCGGACCGACTGGCGGATGGAGAACTTCGTGAAGCGCACCGTGCGCGACCTGCGCGAACAGGTCGGCGACCGGCGCGTGGTGTGCGGAGTGAGCGGCGGGGTGGACTCGACCGTCCTGGCCACCCTCCTTCATCGCGCGATCGGCGATCAGCTCGAGCCGGTGTTCGTGGACAACGGCGTGTTGCGCAAGAACGAGGCCGAGATTGTCCGAAAGCGCTTCGAAACGATGGGAATCCCCGTCAATCTGGTTCGGGCCGGAGCCAGCTTCCTGTCGCATCTCAAAGGAGTGACGAATCCCGAGCAGAAACGCCGCATCGTCGGGCGCGAGTTCATTCGCGTGTTCTTTAAGCACCTGGGAAAGAACGATCTGCTCGCGCAGGGGACGTTGTATCCCGACGTGATCGAGAGCGTGTCGACCAAGGGGCCTTCGGCCACGATCAAGACGCACCACAATCGCGTGAAGGAAGTTCTTCGCCTGATCGAGCAAGGGCGGGTGATCGAACCGCTTCGCGAGTTGTTCAAGGACGAAGTGCGCGAAGTGGGCAAGGCGCTCGGTCTAACGAAAGAGATTCTGTGGCGGCACCCGTTCCCGGGTCCGGGTCTGGCGATTCGCATTTTGGGCGAGGTCACGGCGAAGCGCCTCAAGATGCTTCGCGAGGCCGACGCCATCTATCTCGAAGAACTCAAGAACTCGGGCGAGTATTACAACGTGTGGCAGGGCTTCAGCGTCTTGCTGCCGGTCAAGGCCGTCGGCGTCATGGGCGACGAAAGGACCTACGAACACGTCCTGGCCCTGCGCGCCGTCGAGAGCGTCGACGGCATGACGGCGGACTGGGTGCGGTTTCCCCATGAGTTGCTCGGGCGCGTCTCGAATCGCATCATCAACGAGATCCGCGGGATCAACCGCGTGGTCTACGACGTATCGAGCAAACCCCCGAGTACGATCGAGTGGGAGTGACCCGGAGGGGTCGAACGCCGGGTTCTTGTCCTTTTTTCGAAATCGCTGGGAAAAAGGGAGGTCGGCGATGAGTAACGCTGAAATGGACTCTTTCTTCGAGAGCTTCCGCTATACGGCGCTCAGCTACGACGACGTGACGCTGGTCACGCAGTACGCCGACTTCTTGCCCGGCGAGACGGACCTGCGCACGCCCCTGACGCGCCGCATCGATCTCAACGTCCCGTTCGTCTCGGCGGCGATGGACACGGTGACCGAGGGCGACATGGCGATCGCCATGGCGCTCAACGGCGGCATCGGCATCATCCACAAGAACCTCGAACCCACCGAACAGCGCACCCAGGTCAAACGGGTCAAGTTCTATCTGAACGGCTTTCTCGAAAAGGCGCGCACCATGCCCCCGGACCAAACGGTCGAGGGACTCTTCCGCGAGATGGAGGAGAAGAACTGGTCGTTCCACACGTATCCGATCCTGGGTCCCGACCGCGGACTTCTCGGCCTGATATCGAGCCGCGAGCTCAAGTATTGCGATTCGCCCTCGGCCAAGCTGGGCGATATCATGATCCGCGAACTGACGACGGCGCCTGTCGGCACCACGATCGACCAGGCCTACGAGATCATGCGGCGCCACAAGATCTCGGTCCTGCCGATCATCGACGACGCGCGCACTTTCCAGGGCATGTACTGTTTCTCGGACGTGCAGGACATTCTCAAGGGACACCATCCGCTCTACAATCGCGACGAGCGTCACAGTCTTCGCTGCGGCGCCGCCGTCGGGGCCAACACGCACGAGCGGGTCGAGTGCCTGATGGAAACCAACGTGGACGTGTTGGTCGTGGATTCGGCCCACGGCCATACGAAAGGCGTGATCGAGATGGTGCGCTGGATCAAGAAGCACTATCCCGAGGTGGACGTAATTGCGGGCAACGTGGCGGCGCCCGAAGGGGCCAAGGCGCTGGTCGACGCAGGCGCCGACGGCATCAAGGTGGGCGTCGGGCCGGGGTCTATTTGCACCACCCGCGTCGTGGCCGGGGTGGGCGTGCCGCAGCTGACCGCCGTGTACGAATGCGCCAAAGCCGCGCGCGACGCTGGGGTGCCGGTCATCGCCGACGGCGGCATCCGCCACTCGGGCGACGTGGCCAAGGCCCTCGCGGCGGGCGCAGGGTCGGTCATGATGGGAGGCGTCCTCGCCCGAACCGACGAGAGTCCGGGCGAACGCGTCCTCTACCAGGGCCGTCAATACATCGTCTATCGCGGCATGGGGTCGACCGAGGCGATGTCGCGGCGTTTCGGCAGCGCCGACCGTTACGCGCAGCTGGGCGTGGCGCCCGAGAAAATGGTGCCCGAAGGGGTCGAGGGCATGGTGCCCTACGCCGGCTCGGTCCACGAGGTGCTGGGACAATTCATCGGCGGTCTGCGTCAGTCGCTCGGATACAACGGTTGCCGCGGCGTGGCCGAGCTGCGCGAGCGCGCCCGCTTCAAACGGATCACCGGCGCGGGAGCGCGCGAGAGCCACCCGCACGACATCGTGATGACCAAGGACTCGGCGAACTACCGGGTCGACGATATGCCGACGGGAATCTGAGCGCCTTCTCAGACACCGGAAGGCCTGGGCGGAAATCTCCAAATCGCGGAAGGGAGAACCGACGATGGGACAGCCGCTGCTGCAAACCGATTGTCCGAATCTGAATCTGGTCGCGCGCGGAAAGGTCCGCGACATCTACGATTTGGGCGAGTATCTGATGCTCGTGGCTTCGGACCGCATCTCGACCTTCGACGTCGTCTTTCCCAACGGCGTTCCCGACAAGGGGCGCGTGCTCACCCAGATCTCGCGCTTCTGGTTCGAGCGTTTCGCCGACGTGACGCCGAATCACGTCGTGAGCTTCGACCTCGCCGACTTTCCCGCCGCCACGCACGCGTACGCCGATCAGCTCGAGGGCCGTTCGCTTCTGTGCCGCAAGGCGACGCCTCTGGCTATCGAATGCGTCGTGCGCGGCTACCTCGACGGTTCGGC
Organism: Candidatus Sumerlaeota bacterium; assembly: GCA_016931035.1. Classification (GTDB taxonomy): domain Bacteria; phylum Sumerlaeota; class Sumerlaeia; order UBA8349; family UBA8349; genus JAFGFN01. Next base: position 5,162 of record JAFGFN010000059.1, read on the forward strand.
CTGGGCCGAGTATCGAGACCAGGGCGGCCGGATCGCCTCGGGCCACAATCTCCCCGCGGGCCTTCTCCAACGCTCGAAGCTTCCCGAGCCGATCTTCACCCCCGCAACCAAGGCCACCTCGGGACACGACATCAACATCGCCGAGGCCGAGGCCGCCCGAATCGTCGGGCAGGACAAGTTCGAAGCCGCGCGGTCGCGGAGCCTCGCGCTCTACAGCCGGGCGCACGACTACCTGACCGGCCGGGGGATCACGCTCTGCGACACCAAGTTCGAATTCGGCGAAGCCGAGGACGGCGGCATCCTTCTGATCGACGAGATCCTGACCCCCGATTCCTCCCGCTTCATGGTCGGCGACAGCTACAATCCCGACTCGGAACCGGTCAGTTTCGACAAGCAGTTCGTGCGCGACTGGGTGGTTTCGACCGGATGGCAGAAGACGCCTCCCGCGCCGACGATTCCCGACGAGATCGTCGAGCAGACCCGACAGCGCTATCTCGAAGTCTTTCGTTCGATCACGGGGAACGAGCTCTCATGAGAACCCAATCGCGCGTCCAACGCCGAGGATGGGTCCTTCTGGCGCTCGAAGCCGTGTTGTTCGCCCTCCTGGTCGGACTCCTCGTCTCGGCGGCGTGGTCGGTGAGCCGGGGCGCGCCGCGCCGGCGAAGACTGATCGAGGTGACGGATGCGCTCACTAGCGCCATCGCGCAGGGTCGGCGCTTCAGCGCCCAGAACAACGTGATCGTTTCCGCGCACTTCTCTCTGGGGACAAGCAGCTGGAGCGTGGCATCCGGGGCGCCCGACGTGGCCTCGACGACGTCCATCCTTTCACTGAAACTGGGCCCCACCGCGGACGAGGAGACCACGGGTAAGTGGCGATTCCTCGATTTCCGGTCCCTGTCGGGCCAGGCCGTCGGACCGTCGTTCGTCTTCTTCCCCGACGGCAATCTGCAGGGCGGAGAAGTCGAACTCGGATGGCCCGACCTGCGTCGGAATCTCCGGATGGAACGCTCAGGGGAGATCGTCCTGCGCTTCGTCACGCCTCCCAGAAAGAAGAAAGGCGACGAGTCCGCGCCGCCCTTCTACGACGACACGTGGAAAGGCGCGGCGGAGTGAAGAAGAAAGAGGCGACCTGTCCGACACGTCGGGCGCAACTTGAGGAGGCAAACCGTTCATGCTCAGAGCGACAGTCACCGTCACGCTGAAAAACGAGGTCTCGGACCCGCAGGGTCACGCGGTTCGAGACACCCTCGACAATCTCCATCCCGGTTTTGCCCAACGGGTCCGCGTGGGCAAGATTCTCCACATCGATTTGAAGGAATCGGATCGGGAAAAGGCGCGGGCCGAGCTCGATAAGATCTGTCGCGAAGTTCTCTCCAATCCCGTGATCGAGGAGTACGCCTTCGAGATCGAAGAGGTGACATCATGAAAGCGGGCGTGGTGGTCTTCCCCGGATCGAACTGCGACCAGGATTGCTTTCATGTTCTCCGCAACGTCGCGAAGGTCGAGACCGAGTACCTGTGGCACCGCGACGCGACGATCCCATCGGACGTCGGGCTCGTATGCCTGCCGGGCGGATTCACCTATGGCGACTATCTGCGCGTCGGCGCGATGGCCCACGTCTCGCCCATCGTGCGCGCCGTCAAGGAGTTCGCCGCGCGGGGCGGTTTTGTCATCGGCGTCTGCAACGGCTTCCAGATCTTGACCGAGTCGGGTCTGTTGCCGGGCGCTTTGATGCACAACGACTGCCTCAAGTTCCTGTGCAAGACCGTGCCGCTCAAGGTCGAGAGACACGCCGCGCCCTGGACCGATTTCGAGGGCGAGGTGCTTCGAGTCCCGATCGCCCACGGCCAGGGGAACTACTATATCGACCCCGACGGACTCGAACGCCTTCAGGACAACGGGCAGATTCTGTTCCGCTATTCGGATCCGGATGGGGACGTCTCGAAGGAAACGAACCCGAACGGCTCGGTCGATAACATCGCCGGCATAACGAACGAAAAGGGGAACGTTCTCGGGATGATGCCGCATCCGGAACGCTGTTCCGAATCCGAGCTCGGCAACACCGACGGCCTTCGGATTTGGGAGTCGGTTCTAGGACACTGTCGATGAGTGAAACAGACCTGAAGAGAATGGAAACGCAAAGGCGCAACGGCGCAAAGGAAGAATGGGCCGCGGTGTGTTCCCTGAGGACCTTTGCGTCTTCGCGCCTTTGCGTTTCAAACCTCTCTTCCTGAAGACAACAGAAAGAACGGCCATGGTTGAAGCGTTGAAAAACGACCCGGCGATGACGCCCGAGCTGATCGCCGAGCACGGCATTACGCCCGCCGAGTACGACAAGATTCTCCAGATCCTCGGTCGCGAGCCGACGTTCACCGAACTCGGCATCTTCTCGGTGATGTGGAGCGAACACTGCTCCTACAAGAACTCGAAGAAGTATCTCAAGAAGCTCCCCACCCGCGGTCCGCGCGTCCTCCAGGGACCGGGCGAGAACGCGGGGATCGTCGATATCGGCGAAGGTCTGGCCGTCGCTTTCAAGATCGAGTCGCACAACCATCCTTCCTACGTCGAGCCCTATCAGGGCGCGGCAACCGGCATCGGCGGCATTCTGCGCGACATCTTCACCATGGGCGCGCGGCCCATCGCGCTCGTCGATCCCCTGCGGTTCGGCGATCCGCGCTCGCCCAAGAACCGCCACATCATCGGCGGGGTGGTCAAAGGCATCGCCGACTACGGCAACTGCGTCGGGGTGCCGACCGTCGGCGGCGAGACGCACTTCTCGCGGGCCTACAACGGCAATCCGCTCATCAACGTCATGTGCATCGGCCTGATGAAGCACTCCGAGATCACCCGCGCGTGCGCCTCGCGCACGGGCGATCTCGTCTTCTACTTCGGCAACTCGACCGGGCGCGACGGCGTGCACGGCGCGACCTTCGCCTCGCAGGAAATGAGCGAGCAAACCCAGGCCAAACGGTCCGCCGTCCAGGTGGGCGACCCCTTCATGGGCAAGAAAATCCTCGAAGCCACGCTCGACCTCATCCAGGCGGGCGCGGTCGAGGGGATGCAGGACATGGGCGCGGCGGGACTCACCTGCTGCAGCTGCGAAATGGCGGGCAAGGGGGACGCGGGGGTCGTTATCGATCTCGACAAGGTCCCGCAACGCGCCGCCGATCTGCACCCCTATGAGATGATGCTGAGCGAGTCGCAGGAACGGATGTTGGCCGTCTGTCGCCCCGAAAAGCTCGACGAAGTCAAGAGACTCCTCGCTCATTGGGACCTCGAGGCGCACGTTCTCGGACAGGTGACCGACGACGGCATGATGCGCGTGCGATTCGCGGGGAAAGAGGTCGCGGCGATCCCCGCCGAACTCATCTCGACCGAGTCGCCCGAGTACGACCGCGAGTACGTCCGGTCGAGCTACCTCGACTCGATCGAGATGTTCGACGAGGAGACGCATCCCGCGCCGAAAGACTTGAAGAAAACCTTGCTCGATCTTCTCGCCACGCCCGAGTTGGGCGACAAACGATGGATTTACGAGCAGTACGACCACATGGTCCAGCTCAACACGGTCCTCATCCCCGGCGAATCGTCGGGCGTACTCCGCATCAAGGACACCGATCTCCACATCGCGATCGCCTCGGACTGCAACGGCCTGATGTGTTGGCTCGACCCGAGGATGGGCGCGAGGATGGCGGTCGCCGAGTCGGCGCGCAACCTGGCGTGTTCGGGCGCGCGGCCACTCGCGATCACCAATTGCCTCAACTTCGGCAACCCGATGAAACCCGAGATCTTCTATCAGTTCAAGGAAGCGGTCGAAGGCATGGGCGAGGCGTGCGCCGCGCTCGACACCCCGGTGACAGGCGGCAACGTCAGCTTCTACAACGAGAACCAAGGCGAAGCCGTCTGGCCCACCCCGGTGATTGGAATGATCGGGCTGGTCGAAAGACCCGAACACATCGCGACAGTCGGATTCAAGGACGAAGGCGACGTCGTGTTGTTGGTTGGCGGCCCGGCGCAACACCTGGGCGGGAGCCAACTCTACGCCCTTCTCCAAGACAAATGGCTCGGCCCGTGTCCGACGCTCGATCTCGAATTCGAGAAGCGGTTGATCGAGTTTGTCCTCGACGCGATTCGTGCGGGACTCGTCAAGTCCGCGCAAGACATTTCCGAAGGCGGCCTCGCCGTCGCATTGGCCGAATGCTGCCTCAAGAGTCCCAACGGCCTCGGCGCGGAAATCGACCTCGCGATGGAGATGAAGACTGATGCAGCGGGAACCGAAGGTTCCCGCAAGCGGCGCGAAAGCGCCGCCCGACTCGACATCGAACTCTTCAGCGAAGCCCCTTCGCGCGTCGTCCTGACCCTCGCGCCCGATCGCGTGAGCGAACTCGAGGCCCTTGCCGCGAAGGCGGGCATTCCGATTCGACGAATTGGACGAATTCGTCCTGTTTCGAAACGCGCTCTCTCCATCGCGAGCGTGGGCGAAATCGAGGTTTCCGATCTGCGCAGGGCTTTCCAGTCGGGGAGACCATGAGGCGCCAATCGTATTTGTCTCAAGATTTCCGATATTGCGAACGTGTCGTGAGAGGCCTTTTCGCGGTCGGCCCCGGCCGGGGCCGAATGTGAATAGCCCCGGGTGAAACCCGGGGGACAAGACATCGTCGCATCCCGCGACCCCGCAGGGGTCGAACAATCGTCGGCGCAAGGAAAAACGGTTCGACCCCGTTCGGGGTCGTTAGCGTCAGGACAACATCCTTCCATGGGTTTCACCCACGGCTATTTACATTGTTCCCCTTCGGGGAACATGGGGGAATGTCTTCGTCATGGCGACTGGTCTTGCGAATTCGGGCGTGCGGCGAGTCACGCGTTCGAGGTCATATGTGGAGACCGATCGCTTAAGAAAGGAGCAACCGATGTCGCACTTGCCGAGACAAGACTGGGTTGTCGGAGCATGGGAGACCGGTCGCCCTGGTGACAGTTATGACGAGTTTGTCGAAAACGGTTACTGGTATTCCGGATGGGACGGGGACGATGCGGAGCCACCAGTGCAGGCAAGAAGGCGCGCGATGATTCGGAAAGGAGACATGATCGCGATCAAGAAGAGGCTCGGTTTGCGTCCGCCCGAAATCCTCATTCGTTCAATCGGAGTTGTTGCAAAGAAAACCCGGAAGAGAGGATTGGAATACGTTCGCGTAGACTGGGTGCAGCGCGACGTGAACCGAATCGTGCCTATGAGGAATTTCACCGCCACGATTCACGGGCCTTTGCTCGAAAACGACCCGAAATATGCCGACTGGATTCGCGAGGCTTTTGAAGGACCCTTTGCTCCCTCAACTCCACCTTCCACTCTCCGCGCTTTGGATGTTGAAGAACCGAGCCAACCTAAACGAGTGATGCAGGATACGTATCGCATTCTTAGAGACACCGCCTTGACGCGACAAGTCAAAGAGTCGAGTCGATTCCACCGCCAAATATGCGGTGGCGAACCCCTCACGCTGAAAGACGGTACGCCATACGCGGAAGCGCACCACGTCAAACCTCTGGGCGCACCGCATAACGGGCTCGACGTTCGCGAGAACATCCTTTGCGTTTGCCCCAACTGCCACGTTCTCCTGGACTACGGCGCAGTCGAGCTGGATGCCAAGAAGATGAAAAGCATTGCACCGGAATACATCGCGTATCACAATGAGCGCATCTTCGGAGAGCGGTAGATTCTTATCGGCGCCGTTCTCCGTCACTTCGATAATGCGGTTCGACCTATGGTCTCGGCAAAACAAGACATCCTCGACACGATTCTTCGGAATCGGCACCGTCTGAGCGAACTAGGCATAGCGAGAATCGGCCTATTCGGCTCCTTTGTCCGGGGCGAGCAGCGACCCGACAGCGACGTGGACTTGCTCGTCGAGTTCGAGCCGGGGCGAAAGACGTTCGATTCCTTCATGGCGGTCTGCTTCTTTCTCGAGGACCTTTTGGGACGTCGCGTCGAGCTCGTGACCCCCGAATCCCTCAGCCCGTATCTGGCCCCCTACATTCTCAAGGAGGTCGAGTATGCCCCTCTCGCCGCTTGAGTACCTGCGCCACATCCTCGACGAGTGCGAATACCTCTTGGCCCAAGGGAAGAAGGCGAACCGGGACGAGTCCCAATGAAGAAACACAACGAATACACAATACTGGGCCTGGCCGCCATGAAACGCGCGGCCGAGCAGGCTCGCGAGCTCGCCGCCATGCACGGTCTCAAGATCCCGGTTTGGAGAGACGGGCGGGTCGTTTACGAAGACCCTGTCAAGCGCGTTGAACCTGCGCGCTCCAAGAGCCGGGGCCGATAGGACTCTGCGCTTCACGGAATCGGACGAACCGATTCCCGGAACATCGACCGGAGGATGTGTGCCGGGAAGGGATAACGCGGCGACGACCAAATCTCACCGATACAACTGCCAAGCGGAAGGGTCGGCTCCGAGGCCGTCCTCGGGCGCGTTCGGGTCGCGGTATTCGTAGGCGCCGAGGTCCTGCGGGGGCTGAACCGTCCGGTCGCGCCCTTCCTGATGGAGCACGTATTCGCGCGCGACCTGGAATTCCGGGCCGAGCGACGGGTTCAGGCCGCACACGCGACCGACGCAGGGCGAACTCTCGACGAGTTCGAAGTCCTCGGCCGCTAAGTCGACGAATCCCGGGTCGAGTCCCTCGATGTTCCGCCCCAGATTGTTGAGCGTTCCCGACGGCGGCCCGCTGTGGCTCGACACCCATCCCTCGGTGAACCAGTTGTTCTCGAACCCTACGGTGCCCGTGTCGTCGAGCATCGCGAGGAAGCCCTCGCCCGCGTCGGTATACAGGATGTTGTTGCGACAGTCGCACGTTTCGGCGTTTGTCGAGAGCCGCAAGAGCGTGGTGTTGCCGGTCCGATAGGAGACGACCGTGTTGTTGTAGAAGTGAAGCGTCCCCTTGCGGTATTGGTACGTATATTCGGAGTCGCCTCCGTAGTGACATATCTGGCTGTTGTCCGTGCCGTCGTACTCGACCAGAACGTTGCCGTAAACATAGGTTGTGGAGTAGGACGTTAGGTCGTAGATATCCTCGTAGTCGCTGTCCACGAGGTCGAGTTGGCGATTCCCTCCCTCGATGTAGTTGTAGCGGATGACCGTGCCCGCCGAGCGATCCTTCAGGTTGTTCCCGCCGCAATTAGGTCGAAGCGGCGCCAGATGGTTGTACTGAAACACGATCCCCGCGGACTCGGTGTAAACGTTGTGTTCCAGGCCGCTGCCTTCGATCCCGTTTTCGGAGATCAGGCATCCTTCGACGAGAACGTCGCTGCTCGCGAACGAGGAGAAGAGGCCGTTGCCGCAATTCTTGAGCGCGCAGTTGCGCAGCGTGATGTGCTCGCCCTTCTCGATATAGATCGCCGCGCAGTTGTTCGTGTAGGACGATGGCCCGTAGCACCCGGTGAAAGTACTCGGAGGACGTCCGTTTCGGATCTCGAGATTCTCGATCGCGATGTAGGACGGAATCGTGTCGGGCGGGGTGTTCGCGCCGCCGATCTTGATCACGCCGCGTCCCTCGTTCCAGAAATCGAGCTCGGAACGCGTCGTGGCGTTGTCGCCGTCGATCACGGGAAGATTGCCCGACGGGCTCGGCACGCCCGTCACGGTGATGGGGGCCTGGGCGGTCCCCTGGCGACAGATCACCCATTTCTCGTGGTACGCGTTGGCGCGCCAGTGGATGCGCACCGTGTCCCCCGCGACGAGCGATTCCCACGGCACGTCGCCGATCGCCGCGTAGGGCTGCGACGGACCCACCTCGTAAACGGTTGCGTGAACGGACGGGACAAGACAGATAAGAACCAGGATGGACATCGGGACATGCCAAGGTTGTTCCCAACGTCGCTTCGCCACTTCGCGCTTTCGGTCTACCGGCCTGATTTGCGCGCGGGTGCCGCTCGCGTCCAACGTCATGCCTTTCTCCTCGGGAGAGCCGAATCCCGAGCGAACGACCTGGACCTATCCCATTGAGCGGTTATTCTGCCCCGACCGACAGGGTCTGTCAAGGGTGCAGTCGGCCGAAAGATGCCCTCGCGGTGCGTCCCATGAAGGGGACTGCGCGTGTCTGAAGTTGTCCTTGGCGTGCGCGGAAGGAAATGAATGGAACACGCGCCGTCTGTGCCGTCTGTGTCGTGTCCCGAATGGCGCTAACTTAAGCCCGCCTTGTACTTGTTTCTGTGCCGGATTTCGCGGAATTCGTGCCGGGGTCTGTTGAGCAGG
>JAFGFN010000060.1 GCA_016931035.1 Candidatus Sumerlaeota bacterium
ACAAAACGGGAACGTCTTTTCCCTGGGTTTCACCCAGGGCTATTCAAATTGTTCCCCTCCGGGGAACCTGTTTTGGACACTACTGAGGATCGATGATGGATTCGAGCCAGAAGGCAGCCCCGTTTCGCGCGGACAAGAGTGCGGAGACGGGGGGGAGGCCTAAAGATGAACGCGACGTGGCAGGACCATATCGAGAGCACCCCGAACGTCCTCAGGGGGAAACCTCGCATTAAGGGAACGAGAATCCCCGTGAGTCTGATCCTCGGCTATCTGGCGGCCGGACGCGGCACGGACGAAATCATCGCTGAATTCCCCGATCTTCAACGTGAACACATCGCCGCCTGTCTGGACTATGCCCGCGACTTGGCGGAATTCGAGGTCGCGGTCTGATGAGCCTGAGGTTCTTCGCGGATCACTGCGTACCCAACTCGGTCGTTCAGACGCTCCGAAACGCCGGACACGAGGTCTTCCTTCTCAAAGAACACTTGCGTCCCGATTCCGACGACCGCGTCGTGATCGCCAAGGCGGGAGAGATGGAGGCGATTCTAGTCTCCCTTAACGGCGACTTCGCAGACATCGTCGCCTATCCGCCGTCCCGCCATAAGGGAATCGTCGCGCTTCAGGTCAGAAATCACCCCGAAGCAGTTCCGGCCATTGTGCGCCGACTTCTCGATTATGCGTCGACTCATACGGAAATGCAGGACTATGAGGGCCGACTCCCGATAGCGGAATCGCATCGAATTTGAGTCCGCGAGTAGGGCCAGCCAACCAACCGATGCCCCTCGTCCCTCCCCTCATCGTCTCCGCCAGTCGCCGAACCGACATCCCGGCCTTCTACGGCGAATGGTTCCGGCGACGCCTCGACGCGGGATGGTGCGAAACGGCCAATCCCTTCACCGGGCACACGTATCGCGTCTCCCTCGCGCCCGACGACGTCCTCGGTTGGGTGTTCTGGTCGCGCAACTACGAACCCTTCCTCGACGTGCTGCGCGATCTTCACCGCCGAGGCCAACGCTTCCTCTGCCATTTCACCATCATCGGCTATCCCCGAATCCTCGAGCCGCGCGCGCCCGATGCCGATCGCATGATCGACGTCGCGCACCGTCTCGCCGCCGACTTCGGACTCGAAGTCGTTCAATGGCGCTACGACCCCATCCTCCTCAGCTCGCTCACCCCGCCCGAATGGCACGAACACCACTTCGCGGAGATGGCCCGGCGACTTCGCGGCGCCGCGCGAAGGTGCCTCTTCTCGTTTCCGACGATGTACAAGAAAACCGCGCGCAACTTGGAGAAACTCGCCGCCGGCTCGACCGAGGAGCCGCTTCGCGTGTGGTCGCGCGCCTCGGGGGACTTCTCGCTCGACGATCTTGCCGCCCTGGCGCGCCGCCTCGCCGCCGTCGTCCGCGACAACGAAATGGAAATGCACTCCTGCTGCAACGACCGATGGGTCGATCCCGATCGCAACCTCTTCAAAGGCCACTGCGCCGACTGGCCCCTTCTTCAGCGCCTCGGCGCGGGCAAACACATCTCGGGCGCGAGGAAAGACATCTCGGGCACGCGGGAAGATATCTTCGGCGCGGGCGAAGATGTCTCCGCCGCGGGGAAACATGTCTCGAGCGCGGGCGACCCTATCTCTATCTCCGGAAACGCCGACCGAGACTCCGACGCGCCCCCAGCCGCGCCGTTCGACGTCCCGCTTCGCCCCACCCGCAAACAGTGCGGCTGCTATCGAAGCGTCGACATCGGCCGCTACCACACCTGCGCCCACGGATGCGCCTACTGCTACGCCGTCGACGACCCCGAGCGCGCCCGCGCCCACCTCGCCGCCCACGATCCCGACTCCCCAAAACTCTGAGCCGCCCGCGCGTGAAAACTGTCCGATTTCGATTCGCCTTGACCCGCATCGGCATTCAGACACGCACTTCCCTTGATGACTCTGAACTCAGTGCTCTCTTTGGATACTTCATGAAGGGAAAAGTCCGTATACCCGGATGGGCTGATTGGGTGGGAATGAGACGGAAGAAGGATCGGCGCTGAGCGGAACGGAGGCCCTTAGTTCCGGGTAGTCCCGGCAGTTCCGGGGATGGTTCCGTAGTTCCGGAGTTCCGGGAGGGAGAAGGGACTTACGAATTACGATTTGAGGAACCAGAATCGCTGTCCCAGACAGAACGCTCTCGCTAAAGTGTAATTCGTAAGTCTGGTCCACGCTCTATGCGGCTGAGAAGAGAAGGGCGGGAAGAGAAGGGGGACTTGACACATCGGGATTCCGGAGTGTACAACACCGGGGATCGGTCCCGGAAGCACGAGGAGACGAGCCCGGCGAAGGTTCCCGGCGCGTACGCGACTCGTCTGGCCCGGCTTCCTGGTCACTCGACCGAGGGTTCGCTTGCCCCCCTGCGAGAAGAATCCAGCCGTGAGGATTCCATGACAAACGTCATTGCCGCGAAGCTCCGCGTCCTGAGACAGGAAATGAGGAAAGAGATTCAGTACCTTGACGCGGCGTCAAGGCCGAGAAAGATCCTCTTCGACCACCTGCCGAAGTGCGGCGGATCTACGCTCACGGCCTATCTCGAAGCGCACTATCCTCGGAGAAAGACCTTCTGCACGGACGGCCGCGCCCCGCAAGCATCCGTCCGGCATTTCAAGGCCCTCCCTCAGGCCAAGAGGGACGGATACGATCTGGTGGAAGGTCATCTCGCGCATGAATTGCTGGATTTCGTTCACCCCGATTGCTTGAAGGTGACGGTATTCCGCGATCCGATTGACCGCGTCGTTTCGCACTACTACTTCGCCCAGCGCGAGCCCGGACACTATTTGCGCTCGAAGATTCTGGAATCGAGCATGTCTCTCGAAGAATACGCGACATCTGGTTTGAGCGACGAAATCCGCAATTGGTACACGTGCTATTTCGCGCAACGGGCTCTTCGCGACACCGAGCGGAGTCCGGAACAGACGGTTGCCAAGGCTGTCTCCGTCGTTCTGAACCGATACGACGTGATCGGCTTCTTGGACGACTTCGCCGCCTTTGCGGAAGCGCTTCGAAGTCGAGCGCGACTCAGATACGAGTATCGCGACCACAGAGTCAACGTGACGCAGAATCGACCCCCTCTCGAGAGCATCCCACGGTCCACGCTAGCGAGAATCGAAGAAGCGAATCGCCTCGACGTCGCCTTCTATCGGGAAATCAGGAACGCGATCGCCTCGCGGAAATCGACATCGGCTCATGAATAGTACCGTGGCTAGATGTACAAGTCGCGGGAGTCGGTTTCGCGGATCTGTTTCAGGCGCCGTTCCAGGTCGGCCTTGTCCGCCCCGTCGGGCAGGGCGTCCACCTCGTCCTGGATCAGCTTCTCCCCCGCCGCGCGCGTCTCGGGCGAGGCGTAGTCGACCAGATACTCCTCGAGGGTGGTCAATGCGTTGGGGGTGCAAAACCGCTTGATGAATCCCGGAATCGAAAACTCCATGAAGTGCTCGCCCGTCCGGCCCAGGCGATAACAGGCGGTGCAGAAGCTGGGAAGATAACCGTCGACCATGAGCTCGCGCATCACGCTGTCGAGCGGCCGAATGTCGCCCAGCTCGAACTGCTCGCGTTCCATCGCCTGCGCGTCGCCCGCCTCGGTGTAGCCGCCGAGTTCGATCCGGCTCCCCGCGTCGATTTGCGAAACGCCGAACTCCATCACGGTACGGCGAATCTCGGCGCTCTCGCGCGCCGTACAGATCAGGCCCGTGTAAGGAACCGCCAGGCGCAGAATCGCGATGAGACGCTTGAAATCGTCGTCGTCCACTTCGTAGCCGGTCTTCAGATCGACCCCGCACGCCGGACGCAAACGCGGGAAACTGATCGTGTGCGATCCCGCTCCGTAGTGGTTCTGGAGGAACAAGGCGTGACTCACGAGCCCCAGAACTTCGAACCGCCAGTCGTAAAGGCCGAACAAAGCGCCGATCCCCACGTCGTCGAGCCCCGACTCCATCGCCCGGCTCAGGCCGTCGAGCCGCCACAGATAGTCGCCCTTCGGGGTGCGCGGGTCGTGAAGGCGTCGATACGTCTCGTGATGGTACGTCTCCTGGAAAACCTGGAAGGTCCCGATCCGCGCTTCCTTGATGATGGCGTACCCCTCGTGATCCATCGGCGCGGCGTTCACGTTCACCCGCCGAATCTCGCCGTGGCCGACCCGCACGTCGTAGACCGTCCGAATGTACTCGGCCATGAGCTCGGGGGTGTAGCGCGGGTGCTCGCCGAAGACGACAATGAGGCGCTTGTGTCCCTTGTTCTCGAGCGCTTCGACCTGCCGCCTCACTTCGGCCAAATCCAGCGTCCGGCGCTCGACGTCGCGATTCGAACGCTTGAAGGCGCAGTAAGCGCAATCGTTGATGCAGTCGTTTCCGATATAGAGCGGCGCGAAAAGAACGATGCGATTGCCGTAAACGTCGCGTTTGAGCTGACGCGCCGCGGCGTAGATCTCCTCGATGAGCTCGGGCGAGGTCGCCGAGAGCAGGACCGCCGTCTCCTCGACCGAGAGCGCCTCCTTGCTCAGACTCTTCGCGATCGCGTCGCGCACGGCCTGGGGTTCGGCCGCCGGGCGTTCGAGCAAGCCGTGCAGATTCGCCTCGTCGATAAAATCGATTCCGTTGGAACTCAACGGTCGGCTCTGTGTCATCCGATCGCTCATCTCGTCTCCCCGCAAACACCGCCCTCCGGCGCGTCGTCACGCCCCCGTCGGGCTCTTCCTACAACCGTTCAACTCTCCATTATGGTCCCGCTCTTCGCGTTCGTCAACTTCTTGTTTCCCCGCCCCGCCCGATCGGGTGCATCTCACTTCCGCTACGCGGAGCGATGGGGTAATATCGCGGACGGGGCGAAGGCGCCCGACATTCTAAGTCAAGCGAGG
>JAFGFN010000061.1 GCA_016931035.1 Candidatus Sumerlaeota bacterium
ACAAAACGGGAACGTCTTTTCCCTGGGTTTCACCCAGGGCTATTCAAATTGTTCCCCTCCGGGGAACCTGTTTTGGACACTACTGACTCCGAAGGAGTAAAACGTGAATAGCCACGGGTGAGGCCGAAGGCCGAAACCCGTGGGAAACGGGCGTCCTAATGAGTCACGACTCCGAAGGAGTCGAACAAATATGGAAGCCTCCATGCGATTATTGGACAGGGCATAGGAAAGACGAGAGGGGAAGATGAGTGAGAGGACGCGGGGCATGACGGACGGGATGCACGTACTGAGTTTCGAGACGGCGACCTACTTCGGCGGTGTCGGGTACCTCGGTCCGGGCGGCGTCGAGGAGAGTCGTGGCCCGTTCGAATCCCGCGCGGCGAGCCGCGAGGTGCTGGCGGCGGCCGACGGTCTCCTCGCCTCGCACGGTTGCGCGCGCGAAGACCTCGATCTGGTGGCGATCTCCACGGGTCCCGGCCTCTTCACCGGCGTGCGCGTGGGGATGGCGATCGCCAAAACGCTCGTCTGGTCCCAAGGCTCGAAGGGCCGCGCCGCGCTCGTGGGCGTCCCGACGCTCGAAGCGGTCGCTTCGCTCGCCGTCGCGCGCGAGGGCGAAGGTCCGGCGGCGGGAGACCGGATCGCGGCGATCACCGACGCGCGACGCGGCGAGGTTTATGCCGCCCTGTTCGAGGTGGCCATGGGCGAGAATCCAGAGAACCGCGACGCGCGCGAACTCCATCGCCTCGGCGAAGATATTGTGGTGCGACCCGATCGCCTAGTCGAGCGCTTGATTCCGGAATCTCCCGACGACGCGGCGCCCGACGCGCCGCTCTGGATCATCGGCGACGGCGCGACTCGATACGAATCCCTCCTTCGCGAGCGACTGGGCGAACGCGCGCGGATCCTCTCGCCCGAAGGGACCGATCTTCCGCTCGTTCTCGCGCGGCTTGGCCGGGCGCGATACGCCGGCGGCGAAACGTCTCCGCCCGAAGCGCTCCATCCCCACTATGTCCGCCGACCCGACGCGCGTCCGCCCGTCCTGCCGACCGTTGCCGACACCGAGCGATAGTCTCGCCTCTCGCCCGCGGGAAAAGGGCGTGGGCCCCGCCGGCGCCGCGAGGGAATATCCGAGACGCCGGGTTTCATCGGATGAGATGACGAATCGGCGCGAGGAAACGGTAGGCGACCCATGGATGTCGCGTTCCGGTTTGCGAACCGAACAAATCGGTTCCTATCGTGTCGTGCGCGGACCGCGGGTTGGCGATTCGATTCCGAATCGCCAACCCGCGGCTTTGAAAGTCGAGCGGCTAACGCGGTTCGAATCCCTGGGACGTACCCAAAGGGATAGACTCGCCCAAGTCGCCCAAGTCGCCCTTGCGCAACGCGGGGCTTTCGGGTAAAAACGTGGAGTCTTGGACGGCGCCGCAGATTATCGTCGGCCCTCGCCGCCATCGTTCCATCCCTAATTGAGTGACGATCTCCGGAATGCAGCGCGCTCTGGTTATTATCCCCACGTACAACGAAATCGAGAACATCGAGCGTCTCATCGGCGACGTGTTGACTCTGGCCGCACCCGACGCCGTCATCGAGGTCCTGGTGGTCGACGACGCCAGCACCGACGGCACTACGGCCGCCGTCGAGCGTCTCGCCCAGAACGAGCCGCGCGCCCATCTTCTCGCGCGCGACCGCAAGTACGGCCTCGGTACGGCCTATATCGCCGGATTCCGCTACGCCCTCGAGCACGGCTACGACCTAGCCGCGACGATGGACGCCGATTTCTCCCATTCTCCCGGCCATCTTCCCGAAATGCTCGCCGCCGTCGCGCGCGCCGACGTCGTCATCGGCTCGCGCTACGTCCCCGGCGGCGGCATTCGCAACTGGGGTCTGCACCGTCACATCCTGAGCGGCGTCGCCAATTTCCTCGCCCGGCTCGTCGGAGGGCTCAAGCCCCACGACTGCACCACCGGCTATCGTCTGTACCGAACGGATTTCCTGCGGCGGCTGGACCTCGACCGCATCACCTCGCACGGCTACTCGTGCCTGATGGAACTGGTCTTCGTTTGTCAACGGGCGGGCGCCCGCATCGAGGAAAGCCCGATTGTGTTTTGCGACCGTCGCGCGGGACAGTCCAAGATATCGCGCGGCGAGATCTTCAGAGCCTTCAAGACCCTCTGGCACCTCGCCCGGCTCCGATGCCGCGGCGGGACGCCGTAACCCTCTCCCGCGACTTCCGACCGAATCGACGCGCCGCTTCTTCTCTCGTTGTCGGATCTGGCGCCGCGTTTCGTTCTTTACTCGGGCTGGGGTTCACAGAACGGGACGGGATGACTGTCCGGCAGGACGACAAACAGATCGCCGCCACTCGTACTGCCGTTGGATGGATCGTACGTCGCGACGGCAAGCGTATCGGTCGTGATTCGCCAACTCGGCTCCGTATCGGGACCGCACGAAATCAGAACGCCAAACGGGACGGAACCTTTCTCGACCGCGTCGGGATCGAAACGCCAATAGAGAAAGGTGTTCTTGGGTCCCGGCCAGGCGGGTGTCTTCTCTATCCCCGGATACGATCTATGGTACCAGAACAGGTCCTGCGGAAGGGCCCCCAGGTGGGCCACCGGGGTGGTGAGTCTGCGCAGCGCGCGGCAGTTGAGCGGTAGCGTCTTGGGATCGGAGGGATCGTCGATCTCGTTGGGTGGAAGATGGCCGTGGTCGAGCTGATACGCTTCGAGCGCCGTGGCCAGGATCGCGAGCGACTGCTCGGTCTCGCTGCGCTTGCTCCGGATTTGCGCCTCCAGGAAGTTGGGCACCGCCATCGCCGCGAGAATCGCGATCGTCGCGACCACGAAAAGCAGCTCGATCAGAGTGAACCCCGCGGTTCGCCTCTCGTCGCGCGGGATCTGGGGATGTCGAAAACGTTTCATCTCGGGCTCCACGTCTCCACGGTTCGGATCTCTCGGCGCGGCTTCTCGAAGCCGGGAACCGCGGCCGCGATCTCGATTCGATACCCGCCTCTCGCGGTCTCGACACGAATGCTCGCCTCGCCCGGTCCCAAGACGAGTCTTTCTTCGCCCCGGTACGTCGCCGAACGCCGGAGCTGCGCTCGGGCCCGCTCCAGCGCGCCTTGCGACAGGTGGCTCAAGACCATGGCGTCGCGCAGGCGAGCCCCTTGCGCGTACCGGGCGGTCGCGGTGAACAGGAGCGAAGCCCCCGTGACGCCCAGGATCGCCATCAACGCGACGATCGCCATCAGACCCGATCCTCGCCGCCCAGGGCGCGGCGCCGAGCCGTGAGAAATCGCTCTGCGGAAGCCGCTCATCGGAATCGACCTCCCACGTAGAAGTCCGCAGCCATGCGAAGCGTTTCCTCGCCCTCCGCTTCGCACGCGATATCTACCCGCAGCAACTGGCCGCGCCGCTCGACCGCGAGCGCGCCGCCGCGCGAACAGAGAACCTGCGTTGTCGTGCGCAGAGGCGTCGCGATTCGTCTCTCGACGCGGTCGCCGATCACAAGATAATCGACCCTCGTCGGGGCGCCGGGCGATGCGCCGCCCGACGACCGGTCCAGAACCATCGACAACCGAGTTTCCCCGTCCTCCGATGCCTTCGATTCCGAAAGCGAAACGGCCGACGCGCGCGTCAGATCGCGCACGAGCGCCTCCATCGTCAGGCAGGCGCGCGAGCGCATCTCCCCCCGCCGATAGGCCGCCTTGTGTTCGCGCATCATCTGGACGGAAACGGTCACTATCCCGCCCCCGCACATGGCCAGAATCGAGACGACAATGAGCAGTTCGATCAGAGTCACCCCGCGCGCCGCGCTGCCGCCGCGCGCACAGGATCTCGAGAACCCTCTTGGACGCCCTGAAATTGGAGTTCTTGTCGATGCGCCTCTTTTCATCGCTCCTCCGCCTTCTTCCGCCACGTGAACATCTCGACCCGCGCGGGACCGAGAGGCGTCTGACGTTCCATCCGCACGGTGATTTCCTTGAGATCCGGCGTTTCTGTCCGATGCACTTCGAACGTCCCTCGGGTCTTGTCGTCCGGATCGAAACCAAGCGCGCCCAAGGCCGCCGAATCGAGGGCCGACTCTCCTTCGGGCAATTCCTCCCAAGGCGTCGCGCGCAAACGCGCCATCTCGGACTGGGTGGCCAGGGCCAGCTCGGTCTTGACCTCGTCCAGATAAGCGATCCGCCGAGCCGTTGCGATCGTCTTCAAGCCGCCGACCACCAGAATGGACGCCAACGCGACAACAACAATCAACTCGATCAGCGTCATTCCCCGCCGCGCGGTTCCCTGGGTCCCGGTCGTGTGGCTTTGCACTCTCATTGTCTCGAGTCTCTCCTTCACAAGCCGCCGATCACTTTGGGGAGATAGAACAGAGGCGTGTAGAGAGCCACGACAAGCGTCCCCACAATCCCTCCGAGCAGGACGATCAGAATGGGCTCGACGACTTGCACCAGGTTCTTCTGGGCAAACTCCAGGCGCGTGTAATAGTAGTCCGAAGCTTCGTCCAGCGCCTCCCCCAGCCGCGTCTGCTCGGCCCCGTAACGCACGATGGTCCGAGCCACGGGCGGGAGAAACCTCAAGCCGCCGAGAATCTCGACGGCTTCCTCGCCGCGCTCGAGCCTCCGGCGCGCATCGTCTATGTCGACGCGAGCCGAGCCGCTGACGGTGGCGGTGCGAGCCAGACCCAACGCCTCGGCCAGAGGGACGCCTTGCTCGATCAGAATCCCCATGCTCGAGAGAAAGGCCAGGCAAGTCTGGTAGGTATAGAGCGTCGAGAGGACCGGAAGGAATCGCATGACGCCCCAATCCTTGTGAGTGACGTCCTGAACGACGGTCTTGTAGAGGAAGTACCCGAAGGCCGCGATCGAGAGAACCGCGACGATTCCCCAGTTGCTTCTCAGGAACGCCGACGCCTCGATCATCTGACAGGTCAACCAGGGGAGCTCCGACCCGAGCTCGTGGTACACCTCGGCAAACTGCGGCACGATGAAGACCAACAATAACGCCACGACGACGGCGGCGATCCCGAGGACGGTCGCGGGGTAGACGACCGCGCTCGCGACCGCCGCGCGCAGGCGCGACTGGCGCCGATAGTGAACGATCAGGTGTTCGAGCGCCTGGGTCAGCGAACCCGTCCGCTCCCCGACGGCGATCAGGTTCACGTAGCTCTCGGGAAAGAACCCGCGATGCTCGGACAGCGCCTCGGACAGAGAAGCCCCCTTCTGAACCTGACTCTGCACCCGTTCCAACACGCGCCGTACCTCGGGATTCGTGAATCCCCGAGCCGCGAGCAGCAATCCCCGATCGAGCGGAATGCCCGCCTTGACGATTCCCGCCAGCTCTTGATTGAGCCGCATCAGGTCGTCCGGACCCGGTCGCGATCTTGTGACGCTCTCGATCATCGGGTTCTCCTCTCTCCGAAACCGCTAGCTAATCTACGATGCCCACGTACGTCGGCAGATAGAACATCGGCGTGTAGATCGCGAGCGCGACGAACGCGATCGTCGATCCCATCGACACAATCATGATCGGTTCCATCATGGAGGTCAGCCTCCGAAGGCGCTCCTCCGAATCGTCGATCATCCATTCCGACACCCGAAGACACTGCCCCGCCAAGTCCTCGTTGCATTCCGCCAAATGGATCAACCGCCGGATCGGCAATGGGACGATCCGCTCCTCGAGCATCGCGTCGGCGATCGAAACGCCTCTCTCGACCCGTCCCGCGACGCGACCCGCCATCGCCCGGCCGCGGCGCGTTCCCGACACCGCGCCCGCCGTCCGGATCGCCTCCGGCGCGGCGGCGCGCGCATCGAGCTGCGCGCCCAACGCAAGGAAGAAACGCGGCAGATCGGGCGACACGAACCAACCGCCCAAGAGGGGAATCCGCCCCGAAACCCCGCAGGCGCGCACGCCCAGGCGCAAGAGGACGGCCACGAGCAGAATCGCCAGGAGAGCGACGATTCCCCCTTCGCCCGCGACCCCCTCGCTCGCGCGGATCAACCATCGCGTCCAGTGTGGAAGAGGCGCACCCAATTCCATGAAGATATCGGCGAGTCGCGGCAGGACGAAGTACGCAATCCCCGCAATGATCGACCCCGTGACGATCAACACCGTCAGGGGATACATGATCGCGGACTTCGCCATCATCGCGTAGGTCCCGACCGACCGACACGTGGCCGCCAGGTTCGACAGCATCTTCGAGAGATTCCCGCTCGTCTCTCCCGACCGCACGGCCTCGATCTCGTAGTCGCGGAACAGCCGGCGGTTCTTCTCCATCGCTTCGCTGAGGGTGTGGCCCTGTTCGAGCGACCGGAGCAACCGGCGGGCCGTGGGGCGAACCTTGGCGGACAACGTGGGTTCGGACCGCCAGTCGTACCCCAGACTCCCCAGCATCCGGTCCATCGGTATCCCGAGTCGTTCGCATCGAGCCAGGAGATCGTAGAGGGTCGCCAGCGCCACAGACGGCGGGCGAAAGGGAAGAAACTCGGCGAGGTCCAGGATCGGCGGCCCTTTCGGGAGATTGCGTTTCCTCAACCCCGGCAAGCACCAAGACCAGGGAAGCACGATCGGGCGAAACAGCCACGAGAACCGGCCCGAAGACGCTTTCGGATCGTTCTTTCTTCCCTCATCGGTCATCGCTTCTCACCTCAAACACAACAGCGCTTCCTGCACCGACGTCGCCCCCTCGCGGACCTTCGCCGCCAAATCCGCCGTCATATCGAAGTTGCCGACGCGGCTCAGAAGATCCCGCAGGCGCGACTCGGGCGCCCGGTCGAGAATCAGACGACTCAACGCGTCGTCCATCCGGATCGACTCGAACACCCCGGTCCGTCCCTTGTAGCCGATCCCGTCGCACGCCTCGCACGAACCGGGACCGAACGATTTCTCGACGCCGGCGAAGGGCGCCGTCGGCGTTTCGGGCCGCTCGATCCGACAATGCGCGCACAAACGCCGCACCAACCGCTGGGCGATCGCCGCCCGCACGGCCGACGCGACCAAATACGGCTCGACTCCCATGTCGAGAAGCCGTACGAACACGCCCGACGCCCGCCCGCTGTGGATCGTACTGATCACCAGATGTCCGGTCAGCGCCGCCTCGATCCCCGTGTGCGCCGTCGCCGCGTCGCGCATCTCGCCGATCATCATCACGTCGGGGTCCTGACGCAGAAGCGTCCGCAGTCCCTTCTCGAACGTCAATCCCTGCTCGGCGCGGACCTGCGTCTGACTCACGACCCCGAGGTCCGCCTCGATCGGGTCCTCGAGCGTCGCGATGTTGGCCGCCTCGCCCCGCATCCTCCACAGCGCCTTGAGCATGGCGTAGATCGTGGTCGTCTTGCCGCTCGAACTCGGGCCCGTCAAGAGAACCGCCCCTTGCGCGCCTTCCAGAACCTCCTCGACTCCCTTCAGGAAGTCCTCGCGCATCCCCAAGTCGGCGAGCTCCATCCGCGCCCGCCCGCGTTCGGGCAGGCGAATCACGACCTTCTCGCCGTGGAGCGTCGGCAGAAACGCGACGCGACACTGAATCGGCGTCCCCTGCCATTCCATCTCGAACCGCCCGTCTTGGGGCAGAGAAGACTGATAAATAACGAGTTGAGACATCACTTTGAGGCGCGTCAGGACCGCCGAACGCAGATCGAGACCGATCCGCGCCGCTACGTGCAGCCGCCCGTCCAACCGCATCTTGGCGACGAGCGCGTCGCGCTTGCACTCCAGGTGCAGATCGCTCGCGTCGCGTCGGAGCGCCTCGTTCAAGAGACGGTTCACGACCTCGACGGCGCGGTTCTCGTCGCGCGGGACCGATTCGATCAACGGAGCGATCTGTTCGAGAAGGGGCATCGCGGCGTCCTTTCGCCTCCAGGCGCATCGGCCCGGACCGTTCACTTAGACCCGGCGGCGACTCGCTTCTTGGTTTCCGAACAAGAAAAAAAGCGGACGATTCTCGCCGATCGGGCGGTTTCGTATTTCCTTGCGTTTGGCGCGGCGTCCCGGGTAGAATCGTCCGTTTTGGCCCGGGGGGAGCGCGAGAGAGCCCCCCTGGAGACTTCTTAAGCCGAACGCATTCAAGCCTCTACGGTCGCGCGGATTCCCCCGGTGGCGGGATCTGAGCGACGCCGGCGCAAGCCGTGAGAGGACCCGAGGAAGACCGAAAATGGCGCGCAAGCATCAACTCGACAAGATCCGCAACATCGGCATCATGGCCCACATCGACGCGGGCAAGACGACGACGACCGAACGGATACTCTACTACACGGGCAAGACCTACAAGATGGGCGAAGTGCACGAAGGCTCGACCGAGATGGACTGGATGGATCAGGAGCGCGAGCGCGGCATCACGATCACTTCGGCCTCGACCCAGTGTTTCTGGCGCGATCACACCATCAACATCATCGACACTCCCGGCCACGTGGATTTCACCGCCGAAGTCGAGCGTTCGATTCGCGTTCTCGACGGCGCCATCGCTCTTTTCTGCGCGGTCGGCGGCGTCGAGCCCCAGAGCGAGACGGTCTGGCGTCAGGCCGACAAGTACCACGTCCCGCGTTTGGCGTTCGTCAACAAGATGGACCGGGTCGGGGCGGACTTCTTCAATTGCGTGGCCATGATGAAGCAGCGTCTTGGGTGCCATCCGGTTCCGATCCAGCTGCCGCTCGGGGCCGAAGAGAATTTCCGGGGAGTCATCGACCTGGTGGACATGCGGGCGCGGATCTGGGACGAAGACCAGGGGAAGAAAGACAAGGGGAGCGCCTACCGATTCGTCGAGATCCCGTCCGATTACCAAGCGGACGCGGCCAAGTATCGCGAGAAGATGCTCGAGTCGCTCGCCGAGTACGACGAGCCGTTCATGGCCCGTTACCTCGAAGGGCACGAATTCGAATCCAGCGAGCTGCACCGACTGATTCGGAACGCGACCCTGGCGGCCCACATCACCCCGGTTCTGTGCGGCTCGGCGTTCAAGAACAAGGGGGTGCAGATGCTTCTGCAGGCCGTGGTCGAGTATCTGCCTTCGCCGCTCGACGTCCCGGCCATCAAAGGCGCCAATCCGGAGACGGGCGAAGAGGAGGAGCGCCATCCGAAGGATGACGAGCCCTTCTCGGCTCTGGCATTCAAGATCATGAGCGATCCCCACATGGGCCGTCTCACCTATATTCGCGTTTACTCGGGCCGGCTCAAGGCCGGATCGCACGTCGACAATCCGAACGCCGACCGCAGCGAACGCATCAACCGCATTCTTCAAATGCATGCCAACGACCGGGTGGCCGTCGACGAAATCTGGACGGGCGACATCGTGGCGGTGATCGGCTTGAAGAGCACGGCCACGGGCCACACGCTCTGCGACCCCGACCGTCCGATCGTCTTGGAGACGATCCTGTTTCCGGAACCGGTGGTTTCGATCGCCATCGAGCCCAAGTCCAAGGAAGACGAGGAACGATTGGCCACGTCGTTGGCGAAGCTGGCCGAGGAGGACCCGACCTTCCGAGTCGAAGTGAACCCCGAGACGAACCAGACGATCATCTCGGGCATGGGCGAACTGCATCTGGAGGTGCTTGTCGAGCGGCTCAAGCGCGAGTTCAGGGTCGCGGCCAACGTGGGCAAACCCCAGGTGGCCTATCGCGAGACCCTGACCACGTCGACCGAAATCTCGCACCGTTTCGTGCGTCAGACGGGAGGCCGCGGCCAGTTCGCCGGGGTCTCGATCCGCATCGAGCCGATGGAACCGGGCTACGGATTCTCGTTTGTGGACGAAGTCCGCGGCGGCGCGATCCCGCGCGAGTTCATCCCGTCCGTCGAGACGGGAGT
This sequence comes from Candidatus Sumerlaeota bacterium, assembly GCA_016931035.1. GTDB lineage: Bacteria > Sumerlaeota > Sumerlaeia > UBA8349 > UBA8349 > JAFGFN01. The sequence goes on from JAFGFN010000061.1 coordinate 9,798, forward strand.
GGTCGAGGCCATGAAGACGGGCGTTTTGTCCGGTTACCCGATCGTGGACGTGCGCGTGACGCTCACCGACGGCCAGTTTCATCCGGTGGACTCGTCGGAGCTGGCCTTCCACATCGCCGGATCGATGGCGTTCAAGGAAGGCGCGCGCAAGTGCCACCCGAAGCTTCTGGAGCCGATCATGGACGTGGAGATCGTCACGCCGAGCGAGTATCTGGGCGACGTGATCGGGGGACTGCAACAGCGCCGGGCCCAAGTGCGCGAAATCAAGAGCCGCAGCGACGTGCTGCAGATTCTCACGGCCCTTGCCCCCCTCTCCGAGACGTTCGGCTACGCCACCTCGCTGCGCTCCGCCACGCAAGGCCGGGCGACCTATACCATGCAGTTCAGTCATTACGAAGAAGTTCCCGAGGCGATCGCCAAGGAGAGGCTCGGATGGCTCTGAATCGTCGAGGGGTCCGAAAAGAGGAACGCGGCACAACGGATGGTTGCGCCGCGTTGATGTTACGTATCTTATGGAGCGGGCGACGGGATTCGAACCCGCGACACCCAGCTTGGAAGGCTGGAACTCTACCAATCTGAGTTACACCCGCTCGCGCCGTGGGCGGAAGGGCGGAAAACCACGTTTTCAGGACGCCTCCTTCCACCACAGGGCTACGATATGGACGGCTCGGGGGTAAGTCAACAGAAAACCTATCGTGGAAAAAGAGCGGAGATTCGGTCTTGAGGGAATCCATCGAGGCGCCGAAAAGGGGAAGGGTGAACCCGGCGATCTCATTTGCGGAACGGCACGCAAGTCCCCGTAGGTACGGCTGTTGGAGTTCTGTGAGAGGCGATATTTCGCTTGACTTGTCCCGGCCATTCCCTAATCATCGGGAGGTAGTCTTGTCCAAAGCCGGGCAAGGCTCGGGGTGGTTTTGGAAGAAATCGTGAGTCAGTTGGATGTCTCGTGGTAAGCTGGATGCGGTTCCATTTCGCTTGCGGCAGATAGAGATATGTCCCTTCGCAAACCGAATCTGACGGTCAGGCTTGAGATTGCCGCGCTTGCGTGCCTGATTCTTCCGCTCTTTCTCTCCGCTTGCTCGCGCTTGGCGCGGAGCCAAGCGCCGAGCGAATCCCCTCCTCCGTTCGAGGTTCGGCTCGAGCTTGACAAGAACGCATATCGCCCCGGCGAAATCGTGGCGTGCAAAGTCAAGATCGTGAGTCTGCTCGACGACGATCTTCTCGTCGCGCCGCTCCAACCCGTGGAGAACCGCAGCGCGGCGAATCTCAACTTCTACATGGGGAGATGGGGCGATCCGATAGACGCCGTTCGCCGGATTCCGGTTCAGTTCGACCCGCCCGGAAAACGATTCCAGCCGATCGAGATCGCCGCTCGGGGCAAGATTGAAGAAAAGTTCTCGTTTGTCACGTTGACGCAGGCGCCCGGGGACTACAAACTTCAGGCCCACTACACGACGTCCCTTCAACTGACCCATCAGGAAAACAAGATCGTCGTTTCGACGCCGGTGAAGTACACCGTCAAGGGAAAACCGCTCTTCCGGCGCGACGCCAACGGACTGATCGTGGAAGAGGACGCGGTGCGCGCCGCCGTGGACGCCTACGGGAAACTGGCGCGAGAGACTCGCGCGATTCTGGTTCCGTACGAACGTCCTGGAGGAGGGCCCGCGGACGAGGACTCGGGTCTTCTCATGTGGTGGGTGACGATCGAGAAGATGCCCTCCGACATCGGCGCCGGCGAGAGTTCGCGTGCGGCCTATCACGTCAGCCCGTACGGCGGGCAGGTTCGGCCTGCTTCGAAGGCGTTTATGTGGAAGCCCAAAGAGGAGGCCAAGCCGATGCCCGTGCGGAAGTCGACGCCGATGCCGGGAGCGAAGACGGGGTCGGCTGGGAGAAACTGACAATCTCAGAGAAGCGTGTCGAGGCGAGTCCGTCGTGGACCCGAGAGTCCGCGCCGAGTCGCGCCGAACGGCTGAAGATTAGAGACGAGAACAGGGAAACGAACGAGAGGATGAAGAAAACATTCTCAGTGGGAGTGTTAGGAAAGGGGGGATCGACCAGAAAGAACAAACCTAGGTAACGCAGGATCAGGCTACAAACCCGGAACGAGGGCGAGGTGTCGGTAGATCGAGGGTTTGTCCGTATCTTTTGCAGATGCAGCGAAGGATCATTTCAAGCCACAAACGGAGGAGAAAAGCATGCTGAAAAAAGTATTCCCAATCATTGTTGCGGTGTGCGTCGTGATGGGAACGGCCTTTGCCGCGGGCGAGGGGCTCGCTCCCATGGGCAAAAAGGACCCGAATTCGCCTCAGAATCTCAAAGACCGGGTGGTCAAGATTCTGCGCACCACGAACAAGGCGCAACTCAACCGCTACGTTCCGAAGGTCTATGAGTTCAAGAATGTCAATCCCAACGCGGTCGCGGCGCTTGTCCGAGATGTCGTCCGCACCGAAGAGGGGCTGCTCGACACGTACGTGGCCAAAGACGGCAAGAGCGGCCTGATGCTGGTCGCGGTCCCGGAATATCAGATTCCTTACCTTGACAGACTGGCCGCCCAGCTCGACCGTCCTCAGCTCACCTCCGCGTCGGGCTCCAAGTGGTCGTACGTCGAGCTGCGTCATCGCAGCGCGCTCGATGGCGATGTTCCGCAAAGCCTGTTGCTCTACGGCGCATCGGACAACGCCATTGTGGCCGATCCGCCGCGCAACGCGGTGTTTGTTTGGGGTTCGCCCTCGGGCGTCGACGCGATTCTCGCCGCGGCTCTCGAGTACGACATCCCCACTCCCGAGGTCAACGTCGAAGCTAAGATCTACGAGATCGACGTGACCAACGACGGAACGCTCGGCCTGGACTACATGGCGTGGAAGAACGGTCCCGGCAAGGCGCTCTTCACGCTCGGCGCGTTCGGCGAGTACGAGAAGATCGACTACGGCCAGGGCGTCAACAACGGCATGCAGTTCGATTCGGGCGCGGGGACGTTCGGTCTGCCGCAGCGCCGGTTCAACACGCACGGCTACAACGCCTCGTATTACTGGGACGTGCCTTCGGCCTTCTTCGACTACCTGGTCGTCAAGGGCAAGGGCAAGGTCACCACGGCGCCCAACGTCACGGTGCTCAGCGGCATCCCGGCGGTCTTCCGCAACGTCGAAGAGATTCTCTTCTACCGCGTGAATCCCGCTCCTCCCTCCGTGGCCGAGGCGGTCGATCCGGACGGCGACACGGAAGATCACTTGATCCTTCCGATGCCTCCGGGCCAGGCTCTTCTGAGCGACAGCAACTACTCGGTCAACTCGCGCACGGTGACGGGCGCCACGACGAACCGCCAGGTGGCCAGTTCGGTCATGGGGATGGAGTTCTACGGACTGAGCCGCCTCTCGACGAGCGACTACGCCGAGTCGGGCGTGGTCCTCTGGGTCGAGCCGACCATTTCTCAGGAGAACATCGATCTGGAGATTCTGACCAGCGTCGCTTCGTTCACGGGATTCGACGACGCGGGCGTGCCGATGGTCAACACCCGCGTGTACACGTCGAAGGTCCGCGCCAAGGACGGCGAAGAGATCGTCGGCGGCGGATTCACTCGCGAACGTTCGGTGCAGACCACGCAGAAGATGCCGATTCTGGGTTCCATTCCGGTGATCGGTTACTTGTTCGGCGGCGAAACGACGACCAAGAAGGTCAATACGGTGGTTCAGGTGATCAAGCCCTCCTGCGCTCAGAATTGCGGAGGCTTGAGCGATCGCCAGAGAGACGCGATCTCGCAGGCCAAGGGCGAACTCTCGGTCGAGATGGGCGCCGACGAGTTCGGTTTCGAGATGTACTGGATCGGGCGCGAGAAATACGCCGAATGACAAGCGAAACGAATCGCCATGGCTTACGAGTAGACTTTCGAAAAAGGAGATAAACAGATGACTGTGAAAACGAAACGCATGATCTGCCTCCTGGCGCTCTCGCTCGTTGTCTCGAGCGTCGGCTGGGCAGGATTCACCAACGAGACTTATGAACCTCAGTCTTCCGTTCCAACGCCGTCGACCATCGACCGCCTGGACGGCAATCCGACTCCGTCGGCCTGCGAAAGCATGATCAACAACTACCTGTTCCAGGATGAACAGGTGAACGTCGGCCCCGACGACGGCGAGCTGCGCGTCCTGCGGACCGATCAGAAGATCCTTCTCAACGAGTACGCGACGAAGCTGATCCCCGTCAAGAACGTCAGCGTCCGCGAGCTGCGTCCGATCGCGCGCGAGATCTGCGCGATGGAAGGCGGCTTCGCCGAGGTCGTTCAAGACAAGGTGAAGAAGCTGTACTGGGTGCAGGTGACGACCCCCGCGTGGCAGCTGCCCTACGTCGAGGCCGCGATCCTGGCCCTCGACAAGGAATGGCTCAACGCGACCGATGACGGAAGCGCCTTGGTTCGTTACGACGCCAAGTATCGCGACCTGACGAATTCCGACTACATGGCGCGCAGATACCTCGGCGTTCCCGCGAGCACCTCGGTCGAGGACGAGCTCGAGAACACGATGACGCACACCGACAACCCGGCCAATGCCGGCGCGTGGGAAGCCATCATGAAGGCGACCGACCTGCCCGAGAGCGACATCAAGGTCGACGCCGAGTTCGTCGAGGTCAGCACCAACAACGACCTGAAGATGGGTGTGGACTACATCGCCTGGAAGAACGGGCCCGGCCGCAACCTCTTCGAGTTCATCTTCGCCGGGCTGGAAAACGTCGAGCGCTACCGCGGGGCCAGCAGCATCTACAACCCCCTCACGCCGACCATTTTCCCGCCCGCCAACGGCGACTCGCAACGGTTCGAGACGAACGGCCGTCAGCGCTATGCCAGCTACAACTACTGGCTGACGTCGGCCTACTTCGACTTCCTCAAGAGCAAGGGCGTGGCCAAGTCGCTGATGCGCGCCACTCTGCGCGCCCGCAGCGGCCAGTACGCCCAGGAGGGCGAAGTCAGCCAGGTCCTGTCGTTTGCCGTCACCGGCGAAAACGACAAGTGGTCCTACGACGGCAATCGTCGCGGCCGCCTCGGTAACGACGAGGGCGACCTGGGCGCGTGGGACCGGTTCGTCAACTACGTGAACAGCGGTCGTCAGGTCGGCATGTTCATCACCATCTTCCCGATGGTGGGCCTCGAGACGACCGAAATGTACGTCGATGCCCGGGTTTCCGAGGTCGTCGGCTACACGCCGCAGAAGCTCCCGATGATCGCCGAACAGTCGGTCACCACCGACGTTCGCGTCAAGGACGGCGAATCGCTTCTTCTGGCCGGTCTCAAGAGAACCGAGAAGGTCAAGCAAAAAGCCGGCGCGCCCTGGCTCTGCGACATTCCGATCCTCGGCTACCTGTTCGGCGGCGAAACGTCGCTGGACCGCGCGACCGACATCGTGGTCACGCTCGACACCACGACCGGGGTTCAGACCGCGGACATGACGAAGGAAATCGTCATGCTCGAGGACGAGATGCTCGTTGCCGCTCAGGCCCAGGGCACCGAGGCTCTCGCCACCCCCAAGAACCCCTTCGGGTTCGATCAGTGGCTGCTCGATCCGGCCGACTGACACCGACCGTCCGGCGGGCACGACCCGCCTGGACCGATCGATTGAATGCCAACGCCCCCTCCTCGCGAGGGGGCGTTTTTCTATGGGGCGCGGGACCTGGGCGGATCAAGGATAGAAGGGCCAGAAGATAGGAATGAGCAGGGTGGCCAGGAACCACATGAGGAGGTTCAGCGGGATTCCGGCGCGAAGATAATCGCCGAACGTGTAGCCGCCCGGACCCATGACGATCATGTTGGTCTGATAGCCGATCGGGCTCATGAAGCTGGCGCTCGATCCGAGCGCGACGGCCATCAGGAAGGGGTGGGGATCGACACCCAGTTCGGTCGAAAGCCCCAGGGCCAGTGGCGTCAAGAGGACGGCCGTCGCATTGTTCGACAGGATCTCGGTGAGCAGACTCGTGACGATGTAGAAGGCGCTGAGCTGGAAGACGGGACTCATCCCTAGCGTGGCCCCGATCACCCAATCCACCACCTTCTGCGCCAGTCCGGTCTCGGTCAGAGCCAGTCCCAGGGGAATGGTGCCCGCCAGCAAGAGCAGCACCGAAGCATCGAGAGCCCGAAGCGCCTCGTCGATCCGCAGGCAGCGCGTCATGATCATCGCCGCGGCCCCCGTCAGGGCCAGGACGGCGATCGGAATCTGGGTAAACCCGGCCAGACCGACGACCAGCGCCATAATGGCGATCGCGGGCACCATGTGGCGCGTGTGCAGGATCGCCTGCTCGAGCCCCTCGACCAGCAGCACGGCCTCGGTTCGTTTGAGCTCCTCGAACCCCTCGCGTCCGGACTGAAGCAGCAGGACGTCGCCCGGGGCGAGCCGCATCTGGCGGATTTTGTAGCGGTGGTGCCGCCCGCGGCGCTGGACGGCCATGACTTTCACTCCATAACGTCTGCCCAGGGCCAGTTGGCCGACCGTGCGCCCGATGAACCAGGAGTCGGGCAGAACCACCGCCTCGGCGAGTTCGAGTTCCATGGTCCGCATCGGGACGCGCTGGTCGTCCTCGACGACCGTGGACAGAGACGCCTGCGACTGCGACAGGAACTCGGCGATGTCCTTGGACGAGCCCTCGACGATCAAGGCGTCGTCCGGCGCCAACCGCATTTCGCGCGCTTGGATAAACAGTATAACCTCTTCGCTTCGGACAATCTCGATGAGCCGGACCGGCCCGCTCGGGTCGAAGACGTCGCCCACCCGTTGTCCGGCGAGAGGCGAGTCGGGGTTAACGACGATCTCGGTCACGAACTTGGCCGAGCGTCCGCGCGGGAGAACCGACGAGAGCGACACCCGCTCGGGCAGAAACCGCCGGCCGACAAGCAGAATGAAGGCGACGCCGCCCAGAACGTACCCGACGCCGACCGGGGTGAAATCGAACATTCGAAACCCCGCGCCTCCCGACGCGCGGAACATCTCGTCCACCACGATATTCGTGCTGGTGCCGATTAGGGTGCATGTTCCTCCAAGAATCGCGAAATAGCTCAGGGGGATGAGAAGGCGCGAGGGCTTGACTTGGCAATCCGCCGCGATCTTGAGCGCCACGGGAACCATCATGACAACCACCGGCGTATTGTTCATGAAGGCGCTGGCCGTGGGGACGACAATGGCCAGGATAAAGAGGAACCGGACCCAGTTTCCTCGCGAGAAGCGGCCGAGGGCCAGAGTCACGTACTCGAGGACTCCGGTCCGGGTCAATCCCGCCGATAGGACGAACATGGCGGCGATCGTGATCGTCGCCGAGCTGGAGAAACCCGACAGCGAGGTTCCCACATCCAGGATGCCCGTCATCACGAGCGCGGGCGGAATGAGAATCGACGTGATTTCGATCGGAAGCCATCGCGTGACGAACAGGACGATGGCGGCCAGCAGGATGACGCTCAGAACGACCATTTCCATCGCGTTCTCTCCCTTCGGTCGGAAAAAGAACGGCGACGGGGCGACTGCCCCATCTCGCGCAGCTTCCCCGACGCCGGTATTCAGGCCTGTATGCACCCCACAGGACCCATGACACCATCGGGACCATGTCTCTGTCCAGAGGAAAGGCGCGGGAAACCCCAGAGGGGGTGCAACCCATCATTTCAGGAAGAACCCGTTCGATCTCGCTCTTCGCCACCGCCGACTTCACGTCGGTGGGGCGATGGTTTTGCT
>JAFGFN010000062.1 GCA_016931035.1 Candidatus Sumerlaeota bacterium
ACAAAACGGGAACGTCTTTTCCCTGGGTTTCACCCAGGGCTATTCAAATTGTTCCCCTCCGGGGAACCTGTTTTGGACACTACTGACCTACAGCCTAAAGCCTCCAGCCTGATTCTCAGCCTGATTTCGCAGTTGCGTCTTCCCCTTGCCGGGACTATACAATCGTGTGGCGTTTGGCGTCTGTGTAAGGTCCGGACAGGAGGACACCCGACACCGGGATTCCTCTCTGGAGTGCGGAACCAAGGTTCCGCTTTTCTCGGCGGAAGCTCGCTCCCGCCGAACCGAGCGCGAATGTGAGTGCAGAAACACCCGGCGCAAGCAAGCTTGCGCCGCCGAAAGCGGAACCAAGGTTCCGCACTCCAAATAAGAGGTTTGTTATCGCCGTTTCTCCATGGCGAAGAGAAGCCCGTTGCCGCACTCGGGCATGGCCGGTCTCACGAGACCGTCCACGTGAACGAATGGATACAATGAAGATACAAAGTAACCCACCGAAAGGAGCAGGAGATGAAGATTGAACTGAAGAAGGATTGCAGGTATTCGCTCGTCGTGCCGACGAGCATGGGGATTCGGCTCACGCCCCCGAACGGGCAGCCGGTGCACTGCGCCGATTCGTTTATCATGCGCGCGAGCTCGGCCGAGACGAATGTCGCGAGCGTGTCGTCGTTTCTCGGTCTGCCGGTCAAGGTCCTGACGACGTTCGTCAAGGGGAGCCCGATCGCGCAGTTCATCAAGGACAACCTCAAGAGCCGCCACATGGACTACGAGGGTGTCGAGGTGCCGCAGGGCGGGCCCTGGGGCTATCGGCATCAGATCAATATCGCCGACAGCGGCTGCGGGTCGCGCGGGCCGCGCGTGTGGAACGATCGCGCGGGCGAAGTGGGCCGGACGCTGAACGTGAAGGATTTCGACCTGGACCGCATTTTCGGCAAGGAAGGCGTCCAGATCGTCCATCTTTCGGGCCTGATCGGGGCGTTGTCGCCCGAGACGGGTCAGTTCTGTCTCGAGCTGGCGCGCGCGGCGAAGAAGCACGGGACGCGGATCTCGTTCGACCTCAATTATCGCGCGACGTTTTGGAAGAATCGCGAGAAGGAACTCGCCGCGATTTTCGCCGAGATCGCGAGCGTGTCGGACATCCTGGTCGGCAACGAGGAAGATTTTCAGCTCTGCCTGGGGATCGAAGGCCCCGAAGCGGGCGGCAAGGGCCTCGCGGACAAGATCGACGGCTTCAAGGGGATGATCGAGCGCGTGAAGAAGGCCTACCCGAACGGCAAGGTCTTCGGCACGACGTTGCGGGAAGTGGTCGACACGAACCATCACCTGTGGGGCGCGATCATGGCGGCGGGCGACGCGTGGCACATTGTCGAGCCGCGCGACATCACCGTTCTCGACCGGATCGGCGGCGGCGACGGGTTCGTCGGCGGGATGCTCTATGCGATCCTGAAGGAGTGGGAACCCGAGAAGTGGGTGCAGTTCGGTTGGGCCAGCGGCGCGCTGGCGACAACGCTTCTGACCGACTACGGGCAGCCGGCGGACGAAGACCAGGTCTGGAGCATCTGGAAGGGCAACGCGCGGGTGCAGAGATGACAAGGATGAAGGCGGAAGGATGAAGGATGAGTAGGGAGGAGGGGGCTAGACACCGGTCTCCCGCGAAGATAAGAACAGGCGGCGACGCACGGAGTGCGTCGCCGCCTGTTCTTTGTCAAGGCGAACCATGCGCCTCAACTCGCCCGTGGGGCCAAGTCAGTACAGCGACCAACTCGAAACCGTGTTCTGAGGAATTTCCTGCGTGGGCGTTGCGGTTGGTGTCTCGGTAGGCGTCGGGGTCGGCTCGGGCGCTTCGTAGGGTGGGAACATGACGCACATCGGACTGCCGAGCGAGTGCTTGGTCCCCGTGTAGGTCAGCGCGCCGGTCGTCTGGTCGATGCTGAATTCCGTCACGTCGCCCGATCCCTGGTTGGCGACGATAAGCCAGTGGCCCGTCGGATCGACGTTGAAATGGCGCGGCGTTGTGCCTTGGCATGGCTCGCGTTCGACCAGGGCGAGCGTTCCGTCGGCTTGATTGACCGCGAAGACACCGATCGTGTTCCCGCCGCGATTGCCGACGTAAACGAATTTCCCAGAGGGGTGGACGTTGACTTCGGACGGCGTGTCGGTGCCCGTCCCCGCGTCGTAGTGGGCCTGGACGCTCAGAACGCCGGTTCCGGGGTCGTAATAGAGAAGCGAGACTTTGTTCGCGAGCTCGCAGGCGAGATACACCCATTGTCCGTTGGGATGGAACGCCATGTGGCGCGGTCCGTAACCGGCGGGAAGCGTGGTCGAAGTGAGCGCGGTCATTTGCGAAGTCGCGGGGGCGTAGTCGTACTGCATCACGCGATCCATGCCGAGATCGGGCACGTAGACCCACTTGTTTTGCGGATCGGAATGGATCGAATGCGGGTGGGGACCGGTCTGGCCGGGCCCCAGAGGACCGCTGTGGGTGATGGTGCTCGCAGCGGAAGAGATCTGCCCGTTTGCTTGAACCGGGTAGGAAGCGATCACGCCCGAGGTGTAGTTGGCGACGAAGAGAGTCTGACTGGTCGAGTCGACTTTGACGAACACCGGCCCCTCGCCGCCGGACGACTGTTCGTTCATGTAGGTCAGAAGGCCGGTCGAAGGATCGACGTTGAAGGAGCGGACCATGTTGTTGGGCGGAGAATCGCGCCGAACCGCATAGAGATACTGTCCGCTCGGCGAAAACGCGAGGAATTGCGGCTTCGAGGTCGAGACCGCGACCGAGGGCGCCGTCAGCGCGCCCGTGTCGAGATCGAGCGTCGAGAGGTAAACAGCCGTCCCGTTCGTTCCATAGTAGACGCGGATCGAATCGGCGCAGAGGCTCGCAGCAGCCGGCACAAGCAGGAAGATAAACACAGCGACCACAGTCTTCTTCATGAACCGCCTCCTCGAGAGTCTCAGACGTGGGACCGGGAAGGCGATTCGCCCGCCTCCCCGGTCCGCTCTCGACATCATACATCCAGGTTTCTCTATTTGTCGATGTTCTCCTCCGCGATCGGGCGTTTGCGGCCGGTCGAGGTCAATTCGAGTTTGCCCCACGCGCCAGTGATCAGCATGGGTTGGTGGAACTGACAGATGCAGTAGTAGAACTGGCCGTCGTCCCCCTTGGTCGCGACGGCGGCGTCCATGTGGCGCGACTTGACCGGGCTGCCGGTCTCGCCGACGTAGTCGATCCACCAATCCTTGTCCACGATGACGAGACGCCGGATATCGGTCCACCCCGCGTTGGCCAGAAGGGCGCGCATCTCGTCTTCGAGCGCCCTGTTGACCATTCCCGCCGGGGGCATGGTCGCCATGGCGTCGGTCGCGGCGGCGAGTTTCTGGTTCAGGTCGGCGTAGAAACTGAAGTCCGAGCCTTCGATCTCGAACTCGCCCACTGCGGGCTTTTCACCGTAGTTGCGCAGATAGAGACTCACGGTGTGTTTGCCCGCGGGGAGTTGAGAGAGTTCGTAGGTAAACGCGATGGGGCCGATCTTGCGATTGCCCTTGCCTTCGCCGAATTCGATATCGGGATTCTTGTAGGCCGTCATCTTGCCCGGATCGGGCGCGATGTCGAGCACGAGCTCGGCGCTGTCGATGTACTCGGGTTTCTTGAGCGTGATGTACTGGTTCGTCTTGCTGTCGCCGATCTCCATGAAGATCAGGAGGCCGAGTTCCGATTTGTCTTTGGCGTTATAAACCTCGCGCCACGGCTTGTCGGACTGGATGAGTCCGTAGATGGTGTCGCCCGCCTGGAAACTGGTCGTCAGGTTCGAGGGGTTGGCCGGATCGATCGGCGACTTGGAAAAGAGAATCTTCCCGCCGCCGATCTGGATTTGCGAGGCCTTGCGCATCGCTTCTTCGTTGTCCTTGATCCGCTGCGTTTCGGCCGCTTCTTGCTCCGCCTTCTGCGCGGCGTAGGCGTCCGCCTCGGCTTTGCGTCGGGCCGCTTCCGCCTCTTCCTCGCTCTTCATCGCCTCGGCCATCGTGCCCTGGAACGCGGCGAGCGCCCTCTCCGAGGCGGCGATCCTGTCGCGACGCTGAGCGATTTCCGGACGATCCATGCCGACCTTCGAACCGTGACGCTTTTCGAGGGTGTCCATCGCCTCGCGCGCTTCCTTCAAGTGACTCGTCGCCGCCTCGACCCGATAGTCCTTGTCGTAGTTGGCGCTCTCGTCGCTCATCATCTTGTCCAGCCGGTCGAGCTTTTGGTCCACCTGACGAAGCAGCGTGGCGGCTCCCGACGGAATATCTCCTCCCGTCGCGGCGGTCGGCGGGGCGGCCTTGGGGGCTTGCGCCGCGGGGGCCGGGGCGGCCGGAGCTTCGGGGGCGGACTCCTCCGCCGCGGGGGCCGCGGCTGTTGCGGGAGCCGTCTCGTCCGAGGCCACGGATTCGGCGGGGGTCGCCGCCATGGCCGTCCGGAATTCTTCGAGCGTCTCCTCGCATCCCGCGATCCGGTCGCGACGCGCGACGAGTTCGGGGTGGTCCATCCCCATCTTGGCGCCGTGGCGTTTCTCGACGGTCGCCACCGCTTCTTTCGCGGCCTTGAGACAGGCTTCGGCCTTCTTCACTCGAGTCTCGCCGAACCTGTCGGGCGTCCGGTCGGCCATGATTTCGTCCATCTTGTCCAGCTGCCGGTCGGCCTGACGCAGGTACGTGGCGGCGCCCGAAGGGACGTCGGGCGTCGTCGCGGTCTGAGTGACGCCGTCCACCGCCTTTTTGGCTTCCTCGACGCCTTTGCCTACCTTGTCCAGCGCTCCGCCAAGGTCCAACGCGGCGGCGACGGAGCTCGGCCCGACCGCGAAACACAGTCCTAGAACCAAGAATGCGAACGGCATTGCAGCTGCTCTTGCGGCACTCCTCCGACGTTGGATCGACATGGACCCGTCCCTCCTTTCAGTCTTTTCAAGTTGAAGCGGCAAACAGGGGAATAGAAAACCGAAAGCCTGTCTCCGTGGCACAACTCATAACTCGCTCGATACCGATGTATTATGAAGGAAGAGACCGCCTGGGGTCAACTGATAGTCGCGACCCAAGCACGTGCTCCGACGAGAGACCCTCGCTCACGCTCGGGCTGCCGCATGAAGTCTCTTCCCGCTTGCACTGAGTCCTCTTGCGGCTCAACCCGGAGCATCCTCATGCGCAGTAGCCCGAGCGTGAGCGAGGACCGCTTCATAGATCGGACTCGCGATACGCGCTCGGTGGCTCGCCTTGCCCGGTCAGCGTGTAGAGCATCGCATTCTCCATCTGGGCCTCAGTCCAAAGCCAGACCGTGCTACCGTGACGCGACCAAGTCCTGCAACCGGACCGACACTCGCTTCGCCTGCCGTGCTTGCCCGTGTCTCCCCCGTCGGTCTCGCGCGTGTCTCCCCCGTCGGTCTCGCGCGTGTCTCCCCCGTCGGTCTCGCGCGTGTC
>JAFGFN010000063.1 GCA_016931035.1 Candidatus Sumerlaeota bacterium
ACAAAACGGGAACGTCTTTTCCCTGGGTTTCACCCAGGGCTATTCAAATTGTTCCCCTCCGGGGAACCTGTTTTGGACACTACTGAAGTTCCTTATATCTTCCTGGCCGATTTCGGCCTTCAGCAAGGATTCCTCGAGGCGACCCAAGTCCACGGTCTTGTAGAAATCTGGAGAGTAGAATGTGGCTGCGCGTCGCCACTCGTCAAATTCGAGAGCGTCGCGCCCTATCGGAGTGAATTCTTCCGCCCACTTGCGGTCAATCTTGTCGTGATTCTCTTGCATGTCTTACCCCTCGGTCGGCCCCGCCGTCGGCATTCACGGCGATTCTCGCACAGTTCCCCGAAGGGGAACAACGTGAATAGCCATGGGTGAGCGAAGCGAAACCCATGGAAACGTGTTCAAACACAAAACCGACCCCAACGGGGTCGAGCAATCTGTGGCGACGTCAAGACAACGTGTTCAACCCCTCGCGGGGTTGTATGTGTGGAATCGGCAACCGTGGGTTTCTTCGCTCACCCACGGCTATTCATATTCGACCGCTTCGCGGTCGGCAACCTCATGAGTCGGGAGCCCGCGAATTCGCAACCTCCGAAGGGGCAATTCGTGAACCTTCAACTCGGAACCCGAAACCCTCGAACCTGGAACCTTCGAACCGCGGTTCCCTACATCCTGTCCATCGCCTCGATTCCGAGGACGGCGAGCGCGTTCGCGAGGACGGTGCGGAGGGCGTCGATCATCGCCAACCGCGCCTGGGTGAGAGCGGGTTTGTCGGTCTGGATGATGCGGAGCGAGGGGTCGTTGTTCCCCTGCGTGAAGAAGTTGTGGAACAGCTGCGCGACTTCCTGAAGATAGTTGCACACCTGATGCGGGGCGAGCTCGCGCGCCGCCGTGTCGATCGCCTCGGGCAATCGTCCGAGCGCGCGGAGGATCGCTTGCTCGGCGGGCAGCGCGAGGAGCGCGAGATCGGCGCGCGATGTTCCATCGGCGGCGTCGATCCCGCCGTAAGGGCAGCCTTCTTCCTGGGCCTTCTTCATGAGCGAGCAGCATCGCGCGTGCGCGTACTGGACGTAGTAGACGGGATTGTCCATCGACGTGTCTTTGGCCAGACCCCAGTCGAACGTCATCTGCGCGTCGGGCGACCGCATCGAGAAGAAGTAGCGCACGACCCCGGCGCCGAGTTCGTCGATCATTTCCTTGAAGGTGATGAATTCGCCCGACCGGGTCGAGAGTTTGAGCGCGACGCCGTCTTTGAGAAGCGTCACCATCTGATAGATGACGTAGTGGAGCGTTTCCTTGGGGTGGCCGAGCGCCTCGGCCGCCGCCAGTAGACTCGGCACCTGGCCGTGGTGGTCGGCGCCGAGGACCGTGACGACTTCGTCATAGCCGCGGCCGTACTTGTCCTGGTTGTAGGCGATGTCGGGCGTCAGGTACGTGTAGGTCCCGTCGCCCTTGACCACGACGCGGTCGCGCGTGTCGCCGAACTGCGTGGCGCGGAACCAGACGGCGCCGTCCTCTTCGTAGATCGCGCCGCGCGCGCGCATCTCGTCGAGCGTCCGCTCGACCTCGCCGCGTTCGTAGATGCCCGATTCGAGAAACCAGTTGTCGAACCCGATGTCCATCGCTTCGAGATCGGCTTCGATCGTCTTGATAATCTCGCCCGCGGCGTACTTGGTGTAGAAGTCGTCGTCGCGATCGACCGCTTGGTCGGCGCCGACCTCGTCGATCAGGCGCCGCGCGATGTCGATCATATAGGACCCACGATAGTACGACTCGGGCCATTCGACCGGTCGACCCACCAGCTCGTCCACGCGCAGACGCAGCGTCGTCCCGAGGACGCGCATCTGGACGCCCGCGTTGTTGTAGTAGTATTCGCGCGACACGTCGTAGCCCACGGCCTCGTAGAGACGCGCCACCGTGTCGCCCACGACGGCGTTGCGCGCGTGGCCGATATGAAGCGGCCCGGTCGGGTTCGCGCTCACGAACTCGACCAGGACGCGGGTTCCCGCGCCGCGCCGAGATTTCCCGAACTCCGCGCCCTCGGAGACGATCCGGCGCAGGACGGCGGCGGTCGCATCGGCGGCGAGACGAAAGTTGATGAATCCGGGACCGTCGATCGACGTCTCGCCCACGAGTCCCGCGCCGTCGAAGTGCGTTAGGAACTCCTGAGCGACCTGACGGGGGCTCCGCTTGACAAGGCGCGCCAGTTGCATCGCGACATTCGTGGCATAGTCGCCATGCTCGCGGTTGCGCGGCACCTCGATGCCGGCGGCGAGGCCCTCGGGCCGATCGGCGCCTTCCGCTTGGAGGTATTTCCCGAGCGCCTCGTCGAGCCGCCGGGTCAATTCGGTTTTCAGGTCCATTGGCGATCTAGAATCCTTGCTATCGGTGTTGGGCAGGCAACACCCGCTGCTCTCTGGAGGAAGAAATCCCATTCCCGCCATCTTATTCCGAGACGGCATTCTGAATTTGTATCGCAATTGTGAAATCTTTGATGCGTATACGCACAATCCAGCCACATATATATCATTGTAATTACACGACTTACGCTGCGGATTTGATTCCGAATCAATGTCTTTTTGCTTTTTCGGAAACGCCTTTCCAAAGCCTATTGCCCCGTCTTGCCCGTCACGGAAGAAGGTCCGGTATACCAGCGTGCCGCCCTCCTCGCTCCGCAAACGTGGATTGATCCTGATCCTCTGAGTTCTCTCAACAGCGAGTGGATTTCGCCACGTGAAAGCGCAGGTAAGACTTGTGAGAGTTCGGCGAATGGGGAGCCCTTCTCGCCGCTCTCCTGGATGTGCTTGAGAAGCAACTGCTTATTCGTTTCGCGGTCGAGCCCCCTCCTTCGGGTGTATTTTCCCGTTTCTTTGAGGAAGGAATGGAAGCGACGTGAAAGGACGCACTTGCTCCCCCGCCCCCTTCCCACTCTTTCCACAATTCCCAGGTCCGTGAGTTTGGCAAGTCTGGATTTCGCGCTGTCGTTTAACGGCTCTCCGTTATAAACAAGGTCCAAGGCTACAAAATCCCAAGCGTCAAAGGAAGCCAGCGTCTCCTTGCCGACTTCCTCGATGAACTTCAGAAAGCGTGGGTCTCGAATCTCTCCCCGTAACGTCAAGCACACCCGAAAATCGTCGGTGCCGGTGAAATCGGGCAGAGGTTTTCCTTCCTTGATACAGGATTCGTAGATCAGGTTCATCCCTTGGCCGGAACGCTCCACGAGACCGCATCTGGCGAGCGCATCGGCTATCCGGCGGTTCCGGGGAGAAGACATGTTGAGAATGTTCTCGGGTGTCACGCCTGGAACGAATCCGCCCGGACTCTCAATCTCGATCTTCATGGGATACTGGCGAACCCAAACGTTGCCGGGATTGCCGTAGTCTCGGTGGCAAACCGCGTTGAGAACGGCCTCTCGAATGACTTGTTCTCTGAATGCCGGTATATCTCGGACCAGGAATCCATCCTGATAGTGTTCGAGCGCGTTGCGCTTGTCGATTTGTTCCCAGAGATCGTTGTGGAATAGCAAGAAGCCCGCCCGGTATTCCTTTCGATCTTGGTAGCGAATCGAGGCATCGGAAGAACGGTATTCGAAGACCACCTCGCTGTGCGGCAAGTGTCGCCCGAGCACCCGGTGGGAACCCAATAGGACCAGAGCGGCGATGGTTGCCTGTCCGTCGATAATCAGTTCCGCATCGTTGAGGATCTGTTCATTAGACAGGTTGCCTAATCGTGTGTCGCCAGATTTCCGCATCGCCATTTCGCGGAATCGAAGGATTGCTTCAGGATCGAGATCCGAGATCGAGGCCACCGGATGAACCTGAGCCGAGAAGTCCGAGATCCCTTCTTGGAAGATGCGCCGGAGCATATCCGGCGTCATCGGGACCAGACTCTCACCGGATCGCATGAGGTACTGGCCGTCCCAACAGACAGGCTGACCTATCGGGCGCGGAGGCACCGAAATGACAAGAACCCGACCCTGGGTATGCCGCACTTCGGAGCATTCGACGCGAAAATGGAGTCTATCTCTAACGATGCGCTCGATGTCGCTTGGATCGAGAAAAGCGCGTGTCCCGACAATCGTCCGCGGCAACTTAGGTCCCATCCCGAGAACGAGGAGGCCGCCTTTCTCGTTTGCCAAGGCGGCGCAGTATCGCACCAGTTTGCGCCCGTCGAAAGACTCCTTCGCCTCCTTGAACTCGATCTGACGAGCCTCTTTCTCCAGTTTCCATTTCTCCACGTCCTCGATCGTGAAAGGCATCACCCTTCCCCCCCTTCCCCGATCATGACGAGGTTGTCGCGGTGGATGATTTCGTCGTAGTCGCGCGTGCCCAGGATCGACTCGATCTCGCCCGTCTTGCGGCCCAGAAGCGCCGCGACTTCGTCCGAGGCGTAGTTGGTCAGGCCGCGCGCCACGAGGCGTCCCCGCGAATCCAACACGTCGATCACCATCTGACGCTCGTACGCGCCCTCGGTCCGCTTCACGCCGGCGGGCAAGAGACTCTTTTTGCCCGCGATCAAGGCGCGCGCCGCGCCGTCGTCGATCCAGACGCGGCCGCGCGGAGTCAGTCGGCTGAACGCGATGAACCGTTGACGACGACTGAGACGCGCGGCGCCGCCCGAGGCCAGAAAGAGCGTCCCGCCGGGGCCGCCCGCCAGGATGCGCCGGAGCGCGCCCGGCTCCTTGCCCGGAGCGATGATCGTCGGAATGCCCGCGCGGGTCGCTTCGCGCGTGGCGCGGAGTTTGCTCGCCATGCCGCCGACACCGGGAACGCTCTTCTCGTTCGCCGCGAGCGCCTCGATCTCGGGCGTGACCCGTTCGACCACGTCGAGATGCTCGCCCGTCTCGCCCGCCCGCGGCATCGATCGATACAGTCCGCCCACATTGGTCAGAAAGATGAGCGCGTCGGCCATCATCTTGATCGCGACGAGGAGCGCCAAGCCGTCGTTCTCCCCCACGCGCAGCTCTTCGACGTTGACCGTGTCGTTCTCGTTGACGATCGGGACGACCCCGAGGCCGAAGAGCGTCTCGAACGTGTAGCGCATGTTGAGGTAGCGCCGGCGGTCGCGGAAATCGTCGGCGCTCACGAGAACCTGCGCCACGTGACGATCGTGCCGCGCGAACGCCTCGCCCCACTCGGCCATCAGGCGGCTCTGGCCGATCGCCGCCAAAGCCTGCAACTCGGGAAGCTGCTTCGGACGTTCCTTCAGGCCCAGCTCGCCGATGCCCGATGCCACCGCGCCCGACGAGACAATCAGGGTCGACCGCCCGCGTCCGAGCCGCTCGCTCACGAACGCCGCCACGTCGTCGAGCACGGCGCGGTCCAGACGCCCGACCCCGGTGGTCACGACCGCCGAGCCGAGCTTGAGGACGCACAAACGCGGGTCCAGCGCCGCCAGGTCCGCGCGGCTTCGAAGCGGCACGGGAGACTTGCTGAAAACCTGGTTCACGTTCTCCATACTCAGTCCGCAATTCGCAGTCCGAAATCCGAAATCTCTTAGATCTTCAGGTTCTTCTGGATGCTTTCGACCGCTTGGGCGATGTCCTGGGCGTGGCCGAAGGCGCTGAGGCGGACGTACCCCTCGCCGCTGGGGCCGAAGCCCGATCCGGGCGTGCACACGACGTGCGCTTCGCCCAGCAACTTGTCGAAGAACTCCCACGACTTCATCCCGCCCGGCGTCCGCATCCACACGTACGGCGCGTTCACCCCGCCGTAACAGGTCAGGCCGATGTTTTCGAGTCCGTCGCGAATCGTGGCGGCGTTGCGCATGTAGTAGTCGATGACTTTCTTGCACTCGGCCTGGCCCTTGTCCGACAACGCGGCGAGGCCGCCCTTTTGCACGACGTTCGACGCGCCGTTGAACATCGTCGTCTGACGGCGGAACCAGAGACGGTGAAGCTGGCCCGGCTCGGCGTCTTCGCACACGAGCTCCTTGGGGACGACGGTCCATCCGAGCCGCACGCCCGTGAACCCCGCTTCCTTCGAGAAGCTGTTGATCTCGATCGCGCAGCGCTTCGCCCCCTCGATCTCGTAGATGCTCCGCGGAAGCGACGGATCGGAGATGAAAGCGGCGTACGCCGAGTCGAAGAGGATGACGGCTTTGCGCGTCAGGGCGTAGTCCACGAATTGGCGCAGCTGGTCGTGCGTCGCCACGGCCCCGGTCGGATTGTTCGGACTGCAAATATAGATCAGGTCCACCTTCCGGGTCGGCACGTCGGGAAAGAATCCGTTGTCCGCCGTGCAAGGCATGTAGACGAACCCCTCGTACTGGCCGCTTTCGCCGCTCCCGCTTCGCCCGGCGATCACGTTGCTGTCGACGTAGACCGGATAGGCGGGATCCTGGACGGCGACGACGTTGGTCGCGTCGAAGATCGACTGGATGTTGGCCGAATCGGGCTTCGCGCCGTCGCTCACGAAGACCTCGTCCGCGTCGACCGACGCGCCGTACGCGGCGTAGCGCTCGGCGAGCGCCTCGCGCAGGGCCGTCTCGCCCTGCTCGTCGCCGTACCCGGTATAGGTCTTGACCTCGGCCAGAAGATCGACTCCCTTGTGAAGACCGGCGACGACGCACGGCGTCAACGGCTCCGTCGTGTTCCCTATTCCGAGACGCATGATCTTCGCGTCCGGATTCTTCGCCTGGAACTCGCGCGCGCGACGCCCGATCTCCGGGAAAAGATATCCCGCCTGAAGTCTTGCATAATTGCGGTTGATGATCGCCATTACGGTTCCTTTTCGAAATCCTCGGTAGCGTCTGGGGGTCGGTCGATTCCGCCGATTCGATCGAATCGGTCGAATCGGCGAAACCGGCCGGATAGGGCCTATCGGACCCATCGGTCGTATTCTCTTCTCCCGCGTCCGCCGCCTCGACCATGGCGCGGAGCCGCGCTCGGAGTTCGTCGAGTCCTTCGCCCGTCAGGGCCGAGATGCAGAGCGTCTCGATCCCTCGGGCGTGGAATAACTCCCGAGTCTTTTCGATATCCTCGGGCTTTGCAAGGTCTATCTTGGCGATGACGACCATCTGTTCCTTACGCGCCAACGCCGAGCTGTACGAACCGAGTTCCTGACACACCAGGTCGTACTTGTAGAGCAGGTCCTCGGCGTCGAACGTCCCCGCCTCGTCCCCGACCAGATGCGCCAGAACCTTCGTGCGCTCGATATGGCGCAGGAAGCGGTCGCCGAGGCCCGCGCCGCAGCTCGCGCCTTCGATCAAGCCCGGTATGTCGGCCAAGGTGATGCGGCGCAGATCGTCGAATTCCATCACCCCCAGGTTCGGGCTGAGCGTCGTGAACGGATAGGCGGCGATCTTGGGCGTCGCCGCCGTGAGTTTCGAGAGAAGAGTCGATTTCCCCGCGTTAGGCAAACCCACCAGCCCGACATCGGCGATCAGCTTGAGCTCGAGGATGAGCGTCTTCTCTTCGCCCGGTTCCCCGTCCTGAGCATAGTGGGGCGTCTTGTTCGTCGCCGTGGCGAAGTGCGCGTTCCCCTTCCCCCCTCGTCCGCCCCGCGCGGCGATCCAGCGCTCCCCCGGTTCGGTCAGGTCGGCCAGCTGGTTACCCGTCTCGCCGCTCACCGCCGTTCCGAGGGGGACCTTCACGACGATGTCGTCGGCGTCTCGTCCGTGACAGTCGTTGCCTCCGCCGTCGCCGCCGCGCGCGGCTTGAAGATTGGGGTGGCGTCTGAGGTCATAGAGGGTGGCCAGGCGCTCGTCGGCTTCGAGGATCAGGTGGCCGCCGCGTCCGCCGTCGCCCCCGGCGGGGCCTCCGCGCGGGACGTATTTCTCGCGGCGGAAGGCGATGCAGCCGTGGCCGCCGTCGCCCGATCGGACTTTGAGTTTGAGATAATCGACGAACATGGAGTTCCGCCTACCCACGAATGAAGAATCCGCCCACAAATTGCGCGAATAAACTCATGGGCTTTCTTCTCCTCCCAAAATCGGAAACCGCCGGACGATTGTCGCCCGGCGGTCAAACCTTCACACACGCTCTGGGTGAGCGCGCTCTGGTGAGCGAATCGTCCTCTCAGCTCTTCGAGGCGGCCTCCTCGCACGGGAGGACGTTGATGTAGCGTCTCCGGCGGCGACCCGCGGCCTTGTAGCGCACCACGCCGTCCGTCATGGCGAACAGCGAAAAGTCGCGTCCCTGACCCACGTTCTCGCCGGGCCAGAAGTGGTTGCCGCACTGCCGGACCAGGATGCTCCCGCCCGACACCGTCTGGCCGTCGAACGCCTTCGCGCCTAGCCGTTGGCCCGCGCTGTCGCGCCCGTTTCTTGAGCTGCCGCCCGATTTCTTGTGTGCCATCTCTCATCACCTCTCGAATCGTTGGACCCCGCCCCGAGCGAGCGCGGGAATCTCCGGTATCTTTCATGCCCTAGCCTCGGGCAATATCCTGGATCTCGATTTCCGTATAGCCTTGCCGATGGCCTTTCTTGCGGTGATACCCTTTGCGGCGTTTGAACCGGAAGACCACGATCTTGCGGTCGCGGCCGTGGCCCAGGACCTTCGCCGTCACCTTGGCCGAATCCACGCGGGGCGCGCCGAGAACCAGCGTCTCGCCGTCGTGAACGGCCAGAACGTCGTCCAGACTCACCGAGGCGCCCGCGTCGGCCCGGATCAGATCGACCCGCAACCGGTCGCCCTTCTGAACCTTGTACTGTTTGCCGCCGGAGCGGATCAGCGCGTACATAAACCCTTCTCCTTCAGAACGATGCGCGACCCCGCGGACACAGCCCGATCGACACCTGACGGCCTCGCCGGTCGCAAAGAACCGTATTTGTACCGCTTGGGGAAGCATAAAATCAAGAAGTTTTTCTCAGAAGTTTTCACCCAAATCCGCCCCGTCCCGCTTTCTTCGGCCTCCAACAGCCTCTCACTATCTTCGGCCCCAACGGGATACCCCCCATTTTCTTCGGCCCCAAAGGGGCCGCGACCTTCAGCCCAGGGTTGCCGCGCCGGCGGCTACCCTGGGTGCAAGAACCATGGTCCAGGCAACCCCAAGGGGGTTGCGGCCCGCCGGGTCGAACCCACGACTCAGCCCTCGGCTTTCTCCGCGACCATGAAGTACCCCAACGGGAACCGCGAAGCCGTCCTTTCCGACATTTTTCGGCCCGGAGAAGTCCGAACGAACGCCCCCACGACCCCCTGAATCACGGACGCGAGCCTCCCGCCGCAGACCGGGAGAACGCACAGATGTTTGGCCAGAAGGTCCGCCGCAATCTCCGGCGTCCCCCCCAGCGGCCCTAGAACCGCCACCCGAAAACCCGCCGATTCGGCCAGATGTCTCAAGGCATGTTCCGTGTAGCGATAGAAATCGTGCGGCGCCTCGTGAACGCAGTACAAGAACGGGACGTTGAGAAGGACCCGCCCCCCTGGGGCCAGGATTCTCGACATCTCCCCCCAGAGCGCTTCCGGACGCGCGATGTGTTCCAGAACGTCGGACAACACGATCGTGTCGAACTCGCCGTCGCGGAAGGGAAGCGCCTCGTTCAGATCGCACTCGCGGTCCACGTACTCGCCCGCGTGGCGCGAGTCCGCCCAGTCCACGCACACCACGTCGCCGACGTGACGCTCGTACGCCCCGAACAGCGGCGCTTTGCCGCACCCCAGGTCCAGGAGCCTTCCCGTCGCGTAGGTCGGAAGATGCCGATCATAGGCGTTGGCCGTCAGGTCGGCGACCAGACGCGAGCTGACGGCGAGCTCGTCCCGGTCCTTCGACGCCCGGAGTCGGCCGTTTCGATAGACGTACTTGCTCGGGGTCCAACGATTCCTGTTTTTCATGAGAGAGGGAGCGCCGCCCCGTCGCCGGCGGCTTCAGTATTTCGACGATCTTCGTTTGACGGGCTATCCGTCCGTTTTGGAGTGCGCGGACATGTCCGCGCTTTCAAAGCGGCGACATGTCGCCGCACTCCAAAAAGAGAAGGGCATTCGGCTGGCTCTCGATTCGCTCCGCGATCGTCGACCCATCAGAGACGCGCGGTCAAAGCGCTAGGAACTCTTCGATGCGGGACCTTTCGAGACGACCTCGACCGCCTCGCGCGTCAGTGCCGCCACCTGTTTCCAGTCGCGCGCTTTGAGCAACGGCTTGGCAACAATCCAACTGCCCCCGATGGCGGCCACGCCCGGAGTGGCGAGGTACTCGGCCAGGTTCGCGGCCGTCACCCCGCCGGTCGGGATGAACCGCACGCCTCGGTGCGCGTAGGGGCCGTAGAGCGCCTTAATCGTCTTCACGCCCCCCATCTCGCCCGCGGGGAAAAACTTGAGCAGCCGGCACCCCAAATCGAGCGCCGCCTCGATGTCCGACGGCGTGGCGATGCCGGGGAAGAAGGGCAGTCCGATCTCCTGTGCCCGCCGGACGATCTTCGGGTTCAGACCCGGCGCGACGGCGAACTGCGCCCCCGCCTCCTTGGCCGCCTCGAGCTCGTCGATCAGAGTGACCGTGCCCGCGCCCAAAGCGAACTCGGGGAACTCCTTGGCGACCACCGCGATCGCCTCGCGCGCCGCTTGGGTGCGAAAGGTGATCTCGGCCACTCTGAGCCCGCCTGCGTCGAGCGCCTTGCACAGATCGACGGCGTCTTCCGCCCGGTCCAGCGCGATCACGGGGATGATGCGGCTCGTTTCGATTCGTTCGGCGATCTTATCGGCGATCTTATCGGCGATCATATCGGGAGTCTCTCCGTTTCCTTATTCGTTCTCTCAGCCGTCTCACGTTTCGCAGATTCCACCCCAATCGGCAACGGTTTTCCACTCCGCGGCCCGAGCCTCCGGACCCGATCTTGGCAACGCTACGGACCGTTCGCAAGCCAGAGGCTTGCCCGGAAAGTAGCCGGGGGTAACACCCCCGGAACGTCCCGCGCCTCTATCCCAAGCACCCCGGAGGGGTGCGGGAAAAAAAGACCTTACTCCCTCTTGCTGCGGTGCGAACTTCCGGCGCCCCTCCGGGGTGCGCGTGTCGTTTCGTTCCGGTCCGGGGGTGTTACCCCCGGCTACTTTCCGTCAGCCCTCCGGGCTGGAGAGGCGCCCCAACCGAAACGGAGATGGAATCGATGCAAAGCCGATCGGCAGCCTCGACAAGATACGCCCCTCAAGCCCGCGGGCCGCGAATCAAGGCGTCACCCTCACCACCGTCAGTCCGTAACGGTCCAGACGAATGGTCGCGTCGGCGGCGAGCGGCCGTTCGATCCCGGTCTCGGGGTCCAGAAGATCGCGCGCGCCCTTCCAGTCGAGCCGCAGACGAAACTCGATCGGGGTCTCCCCCTCGTTGAACAAGATAAAGTGGTCCGCGTCCCACTTGACCACGTGACGGATGCGCAAATCGGGTTGCGACGCGGGTTCGACCCGCGCGCGGGGAGGCGCGAGCGCGTCGAGCCGGGCGATCAGGCTGTTCTCGCTCACCCCCTCGTGGAACCGGATGAGCCTCCCGGCATTCGCGAGCGGCTCGAGGGCCTCGATCGTTCGCGGGTCCGGCTCCTCCTCGTAGATCAACGCGCGATAGTGCATCTCGCCCAAACGGATGCCTTGTTCGTCCGTCCGAGCATCCTCGAACAGGTGGCGCTCCTCGAGATAATTGAAGTCCCGCTGATGACGCGAGCAGACCTTGGCCGCGGCCCACGGGAGACGGTCGCTTCGGCCCAGGATCGCGATCGAGCAGACGTGCCGGGCGTCGGTGTTGAGCCAACTCAACCGGCGGCACGCGTCGGCGTGGACGCGGTAGCAGTCCCACCACGGGCTGTTCGGACCCACGTCGGGCGGACGCTCCTCGCGCCGGGGTCCGCGGACCGAATAGTAAAAGGCGTGCGGATGAAGCTGATTCACGCCTCGCACGAAGCACCAGCGGGCGAGCCAGATCATCTCGTCCCAAGTCAACTCGTGTCCGTAGGCGCCGCAGCACTCGTTGGCGTTGCGCCGACGGCCCAAGTGGATCATCGCCGACGAGCTGCACTTGGCCTGGGTCGATTCCGCGCCTTCGAGCGCCGACGGCGTGTTGGGCAACACCCAGCGCCACACCAGATCCTGACCCGGAACGTGGAAGTAGCGCAACGCGCCGATGGCGTCGGGACGATGCGGATGCCCCGTCAGGGCGAGTCCGTGGCTTTCGCACCAATCGTAGAGCAGGGCGTAGTACGTCTCCTCGAGTCGCAGGTTCAACGCGCGAGTATAGTCCGCGCGACGCCGTTCGGCCGCGGGTTCGTCGTCGAACCAGAGCGCGGGCAGGTGCGGCTCGAAGTTGTAGCCCAGGATGCGATTGACGTGCGCCAGGATCCCGGTCGTCCCCGGACGCATCCCTTTCGTCCCGCCGCGCGCCAAGAGGCTCGGTTCGTCGGTGAAGATGGCGCGGATCGTCTTTCCGAAGTGCCGCGAGAATCGCTCGGCGAAACGGTCGTACACCAGCCGAATGAACGCGCGCACCGCCTCGGGATTCAGGATGTCCGCCGCGGGCGGCTGATCTTCCTTCGGCCCCTCGCCGATGTAGTGCAGGCCCCGGATATGACTCCCCGACGCACGATCGACGATAGCCACCCGTCCCCCGCCGGTTTCGCGCCGAACCACCGCCACCAGGCGCTCGTCCTCGCTCAGGGCGGGCTTCTCGTCGCCCGTCAGCTCGCGACACGCCAGTCCGCGACACGCGAAGGCGGGATTCTCGGCCACGACCTGACCCGACGACGAACCGGACGGATACATCCCTTCGTCGTAGAGGACGACGTACATCCCGTGCCGCTCAGCCTCCCCGATCGCCACCTCCTGGAAGTGCAAGAGGCGGTCAGACATCCATCCCGTGTCGCGCGGGAGTCCCACCCTCGGATGGATCACGAACCCATAGACCCCGTGCGAGCGGAAATCCGCGATCTGTCGGACGATTTCCTCTTCGCTCAGCGCGTCGTTCCAAAACCAGAACGGCATGACGCTGAATTCGCGCGGCGGATCCTGCCACCCCCCGGCCACGTGCTCAATACCCATATCGCACACCTACTCGTCCTCGTGCTTGTGCTCGTAGTCGACGCCACCGACAGATTATCATGATTCCGAAACGTCCCGCAGAGTCTGAGTGGGAGAAATCCCGAATACCCAATACTCCATTCTGGGGCGCTCGCGCCCAAACTTTCCAGAGAATTCGGCCCCGCGGCCCGCCCGCCTGATGGCCAAGACCCCGATTCCCCGTTTGCGTTCTCGGTCCCGCTGCGCGAGAATCCGTCTCGACGACGTTCTCCGCTCGTCCTCGCCGACGGCTCCCCTTGAGGCCGGGCGAGAGAAACTGCCTGCGACTCCAGAACCGGAGGTCCACCCTTAGAACAATGCAGCCTTGGAAAACCGAACTCCGAACCTGGGCGAACCGCGTCGCCTCGGACTTTGCGAAGCGAGACGACGTCCTCGGAGTCGCCATCGGCGGCAGTATCGGACGCGGCCAGGAATGGCGCCACTCGGATCTCGAACTCGGCGTTCTCCTGGAGGAGGAGGACAAGAGTCTCCCGTACTTCAACGTCGATTCGGGCCGCGGTCTCGAAGCGATCCAACTCGTCCGCGAGAATCTGGAGGAGAGCCTGTCCCGCGTCGAATCGGGCGATTGCGCCCCTCTCGTCAGATGGCCGGTTCAGCTTTGGAGATGCCGCATCGTCCACGATCCCACCGGCCTTCTCGCCCGATGCAAGAAGGCGTTCGACGACGGGCTGTTCCGCCCCGAAGTTCTGGCCGGGAGGATATCCAACCTCCGGACCGCTCTGCGCAAGAAGCTCGACGAGGCGCGCGACCTCCTCGCAGCCGATCGTCCCGCCGCGGCCCTGGTCCGCACCCGCTGGGCGATGAACGACGCGATCCTCGCGCTCCACTGGTCGTGCGGCGAACTGCCCCGAAGCCAGAGCCGCACCGACAGCCGTCTGCGCGCGCTCTGCCGCAAACACTCTCTCCCGTCGTTCTACGCCCTCTATCGCGAAGTCTTTGCTTTGGACGACACGACGCGCGTCGTCCGCAAGACGTGGCCTCTCGTCAAGGAACAGGTGCTCGAACTCGCCTGTCTCTGGAGCGACTCGGCGCGCGACTTCTTCGTCCACGCCGTCGACGGCGATTTCCAATGGCGGCAGAACGCCGGAATCCTGACCGTCTATCGCCTCTACGTCCCCACCATGGGGGCTCCCGACCGCGGTGTCTTCAACCGTCTCGACGACGCCGAGTGGGCCCGCGAGAACCGCGACCTTCTCGTCTTCCTCGGTCTCGCCCACGCCGACAAGAACGCCGTCTCCGCCCTGGTAGAACGCGTCGCCACCTCGCTTGACCTCGACCCGGCACTGCTCCACAACACCACCAGAGCACGCCAATAGTCCGATCCAGATCGCTTGGACCCGCTTTCTGCCTCGCGAGGTTTCGTCATCGTCGTTTCACCTCAATCGTGTTCGGCGGATCGCATTGACA
Organism: Candidatus Sumerlaeota bacterium; assembly: GCA_016931035.1. Lineage (GTDB taxonomy): Bacteria > Sumerlaeota > Sumerlaeia > UBA8349 > UBA8349 > JAFGFN01. Next base: position 14,393 of record JAFGFN010000063.1, read on the forward strand.
CGCGCACGAGCCGTGACGTACGCTATCTGGAGGAAGCGACGGAGGACGTTCGATGCGTCGCTTCCAGCTTCCCAGGGAGAGACCCCCAATGGCGTTTGACCTGAAGGAAGAACTGACGGCGCTCGCACGTGCATTCGAATCGGAGGGTATCGAATACGCGGTCTGCGGCGGGATTGCGGTTGCCATTCACGGCTATCCTCGCTCTACCCAGGATCTGGATGTTCTCGTCCGCGAGGAGGACTTCGCGAAGATCCAGCCGGTCGTCGAAGCGGCGGGATTCACCCTCTCCGCGGGCCTCATTCCCTTCGACGCGGGAAAGGAATCCGAGCGACGCATTCTGCGAGTCTCGAAGGCCAGCGGAGAGGATCTCTTGACGCTCGACCTGATCGCTGTGACGCCCGCCCTGGAGGATGTGTGGGCGGGAAGGGAGAAGCGCCGCGTGGGAGACTGCGTTCTTCAAGTTGTCTCGCGGCGGGGCTTAATCCAAATGAAGAAGATAGCGGGTCGCCCCATCGACCTGGCCGATGTGGAGGGCCTCGGGGAGGAAGACGAATAGTGAACGCTCGCGAGATGAAAAAGATCAGCCGCGGAATCGACCGCGATATGGCGCCCGAAGCGATCGCTCGGCGCCTCGATATCGTCTCGCGGCTGCGCGAATTCACCCGCTTCCTGGGAAGCTCCACCCGAATCGATCCCGAGCGCGACTCCCAACCCTTGCCTCCCTCAGACCGATCGGAGTGTATCACAGGGCAAGAGACAGCCACTTGAGCCAAAACAAACCATCCAGCAATCCCAGCACCTCCGATGCCCGTCCCGCCCCGGAGCGGGCAGGCGCCCTCCCGCGGCCCGAGCGTCGCCTCTCCGTCGTCGACTCCGGCGCGAAGGGCGACGGCCGCACGTTCTGCACCGAGGCGCTCCAACGCGCGATCGATCGGGTCGCCGCCGACGGAGGCGGCACGGTCGTCGTCCCCGAGGGCGTCTTCCTCTCCGGCGCGCTCTTTCTCAAACCCGGCGTCAACCTCCACCTCGAAAAGAACGCCGTCCTGCGCGGCTCGACCCGCATCGACGACTATCCGCGAATGCTCACCCGCATCGAAGGCCGTTTCCAGGAGTGGCGACCCGCCCTCATCAACGCCGCCGGCTGCGACCGCCTACGCATCACAGGCGAAGGCGCGGCCCAGAGCGGCCGCGAGAGCGCGATCGAAGGCTCGGGACAACCCTTCTGGCAGGAGTTCTGGCGGCGCCGCATCGAGGACCCGAACACCAAGAATCTCGACGTCGAGCGGCCGCGCCTCATCTACGTCGCCGATTCGACCGACGTCGCAATCTCGGGAGTCGCGCTGCGCGATTCCGCCCATTGGCATCTCCATCTCTACCGCTGCCGCGACGTGCGCGTCGAGGACGTGAGTGTCCGCACTCCCGTCGGCGCGCCCAGCACCGACGGCATCGACATCGACAGCTGCCAGGACGTCGCCGTCCGGCGCTGCCACATCTCGGTCGACGACGACTGCATCGCCCTCAAGGGCTCGAAAGGGCCGCGCGCGCTCGACGACACCGACAGCCCGCCCGTCGAGCGCATCTTGATCGAGGACTGCACCTTCGGCCTGGGCCATGCCGCCGTTACCTGTGGAAGCGAGGCCACCGTCGTGCGCGATGTGCGCGTCGAACGATGCCGCGTCGTCGGCCCGACCGGACCGCGGCGCATCAGCCTGCTGCGTCTCAAGCTCCGCCCCGACACGCCGCAAACCTACGAGGACATCCATTTCCGCGACATCGCGCTCGACGGCGTCGGCCGCATCGTCCTCATCGCGCCCTGGACGCAGTACTTCGACCTTCAGGGCGAGCCCCCGCCCGAGTCCACGGTGCGAAACGTCACGCTCTCCAACGTCTCGGGCTCGTTCGAGACCTTCGGCCAAATCAAGGGTCACGACAAGGCGCGCCTCGCCGACATCCGGTTCGAGAACTTCGATGTCCGTCTCCAGGACGGAACCCTCGCCGCCGCCGGAGTCGAAAACCTCGTCCTCGACAACGTCGTCGTAAACGGAAAGCAGGTCGAGATGTCCTAGGCGGCATCGAAAGGCAGGCGCACCATCGGATGTGGGGAGCAATGTTGGGAAGTGGACCACCCTTTCGGGCGAATCTCACCGCGCGACTCGTGCGCTTGCGCCCTTCATGACTTTCTCGACTTCGGAGAGGGTCGCCATCGTGGTGTCGCCCGGGGTGGTCATGGCGAGAGCGCCGTGGGCGGCGCCGTAGTTGACCGCCTCGCCCGGGGTCTTGCCCGATAAGAATCCGTAAATGAGACCCGAGGCGAAGCTGTCTCCCCCGCCGACGCGGTCGAAGATCTCGAGATCGGGCCGCTGGACCGCTTCGTAGAACTCGCCGTCGCAGTACAGCACCGCGCCCCAGTCGTTCACGGTCGCGGTCTTGGCGTTGCGCAGCGTGGTGGCGACGGCCTTGAAGTTGGGGTACTTCTCGGCGACCTTGCGGATCATCGCCTTGAACTTCCCCGGATCGAGCGCCGAGGCGCTTTGGCCCAGGTCGAGACCCTCGACCTCGAACCCGAGCGCCGCGCTGAAGTCTTCTTCGTTCCCGATCATGACGTCGACGAGCGAGGCGATCTCGCGGTTCACCTCCATCGCTTTCTCCTCGCCTCCGATGTCTTGCCAAAGCGACGGGCGATAGTTCAGGTCGTACGAAACGATCGTGCCCGCCTTCTTGGCGGCGCGCATCGCCTCCCGGACCACGTCGGGCGTCGTCGCGCTCAGAGCGGCATAGATGCCGCCGCAGTGGAACCACCGAGCGCCTTCTTTCACGAAGATCGTCTCCCAGTCGATGTCGCCGGGCTTGAGCTGCGAGGCGGCCGAGTGGCCGCGGTCGGAGCATCCCTTCGCGGCGCGGACGCCGAAGCCCCGCTCGGTGAAATTGAGACCGTTGCGCACCTTGCGGCCGATGCCGTCGAACGGGACCCATTTGACATGCGACATGTCCACCCCACCCTGGAGAATCAAGTCCTCGAGAAGACGCCCCACCTCGTTGTCGGCGATGGCGGTCACAACGGCGGTTCGCATCCCGAAGCAACGGCGCAACCCGCGTGTCACGTTATATTCGCCGCCGCCCTCCCAAACCTGGAACTGGCGGGTCGTGCGGATGCGACCGTCGCCCGGGTCGAGACGAATCATCACTTCGCCGAGCGACACGGCGTCCCACCGGCATTGTTCTTTGCGTCTCAGTGCGATCTTGGCCATGATATCGAATCTCCCTCGATCGGAAAATCGTCGTCGACTAAGCGGAACACATGGAGTGAAGAATAGATCAAGCGCCCGGCGTTATCCACACGAAAACGTATCCCCGAATCGCGGTCCTGGGTGAGAATTTCCGCTCGAACTCCGCCGCGGAACGTGCGATCATAAGCCCGGTTTGCCAGGAGTCGAAAAGAGGGGCGTCTTCCCTTTCTTGCCGTAAGCGCGTGGAGGAAAACGAGATGGCCGTTAAACTGGTTACCGCCGCACAGATGCGGGAAATCGATCGAATCGCCATCCAGGAACGGGGCGTCCCGGGATTGGAACTCATGGAGCGCGCCGGACGATGCGTGGCCGACGTCGTCACGCAGGTTCATCGACCCGGATGCGTCGGAATCGTCACGGGCAAGGGCAACAACGCGGGCGACGGACTCGTCGTCGCCCGGCTCCTGGCCGAGAGCGGGACTCGCATCCGGCTCCTCCTGCTCACGCTACGCGAAAACCTGAGCGAGGCGGGACGCGAGAACTTTGACAAGCTCTCGCCTCAGGTCGAGATCGTCGACCGCGAGCAGGTGCCGAACATGGCCCAGGTCCTGGCGGACTGCGACATCCTGGTGGATGCGATTCTCGGCACCGGCATCGAAGGCCCCGTGCGAGGGACGTTCGGCGAGGCGATCGCCCTCATGAACGGCCTCGGCAAACCCATCGTGGCGATCGACATCCCCTCGGGCCTCCACGCCGATACCGGCCTCGCCGAAGGCGCGTGCGTCCGCGCGACCGACACGGTCACGATGGGACTTCCGAAACTGGGGCTGGTCACGAACGACGGCGCGGAGATGTGCGGCAACATCCATGTGGCCGATATCGGGTTTCCCGACGACCTGACCCAAGACCCCGAGATCAAAACCCACCTGATTGGACTGGGAGACGCGGCGGGTGCCCTCCCAAGAAGGCCCATTTCTGGCCATAAAGGGACTTTTGGCTCTCTGCTCGTCATTGCAGGGAGCCACGGCATGAGCGGGGCGGCCTATCTGACTGCGGCGACGGCACTCCAATCCGGTACCGGTCTCGTCTACTCCGCGTTCCCCGAGCGAGTGGTCGATATGCTGTCGAGTCGCCTCATCGAGGCGGTCAAGGTACCCGTCGCGACCGCAAAGGGCGATCATCTGACCCAGGATGCCTGGGAAACCCTGGAGCCGTACCTTCAGAAGGCCGACGCCGTGGCGCTCGGACCGGGAATCGGAACGGATGAAGAGACGGCGCGTCTCGTGGACGAGCTGGTCTGTCAGGATCTCCCGATGGTGATCGACGCCGACGCCTTGAACTGCCTCGGGCAGAAGGCGCTCTATCTGACCGAACGCGCCGCGCCGACCGTACTGACTCCGCACCCCGGAGAGATGGGGCGACTGCTTGGGATCGCGACGAGCGAGGTGCAGGGCGATCGGATCGGAACGGCGACCCGATTGGCGCGAGAGGCCAAGGTGGTTGTCCTTCTCAAAGGGGCGCAGACGGCGATCGCGCATCCGGACGGACGGTGCTATCTGAACCCAATAAGTAATACCGGACTTGCTAAGGGAGGAAGCGGAGACGTTCTAACGGGACTGATCGGCGGATTGCTCGCCCAAGGGTGTCCGGCGCTCGAAGCGGCGTGCGCTGGGGCCTATCTGCACGGCCTGGCGGGGAATCGAGCAAGAGCGGAGATTGGGGCCAGGGGGATGACGGCGGGGGATGTCCTGAATAGAATCCCGGCCGTTCTACGCATGGCGGAGGAAGAAGCGGGGATCGCCGAGAAGGAGACGCGAATCTCGTCTGTCTCGTACAAATAGTTCTTGAGAAAGGGGAAGGCGGGGAATATAAGTCTCGCTGACAGATGAGCCGCTGGCGGGAATCGGGGTGTGTTTCACGTGAAACATCCCGCCGCCCCAGCCGAAACTCCCGGACTATGCCGCATCTTCTCGCCATCACAAACCAGAAGGGCGGGGTCGGAAAGACGACGACTTCCGTCAACCTTGCCGCCTGCCTTGCCGTCGGCGGCAAACGCACGCTCCTGATCGACATGGACCCCCAAGGCAACGCGACGAGCGGCCTCGGCATCGACCGATCCTCTCTCTCATCCAGCATCTACCATGTCCTGCTCGACTCCACCCCTCCCGAAAGCGCGATTCAGAAGACCGACATCCCGGGCCTGGAGATTCTCCCCGCCACAGTGGACCTCGTCGGCGCCGAAATGGAACTGATCGATCTTCCCGACCGGTCGCATCGTCTCGCAACGGCTATTCAAAGCACAGCCTCCCGTTATGACTATGTTCTTGTCGACGCACCGCCGTCGCTCGGCCTCTTGACGGTGAACGTCCTGTGTTTTGCCGACAAGGTTCTGATTCCCGTTCAGTCGGAATACTATGCCCTGGAAGGTCTCTCGATGCTCGTCTCGACCATCGAGCGTATCCGCCAGACGCTGAACCGTAGTCTCCAAGTCCTCGGTCTCGTGTTGACGATGTACGACGGTCGTACGAATCTGGCCCAGCAGATTCAGGAAGAAGTCCGCCGCGTCTTCGGCGACAAGGTCTTTCGGACCGTGGTTCACCGTTCCGTCAAGTTCAGCGAAGCATCGAGTTTCGGCAGACCCATCATTTTCTACGATTTTGGGGCGAGAGGTTCGTCCGACTATATCGCGTTGTCCCAGGAGGTCATCGATGTCTGCGAAAAAGCGGGTGCTGGGTCGGGGGCTTGATTCCCTGCTGACCCCCTCTTCTCCGGAACCGGTTTCCGCTCCCGGACACCATCGCGTCGTCGAAATCGATCTCGACGACCTCCATCCCAACCTCCACCAGCCCCGTGCGCACTTCGACGATTCGCATATTGCCGAACTGGCGGACTCTATCCGCGCGAAGGGAATCCTCCAGCCTCTCTTGGTCCGCCGCCACATGGGGCGCTACGAGATCATCGCCGGCGAGCGCCGCTACCGGGCGGCCAAGTCGCTTGGCCTCGAGAAAGTCCCCTGTCTCGTCACCGACGCCACGGATCAGGAGTCGTTCGAGATCGCTCTTGTCGAAAACCTTCAGCGCGAGAACCTGAATGCGATGGAAGAGGCCCGAGCGTTCAAGTCCCTCATCGAGCAGTTCGGCCTGAGCCAGGAGCAGGCGGCCGCTCGCGTGGGGAAAAACCGCTCCACCGTCGCCAATAGCCTGCGTCTCCTCAACCTCCCGCTCGATATTCAGGAAGATATCCTTGAAGGACGCCTCACGTCCGGTCACGCGCGGGCGATCCTCCAATTGCCCGACGCTCCGAAGCAGAGGTCCCTGCGTAACGTCATTATTTCGAGGGGTTTATCTGTCCGCGAGGCGGAATCGGCTGCGCGCAGAATGCTCAAGCCCCGCAAGCCGCGTCCGCCCAGGCCCGCTACGTTCGAAGCTCAGATGCGTTCTCTCCAGGAAGCGTTCTCGATGAAAATCGGCGTGCCCGTCTTCATCAAGGCCTTGACCGAGCATTCGGGCAAGGTCGAGATCCAGTACCATAACCTCGACGAGTTCGAGGCCATATCCGAGTTCTTTGGAGTGGAAAACACATGAGACTCTTTGTCCAGCCCTTCCTTCCCGCATCCCGTCGGCCCCGCATCGGAGCCAAGTCTCGTTGGGTGCTCCTGATGGCGGTCGCCCTTCTCGCACTGGCCTCCTGCGCCCGGCGCAGCGTTCAGCCCGGTTCACCAGGCTCTCCCGGATGGCTTGGGGTCGATATTGTCGGGATGATCGCGTCGTCCGATCCGATCGGCAAGACGTGCCTCACGATCACGGCCTTCTTCTCCATCGCCTCGTGGGCCATCATCATCTACAAGTTCCTCCACGTTCAGGCCGCCTCGCGCCAGACGAACCGTTTCGTCAGGGAATGCATGGCCGGGTCGGGAAGCCTCGAAGACGCCTATCGCAACGCCGCGGCGTACCCCGACAGCCCGCTGGCCCAGATTCTGCGCGAAGGGTACCTCGAACTTGAGATAGAGGACTGGTATAAACAGGGTTACAACCTCTCCAGCGATCAGCGCATCGAGGTGGCCAAGGCCGGAATCGAGCGTGTCTTTGAGCGCACCATCGCCAACGAGATATCCCACCTCGAGAGTTATGTCATATTTCTCGCCTTGACGTCGAATGTGTGTCCATTTGTGGGCCTGTTTGGTACGGTTTGGGGTATTATGGCCACGTTCCAGAGTATGGCGTTCGAAGGGTCCGGGACTCTGAGCGTTCTCGCCCCTGGCATCGCCACCGCCCTTACGACCACCGTTGCGGGTCTCGCCGCCGCGATTCCGGCCTCGGTCGCCTACAACTACTTCACGGGTCGCGTTCAAGTTCTGATCAGCCGGATGGACGCCTTCGCCCTCGAGTTGTCCAACATCATTCAGAAACAGCTGCTCAAACGCGAGGTCTGAGTCCCATGCGCTTGTCGAAACGCCACCGCCAGCCGCTCCAGATCATGTCGGAGATGAACGTGACGAATCTGGTCGACACGGCCTTCACCTTGTTGATCACGTTCATGCTCGTTGCGCCTCAGCTCACGCACGGGGTCAAGATCGATCTCCCGAACGTCAAAGAGGCCCCGCCGATGTCGAACGAGCCGGCCAAGACGCTCGTCATCACGATCCAGAAGAAAGAAGAGGGAGAAGAACGCGAGCGAGTGTACGTCAAGTACAAGACCGAAGAGCGGGTCGAGGTCGAAGAGATCGCCGCCAAGATCGCCGCGGCGCGGCAAGAGAGGCCCGATCTCTCGGTCGTGATCGAAGGAGACGAGAACTCGAGCTACGGCGTTTTCCTACGCATCGTCGGCGCGGTCAAGGAAGCCGGAGTCGAGAGTATCGGGATGCCTTCCGAACCGCTTCGGCCGCGAGATCGAGACCGTCGCTAGTCGCGATGTCTCGCACGGACGCCGCATACAGCCCCGGTCTCTCCGTGTGCTCCCTCTCCCTCGCGCCTACTGAGCGCCCCGCCGGAGTCTTCCGAAAATGCAGGATCTCTTCGAACAGTTTCCAGGGATGAGCGGGCGCGACGACGCGGGTCCGCCGCCTGAGCATCGCCCTCTTGCGGATCGGATGCGGCCCGCGTCGCTCGAAGAGTTCTACGGCCAGGACGACCTGGTCGGACCCGAGTCGCTTCTTCGCCGCATGATCGAAAACGACGAAGTGCGGTCGATGATCTTCTGGGGTCCGCCGGGTTCGGGCAAGACGACGCTCGCGCGGATCGTCGCGGCGATGAGCCGGGCGCGTTTCCTGGCGATCAGCGCCGTGACCTCGGGCATCGCCGACATCAAGCGGGTGATCGGCGAGGCGCAGGCGACGCATCGCGTCGGCACGCAAAAGGTCATCCTCTTCATCGACGAGATTCATCGTTTCAACCGCATCCAACAGGACGCGCTTCTCCCTCACGTCGAGGCGGGCGTGGTGATCCTGATCGGCGCGACGACGGAGAACCCTTCGTTCTCGGTCATCTCGCCGCTTCTCTCGCGTTGCCGCGTGTTCACGCTGAGCGAACTCGGCGAGGCGCACCTGCGCACGATTCTGAACGACGCGCTCGCCGACGCCGAACGCGGGTTCGGCGCTCTCAAGATCGAGGTCGAAACCGGCGTGCTCGACCTCATCGCACGCATGTCGGACGGCGACGCGCGTCGCGCGCTCAATCTGCTCGAGATGATCGTGTGCTCGACCCCGCTCGGAGCCGACGGCGCGTATCGCCTCGCCGTCGAGCAGGTCAAAGAGATCGCGCAACGCAGACAACTCGTCTACGACGCGACGGGCGAACAACACTACAATCTGATCTCGGCCTTCCACAAGAGTCTGCGCGGCAGCGACCCCCAGGCGGCGGTCTATTGGCTCGTGCGAATGCTGACGGCGGGAGAGGACCCGCTCTTCATCCTGCGCCGCATGATGGTTTTCGCTTCCGAGGACATCGGCAACGCCGACCCGCAGGCGATCCAGGTCGCCGTCGCGGCGTTCCGCGCCTTCCAACACCTGGGTCAGCCCGAAGGCGAGATTCCGATGACCCAGGCGGTGATCTACCTGGCGACCGCGCCCAAGAGCAACGCCGCCTACAAAGCGCTCCAGGCCGCGCGGGCCGAGATCAACCGCACCGGCTCGCTCCCCGTCCCGCTCGTCGTCCGCAACGCGCCGACGAAGCTGATGAAAGATCTCGGCTACGGCCAGGACTACAAGTACGACCACGACCACGCCGACCACTTCGCGCCGCAGCAGTACCTGCCCGAGGGGCTCGAAGGCGCCGTGTTCTACGAGCCGGGCCCCTTCGGTTTCGAACGCGACATCGCGAAACGGATCGCCTGGTGGGACGCGCGCAGGCGCGATGCGCGACGGCACGAGGCGATGGGGCAAACCGGCGCGCCCAAACAAGAACCTTCCGCCGTCGCGCCGGACAAATCCGCCTCGCGCTCCACTACTCCTCAGCCGTCCCGTTCGTCCGCCCCGTCTGCCGTTTCGACACGCGCCTCCTCCTCCGTGCCGTCTTCCGAAGCGAAAAGGCCTCGCGCGGCCGCCAAGAAACCGGCTTCCGAAAAACCTCGCCGCTCCACCAAGTCCGCCGCGCGTCGCAAGCCGTCCAAGAAGAAATCCCGCTGACCTCTTCCGGCTTTCGGTGCCCCTCTCGATCCGTGTTCCATCCGTGTCGATCCGTGGCTCAAAGAAGTCTGCAGAAGAATCTCAGCCACGGCTCGACACGGATGGAACACGGACACGCCGAAGGCGCAGCCCAAACTCGGCGGTTGAAGCGCGCGACCGGTTCCCTTATGATTGCAGACGGGACGTAGGATTCCTTTCCGTTTTGGAGTGCGTGGAACGCCGAGAATCGTTCTTTTTCGTACCGGTTTCGGCGGTAGCGCAAGACTGTCGAGCACTTGACGGTGCGAGTCGTTTTCGGATAGAGTCCTACTAGTGTCGGCGATTGGCGCTGGCGCCTATTGGGAGGGAGCCATGAAAACAGATCTGCTTCAGAAAGCGTACCGGATCTTCGACCCCGCACCGTTGCAGTCGGACGAGAACGACAAGGATCTCTATGTGGACTTGGATGCAGTCCGGGGTAGCGCGGGCGTGGTCAAACGGATGGCGAACAAGATCCGGCTCTCGGCCAAACCGACGTGCCAACTCCTGGCCGGACACAGAGGCAGCGGGAAATCCACCGAACTGCGTCGTCTCCAGAACGAACTGGACGCGGGAGAGGACCGAATCTTCGCGGTATTCTGCGAGGCCGACGAAGATATCGACCGAAACGACGTCGATTTCCCCGAGGTGCTCGTCGCGATCGTGCGCCAGATGGCCGTTCAACTCAAGGAACGCGCGGGTATCGACCTCAAGCCCGGCTTCTTGAAGGATCGCTGGCAGCGCCTCAAGAACCTGGCGACAAGTCCGGTGGATTTCGAGAAGGTCGACGTTCCCACCGGAATGCTGACCTTTTCGGCGGCCATCAAGAGCAGCCCCGATGCGCGGCTGGAGTTGCGCAGACACCTCGATAGAGACGCGAGCAATTGGATTGACGCCGCCAACGACCTGATCGGCGATGCAAAGCTGCAACTCGCCGAGAAGGATTACCGCGACCTCGCCATCATCGTCGATGACCTGGACAAGATTGTCGTTCGCGACTACAACGCGCTTGGGCAGTGCCTCTTCGTTCATCGCGAAGCTCAGCTGACCGCTTTCAAGTGCCATATGGTCTACACGATGCCGATTGCCCTTGCCTACTCGGCGCAGGAGCGCGTCATAGCGAACCTATACGCGGGCAATACGCCGGTGGTCCCGATGATCAAGATCGCCACGGCCCCTCCGGAGAATGCGCCCTACGCGGAAGGCAAGGAGAGATGTCGAGAGATCGTCGCCTCGCGCCTGCGCAAAATCGGAGCGCAAGAGACGGACGTTTTCGAAGAGGGCGTTGTCGAGAACGTGGTCGCGCTCAGCGGCGGGCAGCCTCGCGAGTTGATGCTCCTCGTCCGCGAGTCTCTCGTGAGCGGAGGATTGCCCGTGACTCAGGCGTCGTTGGATCGCGCCGTGCGCGAAAGCCGCCGCGCATACGCGCGCCAGTTCCGCGCGGCGCACTGGCCTATCATCGAGTCGGTCAGGTCGACGGGCCGCTTCGAACGAAACGACGAGACGGACCAAGCCGTTCGAGAGTTGCTCGACAGCCGTGCCATTCTCCAGTACGCGAACGACGAAGTGGACGAGTGGTACAACGTCAATCCGATCGTCGCGGTGTTGACTCCGCCGTCGCCCGCGACGCCTGAGAAGTCGAGCACGTGAAACCTACCCCACCGAGCACCGACGTTGACCGCCATTCTTCGGAATTGGCCGCGATGCGACGGATGCTGGCCGCTTCGGAAGGGACTTTTTCGCTCGGTATCGCCGTCTGTAACAGCCGAAGCCTTCAAAACCACTTGATCGAGACGCTCAAGAAGGACCGCCCGGGAATCGCGAAGCTCCGCGTCCCGCCGCAGACGACGGACATTCTTGCGTTCGCGAAGACGGCGCTCGATCCGAAGGCGCCGTCTCCCGCCGCGCTCTTCCTGGTCGAGTTGGAGGAGTCCGTTCCGTCCGGCCTGGAGGATTATCGGGTCCTGCGCGTGTTGAACGCTTCGCGAGAGCGCTGGCGGACGGCTTTTTCGTGTCCCGTTGTCTTTTGGGTGCCGGAGTACGTCGCCGCTCTCGTTTCGGCACGTTGTCCCGACTTCTGGTCGTGGAAGAGCCACCAGTTCGATTTCGCCGTCGAGCCACTCTCCGGCGCTTCGCTGGCAACAAGTCATTTCAGCGCCGGAATGTCGACAAGTCTCTCGCTCGACGAAAAGCGGCTTCGGTTGGCCGAACTCAAACAGCGCGTCCAGGAGGCCGGGGATCCACCGGCGCGCGAATTGGCCGACCACGTCGGCGAATGGCTCAATGAGATGGGCGTCATTCACTGTGTGCTGGGCGAATACCGCCTATCGATATCCGTTCTTGAGAGGGCGCTGGGGCTGTGGCGCGAGATCGGCGACCGCTGGGGGGAAGGCGCCGCCCTGGGCAATCTGGGAAACGCCTACGCCGACCTAGGCGATGCGCGGAAAGCGATCGAGTTCCACGAGAAGGCGCTCGAGATCGACCGCGAGATCGGCAACCGGAGGGGGGAAGGCAACGCCCTGGGCAACCTGGGGAATGCCTACGCGCAACTGGGCGATGCGCGGAAAGCGATCGAGTTCCACGAGAAGGCGCTCGAGATAGACCGCGAGATCGGCGACCGCAGGGGGGAAGGCGCCGACCTGGGCAATCTGGGGATTGCTTACCGACAACTGGGCGATGCGCGCAGAGCGATCGAGTTCCACGAGAAGGCGCTCGAGATCGACCG
>JAFGFN010000064.1 GCA_016931035.1 Candidatus Sumerlaeota bacterium
CCGCCCTCTGCCTACCGCCCTCTGCCTACCGCCCTCTGCCTACCGCCCTCTGCCTACCGCCCTCTGCCTACCGCCCTCTGCCTACTGCGTACTGTCAATCGAGTCTCTTGCGCGCCTTGCGCCGGCTGAGGCCGATGAAGAACACCCCCATGACGACCAGGGCCAGGGCATTGGGCAGTATGACGCTCCAAATGCTCCCCGCAAGGAACACGGTTTGGAGAATGGCCACATAGTAACGCGCCGCAACGACGTGGGTGATCCCGCGCACGACCAGCGGCATGCTGGCGATGTCGAAGACGTAGCCCGACAAGAGAAACGCGGGAAGGAACGTGACGACAATAGCGGTCTGCCCCGCGACGAACTGGTTGCGGGCCGCCGTCGAAATCAGGAGTCCCATTCCAAGCGCGACGAGAAGAAAAAGCGCCGAGGCGCCGACCAGAACCCAGAGCGATCCGCGCAAAGGGACCCCGAACACGAAACATCCCATGGCGACCGACAGCGCCATTCCGCCCATCCCGAGACAGAAGTAGGGGACCAGCTTCCCGATCAGGATCTCGTTGATCGTGACCGGCGTCACGATCAACGCTTCCATGGTGCCGCGCTCCCATTCGCGCGAGACGACCATGGCCGTGAGCAGCGCCCCGATCAACGTCATGATGAGGGCGATGAGGCCGGGGACGAGGAAGTTGCGGCTTCGCACTTCGGGATTGAACCAGATGCGCGGCTGAAGATCCACGGGCGGACGCAGCGTCATGCCGCGATCGCGGGCGCGCTGTTCGAGCCAGGTTCCGGCGACTCCCTGGACGTAGCCCAGGGCCAGCCGGGCCGTGTTGACGTCTACGCCGTTGACGATGACCTGGATGGGCGCTCCCGCGCGGGTGCGCAAGGCGTGGGCGAAATCGTCGCGCACGTGGACAATGGCGTTCACGCGCTTCTCGCGAAGCGCCTCCTCGGCCTCCGACATGTCGTGCATCACGACCGGATCGAAATAGCGCGACGCCATGAAGGCTCCGGTGAGACTCGCCGTGTCGGCCGAGGGCTGCTCGACGACGATGGCGATGGGGACGTGCTCGGCGTCGAGCGACACGCCGTAGCCGAAGAGGATGAGGAGGACGAGCGGCATGAGAAACGCGATGGCGATGCTGCTCGGGTCGCGCAAGATCTGGAGGAACTCCTTGCGGATGAGTCCCCGGAGGCGCATGAACGCCCCGCCGCGGCGCGCGCCGGGCGACGCGGGACGGGAAGCAGGGGAGGGGGCGGTCGGGGCTGTGTGGTTCATGTTGAAGCTATCGCAGGGGGCTCTGCCCCCTGCACCCCTGCCGGGGAGCGCGCTCCCTGGACCCTGTCAGTTTCGCGGGTTCATGGCGTCGTCTTTTCCTGCCCGTTTATTTCGAGCAGACGAATGAAGGCGTCTTCCATCGTCGGTTCGGGATGCGCGGCGTTGCGCGCGAGGTCTTTGATCTCGCTCGGCGTCCCGATCGCCAGGAGGCGGCCTTCGGCCATGACGGCGAGGCGGTCGCAGTATTCGGCTTCCTCCATGAAGTGCGTGGTGACCATGACGGTCACGCCGCGGTCGGCTAGCGCGCCGATGCGATGCCAGAACTCGCGTCGCGCGACGGGATCGACGCCCGAGGTCGGTTCGTCGAGAAAGAGGATCTCGGGTTCGTGCATCAGGGCGCAGGCCATCGCCAGGCGTTGTTTAAAACCGAGGGGGAGGTTGCCGCTCGTGGCCGAGGCGACCGAGTCGAGTTCGAAACGGTCCTGCGCCCAACGGATGCGTTCGGTTCGTTGTCCGCCCCGGAGGCCGTAAGCGCCGGAGAAGAACTCGAGGTTTTGGAGAACGGTCAGGTTGCCGTAGAGCGAGAACTTCTGAGACATGTATCCGATGCGTTGGCGCGCCGAGGCGGCGGCGTGGCGCAAATCGAGTCCGGCGACGCGCAGCGAGCCGCCGCTGGCGGGCAGGAGGCCGCACAGCATTCGGAACGTCGTGGATTTGCCCGCCCCGTTCGCCCCGAGGAGACCGAACACCTCGCCGCGCCGGACGTCGAACGTCACGTCGCGCACGGCGTAGAAATCGCCGAATCGGCGTTGGAGGTTCTCGACGGCGATCACGGTGGGGCGCGAAACGGCCGCGTCGGTCTGGACCCCGAGCGGTGCGGGTCTCTTCATGTGGGACGGTCGCGCCGCGCCGTCGTCCTGGATTTCTTTGCGCCGACTTAGAATATCGATGAAACTGTCCTCGAACCTCGGCTCGACCGGGTGGATCGAGACATCGCGCAGGTCGGGCGCGAGGTCTTCGGCTCGGAGTTCCTTCGGTTCGCGGGTCACGACGCGGACATGATCGCCCTGAATCACGGCGTCGAGCACGTCGGCCCGATCCGACAGACGGCGCTGCACGTCGCGGCGGCCCCGGCCAGGCGCGCCGACGGCGAATGTCCGGCCCGCGATCCTCCGGGTGAACGCCTGGGGGGGGCCTTCGCCCAGCACGCGTCCTTCGTGCAGAAGGACCACCTCGTCGCACCGTTCGGCCTCATCCAGGTAAGCGGTGCTCAGGACGACGCTCACGCCTTCGTCGCGCACGAGGCGGAGCACGATGGTCCAAAGTTCGCGGCGCGAAACCGGGTCGACGCCGACCGTGGGTTCGTCGAGAAGAAGGAGCCGCGGCGGATGCACCAGGGTGCACGCCAGGCCGAGTTTCTGTTTCATCCCGCCGGAGAGGCGCCGCGCCAGTCTTCGCGTGAACGGCCCGAGCCCCGTCATGCGCGTCAGCTCGGCGTAGCGATCGGAACGCTCCTCGTGGGGGACGCCCTGGAGGTCGGCGTAGAGGTCGAGGTTCTCGCGGACGGACAGGTCTTCGTACAGACCGAAGTGCTGAGGCATGTAGCCGACCGTGGACTGCACGCGCGTGGCGTGGCGCACCGTGTCCAGGCCGAGGACCGTGATCGAGCCCGCGTCGGGAAGAAGCAGGCCCGCGGCGAGACGCATCAGAGTGGTCTTGCCCGCCGCGTCGGGACCGATCAGTCCGGTGATTCGTCCCGCGTGGGCGCGGAGACTCACCTCGCACAACGCCTCGATGCGACGTTCGCCCAGTTGGAAAGACTTGACCGCGTTTCGGACCTCGAGAACCGCTTCTTCCGGCTCGGCCAGGGAGCCGCTCGACACGGTTTCTTGTTCGGTCGCGGGCATCACGGACTCGTGGAGGAGGATCTGTCCCGCTCGTCGGGCGGGTTGGGGTGGTCGAGCGAGACGACTACGGTGGCGGGCATTCCGAGGCGCAATTCATCCCGCGGGTCGTCGACAAACGCTCGCACCTGATAGACCAAGCGCGTGCGGGTTTCCGTGGTCTCGACCGATTTGGGGGTGAATTCGGCGGTGGGCGAGATGAAGCCGATCCATCCGGAGTAGGACTTGTCGGGATAACTGTCGGTCTCGACGCGAGCCTTCATCCCGGGCTTCAGCTTGCCCAGATCGCCCTCGGCGACGTAGGCGCGGACCCAGACCGGCCGGTCGAGCGCGAGGGTGAACACCGGCGTTTGAGGCGTGACCATGCTGCCCGGTTCGAGAAGACGATCGCGAACGACCCCGGGGGCGGGAGCGTAGAGATGGGCGTCGGCCAGTTCGCGTCGCCGGAGCGAGAGGGTCGCCCGGGCGGCCTCGAGCGCGGCGCGCGCGGCCTCGATGTCTTCGCGGCGAGGTCCGGCTTCGGCCAGATGGAGCGATTCCTGAACCGCTTGGAGCTGCGCCTGCGCGCCGTCGGCGGCGGCGCGGGCGTCGTCGGCTTGTTGTTGCGAGTTCGCGTCCTGACGCGCGAGAACGCGCAGCCGCTGCCACGTGCGTTCGGCGTTGGCCGCCTGGGCGCGCGCGGCCTCGACGTCGGCTTTCGCCTTGCGAATCTCCTCGGGCCGACTGCCCGCTTCGAGAGCCGCCAGGATCTGATCTTGTTGCGCGACGAGGGCTTCGGCTCCCGCGACGGCGTCTTCGAGTCGAGTCGACTCGAGCGTGGCGAGAAGTTGGCCGCTTGTCACCCGGTCGCCCTCCTCGACACGAACGCTTGCTAGGCGTTGCGCGCCGTTGAAGGCCAGCTCCACCTCGCGAATATCGACGTTGCCGTACAGCACCAAGTCGCCGCCCGCGTTTCCCCGCTCGCGGCCGCGCCGATGCCACACGCCCGCAACCACGGCCGCAACGACGAATAGAAGTGCGATCCGGATGGCGACTTTTCGCATCTGTGGGAATCCTCGAGGAGTGGCCGAACGAATTCCGGCTCTCAGCGCACAGCGCCGGACACGACCCGTTCGATTCTAACGGTGCGGGCCAAGGAGTGTCAATGTCGATGGAGAGTCAGCCGACTTGGCGGATGCCGTAGGCGCTCTGACCCGCGACCCGCAGCTCGGGCGACGAGACTACGGGTGTCGGCGCGTGCGCGGAGGCGTGGGAGCCGACTTCTTCGCCGTAGGGGGCGTGATGCGTGGGCGGGGGACTTTCCGGTTCGTGAGCGAGGTTGACCGCGCGCGCGACTCTGGACTCCGCCTCCGGGGGAGGAGCCGAGGCGCTCTCCGGGACGCGGGATTGGACGACGGAGGCCGTCTCGGGGTCGTGCGCGACCTCGCGCCAGCCATCGAGCAGAATCTTGAAGAGGTTTCTCGCCTCCTCGATCTTCTCGGCGTCGCACATCAGGTTCGCCTGGAGCAGCGTGTCGCGCACATACACGTAAAGGCGCGACAGGTTCTCGGCTACTTCGCCTCCGACCTCGAAGTTCAAGGCGTTGGACAGAAACTGAACGATCTTCAGCGTTCGGTTGACGTTGTTGGAGACTTCGAGCCGGCGATTCGCGCGACAGGCGGACAGCGCTTCGTTCAGAAACCGGATGCCGCCCTCGTAGAGAAGGACGATTACCGCGCGCGGATCGGAAGTCTCGATATCCGTGCGAGCGTATTTTTCGTAGCCGATCATGCTGGGTACAACTCTCGGTTTCTCTTGGCGGATCGGCGGTCTCGTTCTCGTCGAGAACTCGTTGTCCGTCGCTCAATACGTGTTACTCGTCCCTTCTCATCCTCGGGTTCCCCGACTATCCGAGGCCCATGGCCTTTTGCAGTTGGGAGATCGAGTTGGCGACCATGTCGCCCAGACCCTGGTACTGGGCCAGCTGCTTTTCCATCGCGATGAACTGGTTGCGCATCCGCTCGGCGTCTCTCTCGATGCGGGCCTCGATCTTGTCGATCCGGTCGTTCAGATCGGATATCGACTCGGTCAGCCCTTCCTGGCGGGTGGTGATCGCTCCCGACT
This sequence comes from Candidatus Sumerlaeota bacterium, assembly GCA_016931035.1. GTDB lineage: Bacteria > Sumerlaeota > Sumerlaeia > UBA8349 > UBA8349 > JAFGFN01. The sequence goes on from JAFGFN010000064.1 coordinate 5,287, forward strand.
CGCTGTCGGTATACTTTCCGATCAAGTCGAACATCTGGTTGGCCACGCCGCTGGTGACCCGCACGTTGGCCGTTGTTGGCGCGGCGGCCGTGACGAGCAGTTCCAGGCCTTCGGCGGTGGTCCCCGTTCCGCCTCGGAGCGTTTGCCCCTCGCCGGTGGCGGCGACCCCGTCGATGGTTCCCGCCACGTCGACGCCCGAGGCGTCGATCTGAGTCGTCCCGATTCCCAACTGGTTGGGATTGCCGCCGGGTCGATCCGAGACGACGCTGAACGAAGCCTGCGAGCCGTAGGCGGTCGTCTGGAGATTCAGAACGCCCGCTTCGCTGTTTGCCCTCAGGCCGACGCCCTCGGTGGCGAACCGCGAGTTGATCTTCGACACGACGGTGTCGATCGTGTCGCCCGCCGTCAGTTGGACGACGAAGGTGTTGTCGTCCACCGTGAAGGTGAGAGCCTCATCCTGGACCAGCCCGCCGGGGTCGAGCGCTTGCGCGCCCTGAACCAGGGCCCGCGCGGCGGCCGTTGCGATATTGACCTGGAAGTTCTGAGCGGTCGTCGCCGTGGACGAGTTGACGAACTGCACGGCCGTGTTGTCGGACGCCCCGCTTCGCCCGAACAGTCTCATGATCGCGTCGGGGTCGTCCTCCATCACCTCGTTGAGTTTGGCCTGATCGACACTGAGGGACCCGTCGGCCTGCAATCGCAGGCCGATCGAGGCGAGAGTGGAATACTCCGAGTTGAGACCCGCCACGGGACTGGTGATCAGACGCGCCAGATCGCTCCGGAGCGAACGCGCGGCCGAATCGGCGAACAGGGGCTGCGCGACCTTCGTCTCGGTGTCGTAGGCCGTCAATTGTCGGATCTGCTCGACGAGGCTGTTGTACGTCGACTGAAACGTGATTACTTCGGCGTTGAGAAGCCCTAGCTGGTTGGCCACCGAAACCGTGGCCGCCGAGGTCGTGACCTCCTTGGCCGTGAGCGTCACCCCGTCGATCACGTCGGTGAACGTGTTGGTCTCGCGCCGCACCTCGATCCCGTCGACCGAGACGATGGCGTCGGAAGCCGTGGAGATCCGGGGGTCGAACACCTGGATCGAGAACGTGTCCCCCACCGCGAAATCGGTCGTGCCGGCCTGAAACGCCGCCTCCACGCCCAGTCCGCCCGAGATGTCTTGAGCCGCGGTCCCCGTCGTGTATTCCGTCGAGCCGAAGGTGCGTCCGCCGTCCAGGGAAACGACGAACTTGGCGGCCCCGACCGCTCCGGCCCCGGTGATTCGCATCACCACGTTGAACGAGCCGCTTCCCGTGTAAGTACCCGAGGAGGCGACGGTTCCGTCGAACGCGTTTCCGGAGGACGCCGAGGCGGCGCCGATGACTTTGTTTTCGAGGTTGAGGGTCGTATCGTTCTGGACGATCTCGATGCTGTTCTGTTCACCCGTGACCTTGGCCGACAACACAAGGCGATAAGGCGAGGTGGACGACCCGTCGTTCACGATGCTCGCCGTGACGTCGCTGCTCGTGTCGGCGTTAATCATGTCGCGCAGCTGGGTCAACGTGGTCGTCGCGGTCACCGCGTACGAGCGGGCCTGCCCGCTGCCCACTTGGAGCGTGAGCGACCCGGAACCCGAGGCGATGGCGGAGTCGAGCGAGCCGACCCCCTGGGAGCCGATCCGATCCGCCTTGGCCAGCTGAAGCACTTCGACGGAATAGCTGCCGATGGCCGCGGTGTTCTCCGCGCTGACGCCGATGGCCGACTGGTTGGTGCTCGACGCTTGGCGGAACAGGAAGTCCGACGGCGCGCGCATCGCCTCGACCTGATCGCGCAGGGCCGAGAGCTGGGTGACGAGCGCTCCGTAGGCCTGGTTTTTGACCTGATAGGTGGCCTGACGTTGCTGGACGAGTGTGACCTGCTTGCGAGAGATCTCCGACATCTGAGAGATGAGACTGTCATAATCTATGCCTGAAATGAGTCCGACACCCGTGCTGATCGTCATGATGTTTCCGCCTCCCGGGGCACTTTTTTCCCACGACCGGGGGATTTTCCCCGCAACCGGGAATTCGTTGCCCTCCACGATCCCGCGCGTTTGCTTCGTTTCGCGCCGGGGGACTTGCGGTCCCACACGGTCGAAACGCAACGTCTTCAGTATCTTAACCGGCCCTGTCTCGTCCTTGGGGGGCGCCGACGGGCCGCCGTCTTGTTTTCATCTCCGCAAGAGACATACCGTGCCCGCGCATCCGGGTGAGATCAAACAGATCGGGGCGTGTCTCCTTTCCTGCTTCGGAAAAAGGGGAGCCGGGGCGCTGGGCGCCGCCGACTCCCCTAAGGTGTTCACGACATCCGGCTCAACATCAAGCCGCGAATGTCTTCCAGCGCTTGCCTCAAGTTGATGATTTCCTCCGGCGGAATCTCACGAATGACTTCGCCGGTTTCCTTGTTGAGGACTCGAACGACCACATTGTCCGTGTCTCGGTCGATCGTGAATTCGACCTGGGTCGCTCTCTGCTGGACCTTCAGGTTGATCTCCCGAATTCGCTCGGACAGAGCTTCTTCGGGCGACGGTGCTTCGGACTGACCGCTCGGCGGGTCGGGCGCGACATATTTGCCCGCTTCGGGGTTCGACGAGATGACAACCGTCTCACCCGTCTCGGACAAGGGCTGGGTGCTCCCCGCCGCCGCGCGCTGAACCGCGTCCGTCGAGGCTGGCGCCTTCGGCGGACCGGTGGCGCTGGGCGTATCGGGGCGCACCAGACTTGCGATAGGTGCGGTTATCATGGTCTTATCTCCTTACGATCTCGCGTGAGGCCTTGCGAACCGGCCCTAGGCGAGATCCTCCGACCAGGGACCGCGTGCGACGTCTATCGGATCGAGATCCGAGAAACGCAGCCTGCCGGCCCCCTCTAGTCTCATCCGCCAAGCAGGGCCAGAGCCGCCTGCGGACTCAGGTTAGCCTGAGACAGCACGGCCACGCCCGCCTGTTGGATGATCTGCGCCCGGGTCAGGTTTGCCGTCTCGATCGCGAAGTCGGCGTCGCGGATACGCGATTCGGAAGCCGCCATGTTTTCGGCCGAGATCTCCAGGTTCGAGATGGTGTTCTGAAGACGATTCGAGATCGCCCCCAGATTGGCCTGCGATTCGCCGAGTTGGGCCAGAGCCGCGTCGATTCGAAGCAGGGCGTCGGCGGCGTTGGCCGCCGTGTTGACCTGGATCGTGTTGATCGCCGTGCTCAGGTCTATGCTCTCCGTACCCGCCGTGGCCACGCCGACGATGTTGGCCGCCGTGGCGGTCCAACTGAACGCCTCGCTCGAGGTCAGCTTGATGCTGCCCGTGTAAACGGCCGTGCCCGCCGTGATGCCCGAACGAGTGGTGAAGTTCGTCGAGGCCGTCACTTGCACGTTGCGTCCGTCCGCCGCGGTGAACGTGAGCGCGCCGGCGGTGAGCGAGGCGACGACGCCTGTCGCGTTCGATTGCGCGTTGATCATATCGCGCAACAGCCCGTCGGAATCGCCGGCCAGAACCGTAATGCCGCCGTCGACGGCGAAATCGTAGATCGTCACGCCGTTGATGGTCAGGGCGCCCGAGGTGACCGCGCCGCCGGTCACGGCGGCATAGGTCTGGCTCGTCGCGAGCACGGTGGCCGTGACGCCGGTCTCGGCGAACCCCGCATTGATGGCGGCGGCCTTGGCGATGGCGCCTCCCGATTTGTTGACCGTCGAGACGTCGTCGCTGCCGATGTAGTTGGCCGAGTTCGCGATGTTCACTCCGTTGATCGTCACGTTGCCCGAGCCGTTGATGGCTACGGTCGTGTCGATCGCGGTCGTTCCCGTCGTGGTGGCGACGGAGCCGAGCGCCGATGCGCGGAAGTCGTCCAGCGAAATGCTGAGCGTCTGGCCGGAATTGGCGCCGACCTGGAGCAGTTTGTTCGTGAACGAACCCGTCATCAGGCTCAGACCGTTGAACTCGGTCGTGTTGGCGATCCGGGTGATTTCGGCGACCTGCTGGTCGATCTCTTCCTGAATCGTCGCGCGGTTCGTTGCGGTGTTCAGGTCGCTGGCGGCCTGGACCACGAGCTCGCGGACCCGCTGAAGGATCTCGACTTGCATTCCGGCCGCGCCGTCGGCGGTCCCGATCAGACTCAGGCCGTCGCCGGCGTTGCGGATCGCCTGGTTCATGCCGCGAACCTGGGTAGCCAAGTCGTTGGCGATGGCCAGGCCCGCCGCGTCGTCGGACGACCGGTTGATCCGGAGTCCCGACGCGAGACGTTCCATGGCCTTATTGAGACTGCGACTGGTTTGATTGAGGCTTCGCTGAGCGTTGATGCTAGCGATGTTGGTGTTGACAATCAGAGACATGGTTTCAATCCTCCGTGATTGAATGAGTTCTAAGGAAACCTTCCTGGTTTCCGGATCGGGGCGTTCCCCTAAAACCCCCGATGTTCGTCTGTGTTTTTCCTTCTCCTGGGGCCCGTTTTCACGGGGGAACCGCCCCGGTGCGTCGCCCCCTTTCTCTGGTCGTTTTGGGTTTGTTCGGGAGGCCCTCCAATCCGTACCTCCCCGTCTCGGTTCTTATCGGCAGCTCCGCAAAAAACTTTAGGTTGCGGCCCTTTCCTAAGCGAGACGCGGACGCCCGAGAAGGCCGTTGGGAAGGTCCTTCTCGAAAGTCGGCGCGCGTCGTGGCACGAGGGTGCACAGAAGACGGTCACACGGGTCGTCGCGACGTGTGACTTGAAGTGGGGAATGGAGGCTGCAGCCCAGAGAATCCGGGCGACGGAGCGCTAGAAGAACAGCTTCGCCAGGCGGAGAATGCCCTGTTTCCAGGGAGCGCGGTGCGAGATGCCCGAGGTGTTCTCGAATTGTCCCAGATGGTCCAGATACCACTGGTAGTTGCGAATCAGGGCTTGCTTGTTGGAGTACTTGGGCTGGAATCCCAAGACGCGTTGGGCCTTCTCGATCGAGACGAACGAGTCTTTCGAGGCCGTTTCGTACACCCACTTGTAGAGAGGCGAGAGATTGAAGAACTCGAGAATCCGAAGCGTCCAGATCATCGGTCCCGCCGGGAAGCCCCGGATCTTCTTGCCGAAACCGGCGTAGTCGAGCACCGCCTGGTAGTCCTCGCCCATGGTGGTGAACTCGGCCGCGCCGACGTTGAAGATGTCGTTCACCGTGCCGCGGTCGCCCGTCACGCAAAGATAGATGGCGTCGCACAGATCTTCGACGTCGAGAAGCTGATAGCGGTTCTTGCCGCTGCCGATCATCGGAAAGCCCCGGCCGTCCTTCGCCCAGTCGTAGAACAGCGCGAACACCCCGAGGCGCTCGGGGCCGATGAACGACTTGGGACGAATGATGGGAACGCACATGCCCTTTCTCTGAAACTCCAGACAGACTTCTTCGGCCAAGACCTTGGCCTCGCCGTAGGGTCCGACGCCGATCTGTTTGTCGTCCTCCACGAGCGGATGGTGATCCGGAATGCCGTACACCGCCGTCGAGGAGACGTGGATCGCCCGCTCGACTTTGTGTTCGAGCGCCGATTGCATGACGTTGCGCGTTCCGTCCACGTCGGTCGTCATGATGTCTTCGCGCGAATAGAGAGGCAGCGCGGCCGCGCAGTGCACGACCGTCTGCGCCCCCTCCATGGCGCGATCGACCGCCTTCTTGTCGCGGATATCGCCTCGAACGATTCGGATCTTGTCTTTGCAGTCGGGATAGTCGAACTCGGCCATGTCGAGCGACGCGACCGAGTGGCCGCGTTCGAGGAGATAGCGCACCAGGTTGATTCCGAGGAAACCGGCCCCGCCGGTGACCATGAAATGCTTGGGAGGAACGCCCGCGGCGCCTTGCGTCGCGGACGAGACCGAGGTATCGGACGTCGGATGACTCATTCTTGCGTCTCCTGAAAGAACGTTTCGCGAAACGTGAACCTACCTACAACGTGAGCCTATCCTACGCAGGCAGCGAGCGCAGTTTCGGCGAAACGTAGCAGGACGCGAAGGATTGTTCAACACCGAACTTCCAAAACGCTTTACTTCGCAAGAGAAGACGAGATAGCATCTCATGGCGTCCGTCGGCTTTGCGAGCCGCGCGGACGCACGTGCGAATCGACGAGCACTCGTCATGGATAACGGTCCGAGTCGGTCTGGGCTTATGGCGCCGATCCCCTTCCGCTCCCTCCTGAAGGATTCGCGAACGCCGTTCTGGTGCGTTTTCGCGCTGGCCGCCGCTCTGCGCCTGCCTTTCCTGTTCGGCGACGTTTTCACTCCCGACGAACTGCGCCAAATCTCTTCCACCGATCCGAGCCTGCCGGCGCGAGTGGTCTGGAACGGTGCGGTGGCGGGGCAAAGCCAACCGCCGCTCGACTACTTCATTCTCTGGCTCGTGCGCAAGGCGACGGGCGACGCTCAAGTGTTCCAGCATCTCCACTACGTCCTGGCGGGGATTCTGTCGGTTCCTCTCCTGTATTGTCTTCTACTCGATATCGCGAATCGGCGCGTCGCTCTTCTCGCGATCTTTCTGCTAGCCGTCAACCCCTATCATCTCGACTATTCGCACATCGTGCGTCCCTACGGCCTTGCTTTTCTTCTTGTCCTGGTCGTTGTCTGGAGTTTCTTCCGATTGCAGCGTCTCAACCGGTGGGACGTCTGGCTCCTCTACGCCCTCGCCGTTCCGGCGAGCCTCTTGACAACCACCTTTCTTGCCGTTTTTATCGCTCTGCACATGGGGTTCATTCTTTGTGTACTCGCCGTTTGCGCGTGGTCGAAACGCAAAGAGAGGCCCTCGCGGTTTCACACGGGGCGAACCGTGGCGGCGCTCCTCGTTACGGTCTCCACCGCCATCGTCTGCCTGCCGACGATCCTTCGAGTCAAAGCATCGGCCGACTTCTATTCGCCCGATGTTTCGCCGCCTTTTCTCGAACAGGCGATCGCCGTGGCGCGACTCGCCCCTTCGAGCCTTCTCGGCGTTCTCCGTGAGGCGAATATCCCGTTTCTTCCCGTCCTGCTGGGTCTTTCCGTTCTTCTGGCCGTCCTGGTCCCGCGTTGCCGCAAAATGTTTCCTTGCGTCTATTTCGGTCCGCTGGGCGCCTTCGTATTCGTCTTGTTCTACTCGGCCCTGAGCGGACAGTACGACGACCATGTTCTGAACGATTCCGTGCGCCCCGCCGTTGCGCTGAAACTCCGCTATCTCATTTTCGCGTTGCCGTTCATGATCGCCGGCGCGGCTTGGGTGGTCGATGCGGCTGCGCAGACTCTTGCTCTTCTCGCTCGCGGACGCGTCTCTCGACGGGTCGTCGCGGCCACGATCCCCGCGCTCTTCGTCGCCATGTCTGTTCGGCAATCCGCGAAGCCGGCGAAAAGTGAATTCGCTTCTCGCTTTCTCGGCGAGAATTCCGGAAAGGAGCTGGCCCGTCTGCTCGCCGACAATTTCCACGATGGCGATCTGTTCTCTTGCGGATCGCGCGACGTAGAGCAGCAGATTCTCTACTACTTGCGAATGCGCCCGAGCGATCGGGGCAAGAGCATGGGACACGTATTGGCGCGCCGAACGTTGTCAGGCGCCAACGGGTTCGGCCCCTATCGAGTCGCTTACTTCGCGCCCGCCGCGGCGAGCGAATACCTGACGTCCGCCTTTCGCCATTCTCGGGGTCTCTGGTTCATCGACCGCGAGGACGATCGCCGGTTTCGTGTGAGAGGGGAGGAGAAGATCCGGTCGTGGACACGAGGCAAGGTCCCCGACCGAACGTTGACTCACGGCAGCGTGCGTCTGGAGTACTTTCGCAACAAGGACTACGTTCCAGAAACCGGTCGCCATGCTCGAACGTTGTATCTCGCGCCGGGCGCGGGTTCGTCCTCCCGGCAATCCCGGACGTTCCGGACGTTCCTCGCGGGCGACTGTCTCTTCGAGATCGATCCTTCCTATGGGGGCGGCGACATGGGATTCGATCTGTCGGTCGACGGCGAGCTCATCGAGTTCGAGGACGATGGCTCGTGTCGGCTGTATCTGACGAAGGGTCCGCATTCCGCGAGCCTGGAGCTTCGGAAGCCCGGTCCGGCCCAGGACTCTCGTTTTCTCGCCGTGCGCGTGCGTCTCGCCCCCGACGCCTTCGTGCGCGAACGCAACTTGCATTCCCTCTTTTCGTTTTCGGGCAAGTACGAATGCCTGGGATGCTTGCGCGACATCTCGGGTCGAGACCCCGACACCGGAGAGTGGGTCTACTGCATCGCCTACCGCTCCCTCGCGGCGATGAGCCGGGAGTACGATCCCGTGTATTCGTTGAAGCGGCGGGGCTCGAAGCGTATAACGCACTACGGCGGCTATCTCAGCGCCGCCTATCCGACCTCGCTCTGGATACCCGGCGAAATCGTGATCGACGAGTTTCGCCTTCCTCCCGTCGCCCGTCCGGAAGCAGAGTATCGAGGGGTTCTATCGATCGGGAGCATGTGTCGGTCGGTCCTGCGCGACGATCCCGAGGCCCGTCTCGATGTGAGCGAGAACCGCTACACGGCGAACATCGATCTTCCCTGACCGGGTGTATCGCGGGTTCGGACGCGAAGCAGAATGTCGAGAGAAATGACCAGTTCATTCCACCGCTCAGGCAACGGTTTCCTTGTCCGGCTCGTTCTTCTCGTCCTCGGGCTGACGCTTCTGCGTCTTCTTGCCGCGGGTGCGTTTCCTCTCCTCGCGGGCGAAGCCTACTATTGGCTCTGGGGGAGGCATCTCGCGCTCGGATACTACGACCATCCCCCGATGGTCGCATGGATGAGCGCTCTGTTCTTGGGATGGGTGGACACATCGGAGCTCGCCGCCCGGTCGGGTCCCATCGTACTCGGGGCCCTGACGCCCTTGGCGATCTACGGTCTCGCGCGAGCGATGTATCCCGCCAGTCCTCGACTCGCATGGCGCGCGGCGGCGCTGTGCGCGATCACGCCGATGTTCTCTCTCAACGCGATCCTCGTTATGCCCGACAACAGCCTGGTCCTTTTCACGGCTTTGTCCTGGTGGTTCTTCTGGCGCGCCGCGAATGGGCGCGGAACCGGCGCCTGGATACTGGCCGGGCTTGCCGCCGGTCTGGCGCTTCTGAGCAAGTTCCACGCCTGGGTCCTCCTGCCGCCGCTCTGGTTGTTCCTCGCGATTTCGCCCTCGAAACGCCGGCTCTTGCGCACGCCCGGACCCTGGCTCGCCGCCGCCCTGGCGTTGGCGCTGGTCTCGCTCAACCTGTGGTGGAACGCCAACCACGACTGGGCGAACTATGCCTTCCAGTGGCGCCGGAGCTCGATTCCGCGCGCCCACTTGCGCCTCGGACAGGTCCTCGAGTTTCTGGGCGGCGCGGTCCCGATGGTCTCGCCCCTTGTGTTCCCGATCATGGTCTGGGGCGTGTGGAAGGGCTTCAAGCGCTGGCGGCGCTCGGGCGACGACCGCGTTCTGTATCTCTTGTGCGCGGGTCTGCCCTTGCCGCTTTTTCTCGGACTGCTTTCGCCCGGGGTGGAAATCAGTCCTCATTGGCCCGCGACGGGATACGTCCCACTCCTGGTTCTCGCCGTCGCGCTCTACGAGAATGGGGAACTCTTCGGACGACGCTACTGGCGTTGGGCGGTGGGCGTATGCGTGGCGCTCACGCTCCTCATGCATCTCGCCCCCCTTGTCGCGTTTCAGATCCGGACCGAACGCGAGGACCCGCTCTCGCGTCCCAAGCGATGGTCGCTCGCCCGGCTTCACGAGAAACTGCTGGGCTGGCGTGAGATCGGCGCTTTGGGACGTCGCGTGCGCGACGAGATGAACGAGCGCTCTCCCGCCGTCATCATGGCGGGCAACTGGCACCTGGCGTCGATGCTGGCCTTCTACTCGGGCGAGACGCAAGAGGTCTTCGCCCTCGACGAACGGTCGGCCGGCAATTTCGAACTCTGGCGCCAAGAACAGGGCGGACTCGAGGGTTTCGACGCCGTCGTCGTCATCGAGAAAAGCAAACCCAACAAGCAGCATCCTTCCTACATCACCAAGTACGACAAATACCACCGCTACCTCGATCCCCTGTTCGAGCGGGTCGAGGAGGTCCCCTCCCTCATCGTGTATCCGAGCGGAAAGACCGAAGAATACCTGGGCTATGGCGTTTCGCCGCCACGCTTGCGCGAGTTCCTGGTTTTCCGGTGCTACGGCTTCAACGGCGAACTCAAACGCGATTGAGATCGTTACAGAGGCGAAAGACCCGCGCGAACCGCCTCCACGGCCAGTCTCCACTGGTCGCTCGCGCGGCGCAGAAGCGCCTCGGGTGCGCGATCGGAACGCTTGCCCTCGCGCGCGCGGCGGTACTTGCGCAACGCCGCCGCGCACTTCTCGACGTGATAGAATGGGTGAAGGTAGTCCCACGCTCGTCGCAGACGCTCGGGATCGGCTTCGGGACGCGATTTGAGATAGGCTTTCGCGAATCGGCGCGTGATCTCGATCTCGCGTCGGGCGCAGCCGTTGTGAAAACCCACGATGTCCCAGGGCCACAAACCATAGTGGACCGTTCCGAAATCGATCAGGACGATCCGCGGCGTTCCGGAGACCGCGCCGGCGCCGCCGGAGGGCACGACAAGGTTCCCGGCCTGTACGTCGCCGTGGACCAGAGAGTAGGGAGGGCCGGGATCGAGCGTCGCTTGGCGTTCGGCCAGATGTCCGCGCACCGCGGCGATGGAGGAAGAATCGGATCCGGTCGGATCGGATCGCTCGATAAGAGAGAGCGCTTCTTCGCATCTCGCAACGAACGTCTCGCGAATGAAATCCCTCCCGCGACCTCGCCGCCGCCAGGGAGTGCCGGAACGGCGGGCCTGGAGCGAATGCAGCGCGGCGACCACCTTCGCAATCGACTCGAGAATCTCCGAATCCGCCGAGCCCAAATCGTCCGCCGACGGATGGCGTCCCTCGATCCATTCCTCGACGACCACCTCGAATCCGTGGCGACCCAAGGTGAGATAGGTCGAGTCGCAATGTTCCACCCGAGGCACGATCACGCCCGCACGATCCAAAAGACGCGAAACCTCCGCGTGTTCGCGGCTCTTGTCCTTCCCGGGCAGGCGACGGGCGAAACACCGGGCAACGTGGCCCCCTCCCGAGGAGTCAACCACCCGCCTCACAACCGGATTCGTGCCGCGCCCCATCGACTCGACGCGCTCCACTCGGATTCTCATGCTCGGACCCAATTCGTCGCGAATGTAGCGGTCGAGACGTTCGAAACGCTCGGCGTCGTTTCCCGGATCGTTTCCCATACGGATGCTGAAACGTTCGAGAAGGAATCCTCGGAGGATAGCAGAGAGGATGGCCATTTGCGGAGGCTTGGACATTCTTCACCACGCGATGTTGGCGGACGCCCCCTCCGGACGACTTGGGGGAGCCGTGGCGCAGGAGTGCGCGCGAATGGAGTCCTCATCCGCGCATCCCCCGACGCATCATGTAGGTATAGTCGTCCCCTCGCCGTGTTTCCAGAGGAATGAGGAAGGAACGCGCCCCATCCCTCGACGGGCGCCTCAGGCGCTCTCGTCCGGCCCCGCATCTCTCTCCGAACCTCTCGCGGCTGGACCGAGGGGCAGGAGGCGGGACCGCCGGGATGGGCGGACGGCGGGTCGCGGGCAACGCAACCCGAGCGTTGTCAGCGATTTCTAAGGGCGCCGTTCCGCTTCTCCGTACAAGGATATCGTCTGCCCGCGTCCCGCTGCCCTAACCGATTCGTTTATTTCATCGTCTAGAATCTTCTTGACACAATAATCGTCTTTTGTGTACAACGCCTGAGTATGGACGTTCAGCGAGTCGTTGAGCACGCCGGATTCTACCCGCGGATGCCAATCCGGAGTCGGCATGGGAGTCTTTCTGCGGGAACGATCGAGCCCAACGGTCGTGCGGCGGGGGATCTCGCTGACGGTGGGAGGAGACTCGCATGAAGGCGGCAGGAAAAGTCAAATGGTTCAACAACAAGAAGGGGTTTGGCTTCATCGAGGCGGACGACGGTGAAGACGTATTCGTCCACTACTCGTCGATTCAGGCCGACGGCTTCCGCTCCCTGTCGGAAGGCGACCGCGTCGAATTCGATCTCTCGAACGGCCCGAAAGGCCTCCTCGCTCAGAACGTGGTCAGGTTGGAGTAGGAAGGGGATCCCGGTTCTCTCCGCGAGAGTCGGTGTGTCGAGTCGGTCTCCTTTCGGGGTCGGCGACTTCTCGATTGCCAGGAGAGAGAGGTCGTTGACATTGTCGCCCAAGCGGCTCTATTTGCCCCCAAAAGTCCGGCAGAAGCCCTTTTTTCCCTTGACGCTGGAAGGCGTGGACAGGTAAATAGGCTGTACTGGCTTCCCCGTTGTGGGGGGCGCACGCGGTAGCGTGGGAGGTTGGTCGGTTCCGGGTCGGTTTCTCTCGATCTTACTACAGGGTTGTTTTGGCGCCGGAATTCTCTCGACTTGTTCCAGCGGGGGAGTGGGTGTTTGTTTGTTCCGGAACCGGGTTCCCGCGCGGCGATGTACTCCAGCATCAGAAGGCGGGCAGGAACAATGGATACAAGCGGCGTAGTGAAGTGGTTCAATGACAAGAAGGGTTACGGATTCATTGAACAAGAGGGTGGCGACGACGTCTTCGTTCATTTTTCCGCGATTCAAAGCGAGGGGTTCCGCAGCCTGACCCAAGGAGATCGGGTGCAGCTCGAGGCGGTCTCAGGCCCCAAGGGGCTGCACGCTCAGAACGTGATCAAGGCTCAGTAGAGCCGCGATTCGATCGACCCTCGGGCAGAAGGAAGAAACGCCGACGGAGGAAGTCCGGTTAGGAACGGGCCTTCGTCGCCGGTGGAGGCCGGGAATCGAGTTCTCCGAGGAGGTCTCGACGGGTTGTCTTGTGTTCGATCGGTAGATGCGCCGCACGATGCGGCGTTTTTTTTGTCCGCCTCTCCCGACGCGCGGGGAGTCCGAATCGGGGGCGATCGGGCCCGGGAACGCCGCGCGCCTTTCTCTTGAACGCCGGGGGCGCGTCCTCCATAATAGGCGGCGAACCGGAATCGCGCAGGCGCCGCTCCCATTCTCTTGTCGGGTCGTCGCGCCGGTCGCGAAGACGCAGGGGACTCCAATCTCGTGGCCCACTTATTCCTGACCTACAAGGACGGCTCGTCGTCGCGGTTCGACATCGGCGATGCCGCCACCGTCACGGTCGGGCGCGAGATCGGAAACTCCGTCGTCCTGGCCGATCCGCACGTCTCGCGCAGGCACTTCCGAATCGTCAGAGAACAAGACCACTATCTGCTCCGCAACCTTTCGCGCACCCACGGGACTCTTCTCAACGGCGTGAAGACCGAGCGCGCCCAGCTCGGGGAGGGCGACGAGATCGAGGCCGGCAGCACTCGCATCCGATTCTCGCTCGACGTTCACTCGCCCTCGTCCGAGACGCCGGGAGAGCGGCCCGCCGTCTGGGAGGACCCGTTGTCGCAAACGGTCATCCTTTCGAGCGACCAGATCGAGTCCTCGGATTTCTTCGCGACGACGGACATAGACAAGGCGACGTTCTCGGCGGCGTTCGAGTCGGCGATGCTGGGAGGGAGCGGTTCGCAAGAACTGCGCAAACGGTTCACGCTTCTCCAGGATATCGGCCAACAGATGGTGACGCAGCTTCGGCTCGACCGCCTTCTCGTCTTCTTCCTCGACACGATCTTCGAGGTCCTGCGCGCCGACAACGGGGCCATACTCCTCGCCGATCCCGTCGGCGGCGAACTCGTGCCGATGGCCGTGCGGCGCTCCGGCACCCTCAAGGGGACCCAGGAGCGCCTGCGCATCAGCCGTACGCTCATCCAACAGGCGTTTCAGGAACGCGTCGGCATCCTCTGCGGCGACACGCAACGCGACGAACAGCTTCGACAACAGGAAAGCATCCTGGCGTTCGGCATGCGCTCGGTCATGTGCGTGCCGCTCATGCACCAGGGCAACGTCCTCGGCGCGATTCACGTCGATACCGAAACCGCGAGCAAGGCGTTCTCGAAACAGGATCTCGACCTTCTGACCATGATGGCGAACCAGGCCGCGGTCTGCGTTCACAACGCCCGCCTTCACGACCAAATCGTCCGCGAAGAAACGCGCCGAGCGAACCTCGAGCGGCACTTCTCGCCCCAGATCGTGGAGAAGATCTCGTCCAATCAGATCCGGCTCGAAGCCGGCGTCAGCGTCGAGGTCGCCGTCCTGTTCAGCGACATCCGCGCTTTCACCCAACTCAGCGAACAGGTGTCGCCCGAGAACCTGTTCGCGTTCCTCAACCGGTATTTCTCCGAAATGTCCGACATCGTCTTCGAATTCGGAGGCACGCTCGACAAGTTCATGGGCGACGCCCTTCTGGCCGTCTTCGGCAGCCCCGAGTCCCACCCCGACGACACCTACAGCGCCGCGCGCTGCGCCGAAAAGATGATCCGCCGCACGCGCGAGATCGTCTTCGACGTGGGCGCCGTTTCCATCGGCATCGGCCTGCACCGCGGCAACGTGATCCACGGCGAAGTCGGGTCGGAGAAGGTCATGCAATACACCGTGATCGGCGACACGGTCAACATCGCCTCGCGCCTGTGCGATATCGCCGCGCCCAACCAGATCGTCATGTCGACGGAGATGGTTCGCGCCCTGGAGAATCGGATCGAAAGCCGCCCCCTCGGCCTGGTGGAACTCAAGGGCAAAGCCGACCCCATCGAAACCTACGAACTTTTTCGCTGCCTGCGGGATTGACAGGCGTCCGCTGCTTCGTCACATCGAATCTCACGATAATCCGATTCGCTCGAATTGATCCCGATCCCGATGGATGCCGCTTACAAACCGTCATTGCCCAACACCCTTGCCCCAGTCCCAACGGTGTCCGTGGAGGATGCGAGGTTGTCTCGCGCAGACCGGAGACGGGGAATCCCCGTCGATTCGCGACGGTTGAGCTTGCATTCCGGGGAAGGGTGGGGTAGGGTAGCAGTGGGTGGAGACCTGATATTGAAAGGCTTAACCGCATGAAACGAGTCGATGGCCGCGAACCCGACCAAATGCGCGAGGTCAAGATCGCCGCCGGGGTCCTGCGACACGCCGAAGGGTCGGCCATGGTCGAGGTCGGCGCGACCAAGGTCATCTGTGCCGCCACCCTTCAGGACAGGGTTCCCCCGCACGTCGTGGGAACGGGACGCGGCTGGCTCACCGCGGAATACGCGATGCTCCCCCGTTCTTCGGCTCAACGCATTCCCCGAGACGGCGTTCGCGGGAACGTCGCCCCTCGCAGCACCGAGATCCAGCGTATCGTCGGACGCGTCCTGCGGTCCGTTTTCAACCTTGACAAATTGGGCGAACGCACCATCATCATAGATTGCGACGTGATCGAGGCCGACGGGGGCACCCGGACGGCGTCGATCACGGGCGGGTTCGTCGCCTTGGCCCTGGCCGTTCGTCGTCTTCGGGCGCAGAGCAAAGTGGGCGTGGGCCTGATCGCGGATTTCGCCGCCGCCACGAGCGTTGGCATCGTCGAGGGCCAGCCGGTTCTCGATCTCTGCTACCTCGAAGACGCCCAAGCCGAGGTGGACATGAACGTCGCCGCCTCGGGATCGGGCCGCTTCATCGAGATCCAGTCCACGGCCGAGAAGACGGCGTTCAGCCGCGACGAGCTAGACCGGCTTCTCGACCTCGCCCAATCGGGCATCGCTCAGCTGGTGAAGATTCAAAAGGAGGTTCTCGGCATCGAGTCCTTCGCCGAAGGCAACTAGTCCAGAGCGGCGCGGAATCCGGACCGCGAAGGGTCCGCGACAGATCCGCGCCGCCGTCCCGTTCCTGTTCCCGTTGTCGCCAGCAGGTTCCAGTTCCCGCTCCAAAGGAGACCGACCGATGAGGCGCTTGACCCTTCCGATCCTGCTTCTTGCAGTCCTGCTCGTTCTCGGCGGATGCACCGCCAAACGCTATCGCATGGCCATCATGGACTTCGACGTATCGGCCGCCGAGCCGCAATACGCCAAGTTGCGCAGCGCGATGCCGGAACTGCTGACCCAGAATCTGGACCGATATCGCTCGATCTATCTCCTCGAGCGCCAGGACATCCGGCGCTACCTCGAGGAGATCGACTCCGAGGAATCGGAAAAGCAACGATTCACCCGGTGGCAAAAACTCGGCAGAAAGTTCCGCGCCGACTATCTCGTGGCGGGGAGCGTCATTCGTCTGGGGCAGAACTTCGTCCTCAACGTCCGCCTTTTCAACGTCGAACGCGGCGAGATCGCGCCCGGCTCCTCGTTCACCCAGAGCTGCATCCAGGAGAGCGAGATCTACGAACGGGCACGCACGCTCTCGATGGGGATCGACCAGTACGTGAGACGACGGGCCGTGCCGACGGTGTTTGGCCGCTCTTCGTCTGAAGGCGTTCCCGTGTCTTTGCCCGTGGCGAACGCCGCCTCCGGGAGTACCCCCGTCCCCCCGAGCCGCCCGCGCTGAGTGCCCCGCTCGGACCGCTCAGGGACGGGCCCGAGGGGACTTCCGTCGCCAAACCGTGATTTGCGGCCCATTCCCTTCCAAAAACTCAAGTTATGACCCGGGAAAACCGATAAAGAGAGCGAGGGTAGGGGGGCTGTCCGTATGGACGGCACTACGCCTTGTCCAGGCAATTGGACACAGGTGAACCCTTTCTGATCACGCTCTTCGGGCACCGAGAACCCCGGGGGGCGCGTAACACATGTTGTTTCAGATATGTATCTTGCCAGGTGGAGAGCCGGTCGGTTGGAACACCTTGTGCTTGAGTAGGACAGTGGAGAAGGAGTCCGGAATCTGAGGTTTGCTCCGGGCGAAACGCAAAATGACGGAGACGGTCTCCTTGAACAGCTGAACGCGAACGCAATCGTCGGAGAATCGAGAATCTCAGAGAGAAGCGAAGGTCTCCATGAATACCCGGCAAACCAGTCAGAGAGGTCGAGGGGCGTTCACCCTCGTCGAAGTCATGGTCACGATCGCCATCGCGAGTGTCGTCTGTTTGGCAACCATCGCCTCCCTGAGCTGGAGCCTTCAGTTCCAGGCGCTCCAACAACAGCGCATGGGAGCGGTCGCCATCCTGCAGCGCGAGATGGAGGAGATTCGGCAGGAGCTCCATCCCGACCTGATCGGGACGCGCGAGAGCTGGCTCGACGACAACCGCACGCCCGACAACCCGGGCGACGATATCCCATGCAATCTGATCATGACGCTTTACCACGCCGACGGCACGCCGTTCGCCTCCGGCGAGACCCCCGCGACGCACGAGCGGATCACGATCGAGCTCACGCTCACCTGGATTCCGCCCGGCGCCAAGTTCCAACTGGCCGAGGGGGGGAGCGGGCGCATCATGCACGAGACGTTGATGACCACGTTGGTGCCGCGGTGAGGCGCGATCCGCGGCTCGCCGGGCCAAGAGCCCGGGCGAAGCGAGAAAGCGAGTCGAGAAAGATGATCCGACGCTCTTTCCTACCTAGCAAGAGGCGAGGTTTCACTCTTGTCGAGGTGTGCATCGCCTCGGCCGTCGCCGCATTCGTTTTCGGCATGGTCGGCTTTCTTCAGATCTCGTCGATCCGCGTGAGCAAGAAGCTCACCGCCTACAGCCGCACGCAGGGCATCATGTGCAGCGCCCTGGACCAGGTCATGTTCCGCCTGTGCATGGGGCGCGCGGGCGCCGGCAATATCACGATCGCGGAGGACGGACACCGTCTGGATTTCATCGATCCCAACAAGGGCGGAGCGGTATCCTCGTTCCGATTCGCCGAGGGGATCCTGTACTACGACGAGGATATCGCTTCGGGCGAGGGGTATTCTCCGAAGGTCAGACGTTTGGAGAACCTGTCCTTCGAATTGCTGGATGGAGCCACCGTGGTTCGGGTCACGTCGAAGGCGACGGCCATCGCGCAGTACACGCTCGAAAGGCCGATCGAGAAACAGATGAGCGTGTATCTGCGCAACTGAGAGGGATCGTCTTGCTCACTGCGCGCCGGTACGCCGTCCGCGCAGAGCGCAAAGTGTCAGTCGTAGGGGGGGACGACACACCCCGGGGAGTCAGCATCATGTGGAAGTATCTGAAGAAGTCAACCCAGCGCGGAGCGATGATGCCGGTGTGCATCTTCCTCCTTATCTTGTCGGCGATGGTCGCGCTCTGGCTGGCGCAAACGCTGCTCGACTACGGCCAGACCGAACGACGCAGACGGGAGCTGACCCGCGCGTTCTACATGGCCGAGTCCGGGGCCTTCGAGGTCATCAACTGGCTCTACACGCCGTCCGAATACACCCCGAACACCTCGCTGTTCAACGCCGCGGGAGGGTACGCCAACCTCAAGGCCGCCGTCCCCACCCCGGACAGCGTCCTCACGATCCCGGTCGAGATGCTCCCGACGTTCACCAATTCCCAGTCGGAGAGTATCGGTCGCATCACGAGTCTCGAACTGATGGGCTCCGATGAGGCGGGCGTGCTGTGTCGCGTGCGAAGCGTCGGAACGGTTTTCAACGACAAAGACGCCGATAATCCGAGCGATGCGTATGTCGAGAGGACCGTCGAGCAGGACATCATCGTCGGCGATACGGAAGAAGGCGAAGCGCCCGGAGCGATCGTGAGCAAAGGCACGATCATCGCCGGAGGCAGCGTCGAGGTCTACTGGGGCGAGGTCTGGTCGCGAGGCGCCATGAACGTCCCGTCCAAGAACCACGTGACCAGCATGTACTACGACAGTGTCAAGTACGACGGGACGAAACTCCTCGCGTTCCGGACCGAGGGCCAGTTCGATTTCGACTCGACATGGAAACCCTACGGACCGCCCGCGTCCCAATCCTGGTTCGATCCGACCAACCCGACGCCGTGCGACGCCATGCCCAATGCGACGGACCGGGCGAACTTCGGGGACGTGTTCTATCAGAACCAGACGCTCGAATTCCCCGAGTATCCCTATGAGTTCTACAAGAACTACGCCATCCACCACGGCAGGTACTACAGCACCGACGCGGCGGGGAACATGTACCGCGACGGGATCGAGGACGCCGCCCACCGGGTGACCGATTGGGAGTCGGAGTTCGACATCCCGCCCGACTACGACGGGAACTGGAACGCGATTTTCGTCGATACGATCGACGGGAATCCTCCGAACGGCGACGCGACGCACGCGACGACAAACGTCGCGACGATCCGGCTCTCGGGCGGCGCGCCCCACACCCGAGGGGTCTTCTACCTCAACGCCAACGTAGAACTCTTCGGAGTCGGCGATCCTCCTTCGCTCACCGTGCCCGACCCGACGACGGTCGACGGAAACTTCACGATCTCGAAGTGCATGCACCAGGGGCTGTTCCTCGTCAACGGCAAGATGATCAACGCGGGCAATATGCGCGTCTACGGGAGCGTTTATGTGGACGGCTACTGGGAAGACGCCGATGGCGACGGGACTCTCGACCGGGTCGGCTACGAAGGGACGGGGACGCCGACCGTTTACTACGACGTTCGACTGGGCGACGGGTTCCCCGCGCCCTTGACCACCGGTTTCGAAGTCCGCATGTGGCAGGTTTATTAAGACACCCGTGGCAGGTTTATCGAGGCCCTTCGCAATCGTCTCGTTTCGCGGAGAGAATCTCTCCGACCTTCCGAGCTAGCTCGATAGCGACGATCTCGTTGCCCTGCGGGGTATAGTGCCCGTCGCGGGGTTGGAAGATCGCCTCGCCGCGGTCGCGCGCTTCGCGGATCGGGTCGAGAAGACTCGCCGATTCGCACCTTCCGCCCTTTTTCCATCGCGACACGATCTCTTCGACCCGTCCGTAGTCCGGGAAGGCCCCGGGCACGCAGTCGTACATCGACGGGAGAAGAAGCACTAGGACGGGGATTCCCTCGGAACGCGCCTCGTCGACAAGCGCGCCCATCAGGAGCGAGAAGAGTCGGAGCCGCTCTTCGAGCGCGGGGTTCTCGCCCGGCGCGGCCTCCGTCGGGGGCGTTCGCGTTTCCGCGGCGCCTCGGTCGGGTTCGTCCGATTTCGGCCCGTCGGTCGGAGGCGGTTCGAGAAAGAAGCGAACCGCCGAGCGCCGAAGCAGGTTGACCAGGTGCGAATGCTCGGAGAGAAACGAGTAGAAGGGGATGAGCCGGGCGATTCGCTTAGCGCGGCCCATCGTTCGGGTCGGTTCGAACGCGAGGCGTCCGTCGCGCACCTGGAACAGCAGATGGCGCGCGTTATCGCCCAGATCGTTTCGGAAGAACGCGACGACGAGAAGGTCGGGATCGAGCTCCCGGCGCCGCGCGCGCCAGAACGCGAGTTCGTTCTCCGTCCCCCATCCCGGACAACCCGCGTTCACCGCCTCGAAAGGCTCCCCCGTCTCTCCCTCGTTCAGAAGCCGCTCGGTTTGGGCGGGGAAGGTCTGATCGTCCTCGACTCCGACTCCGAAGACGAACGAGTCGCCCAGGACCACCAAGCGTTTCGTGTCCGGGGCCTTGGGCACGGACACGGGGCGAGCGCCGCGGTAGCCTCGCGAATCGGTCGTGATCCGATAGCGAGGCAGGCGCGGCTCGCTCTGGAAGGCCTTGCCGCGAAGGTTCGGGAGATTCCAGAAGCCGCACTCCGCGCTGTCGCTGTACATGATCCCGGCCAGCGGCTGAGGACTCACGATCCGCACTCCCGCCTCGGCCAGAAGAAGCGCGACCAAGAGTGAGACCGCGAGCAAAACGAGTTTGAAGACGAGCCGCCCTCGCCGACCGAGACGACGGGCGGAAGGCGAGCGGACGGCGTCGCCGCTCGACGGTTCGCGCGCCGCAGAAGCCTTGTCCGGGGAAGGATGGATATCGTCGGTCACAATCTGCGATCTCCGTGTTCGGAAGACGGTCGCTTTTGCGCTAGCGCTTCCTCGCCACAACGATGATCCGCGTCGATTCCGCGGGATCGAACGCCTCGCCCGTGAACTCGCCGTATATCCGCTCGACCCCGAGAGCCGCCCGATCGAGCATCTCGGTCAGCCGGTCCGCGTCGTAGAGAATCACGTCGTACGACCGATCGGTCCGCTTCGAGCCGTGCTCGAACTGCGTACGGTTGGCCAGAACGGCGGTTTCGGGATCGTAGCTCCAGTCTTCGGTGACGAGCAGGTCGCCGACGGACTGTCGGGTCCGAGGCTGCTCCTCGATGACGTCGACCAGCGGCGTCGGGTTCGCCACGTCGATCATCAAACGTCCTCCCGGCTTGAGCACGCGAGAGAACTCCCGCACGACGGCCCGGTTCTCCTCGTGCGAGAAGTACCCGAAGCTGTTGAACAGATTGACCACGGCGTCGAACTGCCCGGAGCGAAACGGCAGCGCCCGCATGTCCCCCTGGATGAACCGCCCCCCCGGCAGCGACTCGACGGCCCGCTTCAGGCAGTCCCTCTCGAGATCGACTCCGACGATGCCGGGCAGCGCCGGCCAGTGCCACTCCATGTGGCGTCCGTAGCCGCACGGGCAATCCAGCACACGATCGTCGTTCCCGAACCCGAGCGCCCGGCGCGCGAATTCCGCCTCCTCGCCCGTCACGTGCGGCGAAAGCAGATAGTCCGCGTAGAACTCGTTGTACGGTTCGCGGAAATAGGTTCGATACCAGTCGCCGTGAGCCATCCGCGACTCCCTCGACGCCCGTACGGGCGCGTCGCCACGAATCGCGACCGGAGAGGGTCGCCCGCGCCGTGCGGAACGCGGTCCGTCGGGCGCACGAGGCATGAACGAGACCTCGGCGTTCCGCCCGCTCGCCGATCATGACACAACCCCCCGCGCCGACACAAGCCCGGTCCGGAGTCCCCTCGACAACCGGAGGGGCCCGGGAGTCGCTTGCTTCGAATCGGAGACGATCGGAGGTCCACGAATCGCAGCTTCTCTCTTGGACAAAACCTCTCGGAACCGATATAGAAGAGAACGGTCCGAACGAGGCGGCTTCCGAAGACGGTTGGGTCGGCGTCGCGTTCGCGGCACGGGCGAGCGTGGTGGAATTGGCAGACACGCAAGATTTAGGATCTTGTGGCCCAAAGCCGTGGGGGTTCGAGTCCCCCCGCTCGCACTTCCGAACCCCCGAATTCTCAGCACTCTACAACTCTCGAATCCTCGGCGTTCCGTGTAGTCCGTGGACGAGGCGTGGAAGGCTGGAGCGACTCTCGAACGCGATGTCCGAGTTTTCCGTCCGCGTCGGGAACGGGCGAGGGGGAAAATGTGTTGCCGGGGCGGCAAGAAGGTCTTGACATCCTCCGTGCGAGTCACTAGACTCCGGGACTCTGCGGGCCGGGGAGCGGTTGTTCCGAGCGCCCGTCCGGTTCTCGCGGCCGTTTGCGCGGGTCCGGGGGGAGGGCCCGCCACGGCGGCCCGCGACCAGCGTGTGGGGGTATAGCTCAGCTGGGAGAGCACTTGACTGGCAGTCAAGGGGTCGGGGGTTCAATTCCCCCTACCTCCACCATCCACCGGAAATCACTGAGCCCAACGGGGTTGCGCCGAGCGCTTTCCCGTTGGGTTTTTCTTCTTCGACGCGCTTGACATCCGCCGACGGACAACCTTAGAATGATCGCGATGTTGGCTTCTGTGTCCCCGGGAGATCGGGGAGGTTCGTCCGAGAAACAAACCGAGTTTGAGGAGACCCGATGCCGGCACCCAAACGAATTCTGGCGGTGGACGACGAGAGCGACGTCCTTCTGGTCATCAAGGCGGGACTGGAGAACGAGGGATTCCAGGTGCAGACCGCTTCGAACGGAGCGGACGCGCTCGAGCTCGCTCGCGACGAGTTGCCCGACCTGATTGTCCTCGACGTGATGATGCCCAAGATGAACGGCTTCGAGGTTCTGCGCGAACTCAAGAATTCCGAAGAAACGGCGCTCATCCCGGTCGTGATGTTGACAGGGCTTTCGGACAGCCAGAAGATCCGACAGGCGATTCTGTCGGGCACCGACTATTACGTGGTCAAACCCTTCGATTTCGACGATCTGGTGATGAAGATCCGGACCGCCCTGCGCGACTCGGGCTTCGACGCCGCCTCGCCTCTCGCCTAGCCCTTTCCCCACCCGTCTTTGCGTTCTGCCTCGTCCGAGCGGGATCAGGACGTGGCTTCGTATCTTTCCCGGTAGTCCTTCTCGATCTCTTTCGTTTTCTTCGACGAGAGCGCGTGGCCCGCTTCGGCCAAGGCGTCGAGGGCGTACTGCAGGCGGCGGCGCGTCATGTCGCTCCCCAGAATCGCCATCGTGTCGAACAACGGGGTCGAACTGGGCGAACCGGTGAGCGCGACGAAGAACGGGCCGACGGCGTCGCGCAACTTGAGATCTTCCTTCTCGGCAATCCGTGCGACGCAAGCCTGAACGGTCTCCTTGTTCCAGTCGCGGACCTTCTCCATCTCCCACAAAGCGATTCGCAAGAGCCGCGCCGTCGCGTCGCCGTCGAGTTTCTTCGAGATGAGCGCCTCGGCGGCGTACTGCGGCCGGTCGGCGAAGAAAAACGCCGTGAGCGGGACAAGATCGGAGAGCTTCTCGATGCGGGGCTGGGCGAGCGGAAGGATTCGCGCCCACACGTCGTCGCTCAATTTCCATTCGCGCAGCCGCGCGAGCAGCGTTTCGGCGTCCATCGTCTCGCGCAGATAGCGTCCGTTGAGCCAGGTGAGTTTCGCAATGTCGAACACCGGCCCGCCCAGACCGATTCGGCGCGGATCGAAGGTCTCGACCATGTCGGCGAGCGAGAACATCTCGCGTCCGTCGGCGAGCGTGTACGCCATCTGGCCGAGATAGTTGACGATGGCCTCGGGCAGGAACCCCGCTTCGCGGTAATACAGAATGCTCGTCGGGTTCTTGCGTTTCGAGAGTTTCGACTTGTCGGGATTGCGGAGTAGCGGCAGGTGGCAGAACTCGGGCGGCGCCCAACCGAAGTACTCGTAGAGCAGGAGGTGCTTGGGGGTCGAGCTGATCCACTCTTCGCCCCGGATGACGTGGGTGATCCGCATCAGGCGGTCGTCGACGACGTTGGCCAGATGATAGGTCGGGAAGTTGTCCGACTTCATCAGAACCTGTTCGTCCACGTTGTGCCATGGAATCCGCACCTCGTTGCGGAGCATGTCCTTGAAAACGCATTCCCCCTCGTCGGGCACGCGCATCCGGACGACGAACGGCACGCCCGCGTCGAGGCGGCGCCGAATTTCCTCTTCACCCAGGTTGCGGCAATGCCCATCGTATCCGGGCCGCTCGTCGGGGCCGCGCTTCTTGTTGCGGACCGTCTCGAGACGTTCGGGCGCGCAGAAACAGCGATAGGCGTGGCCTTTGTCGAGAAGGGTCCGGCAATGCTCGCGGTAGATCTCGGTGCGCTCGCTCTGGCGATAGGGACCGTAGGGTCCTCCGACGTCGGGCCCTTCGTCCCAGGGGATTCCGAGCCATCGGAGGGCTTCGAAGATCTTGGCCTCGGATTCGGGGGTCGAGCGCGCCCGATCGGTGTCCTCGATGCGCAAGACAAACTGCCCGCCTCGGCTCTTGGCGAACACGTAGTCGAACAGCGCCTGGCAGGCGGTGCCGATGTGAGGGTCGCCGGTAGGGGAGGGGGCGACGCGGGTTCGGACGACGGGTTTCTCGGTCATTCTATTATGATCTCGCGGGCCTACAGGCTCATAGACTCCCTTTGGGCAACAACTTGCGAATGTGCGAGCGAACGCGCCGGGCGATGCTCACCGCGCGGCGCGCTTCGATCAGGGAAATCGGCTGAGAGTCGATGGGGTAACGAGCCATGACAGCGTAGTTGGTGAGTTGGTCGGCTTCTTCCCGTGTCAGGCCGGGGCGAACTCTCACCGGCAGAAGATGAACCAGGATACCGATCTCATGGGTTCGAGGGAAATGGATTCCTCCAAACACAAGAAGGGATTTGACGTATTTCTCGACACATTGCTGGGCGTGGAAACAGACGGTATCGGTCGGGCATTTCCTGCCCAGTTTGAGTGTATGGGCCGCGTTGGTGAGATCGTTCTCCGCCTTTTGCACCCATTCACCAATAACGGCCACAATCTCAGGGTCAGGTTCGAGCATAGAGGACTCTTCCTTCCCGAACGGCGGGATAGATGATTGTCCCCACGATATTCCGGCGGCGGGCAACTTCGTCCGGTGTCACGAGAATGATGTCCTTGGGCGTGTGGATGTCGTGGAGCGCCACGCGCATCTCGACTTGTTTCTCGCGTTTCGAGCCCTCGACGGGCATGACGACCAAGAGGTCCACGTCGCTGTCGGGTCCGGCGGTTCCGCGCGCGTGAGAGCCGAAGAGGATGATCCGGTCGGGTTTGAAGCGCCTGACCAAACGCCGCACCATCCTCTGGATGTCTCGCTCGGGGTCTCTGGGTTTCGCGCGCATCTCGCCGTCCTTCCCGATCCTTCGGCACGATCTTGCGCGAGAGCGGAGAGGATCGCAAGGGCAATCTCCGCGCCGCGCGCGGCGCTCGATGAAACTTGAAATGGAAGACGGGGTGTGACAGGATCGACCGGCGCAATTCGATAATTGCGGCCTGTCGAAGCGCATCCGTTGGGAAACACCGATTCCAAAATGACCTTGTCGCTCGAAAACTCGCCGCATCGGCGGTTCAACCCCCTGTTGGATGAGTGGGTGTTGGTGTCGCCACATCGCACCGAGCGTCCCTGGTCGGGCAAGGTCGAGTCGGCCCCGGCGGCCTCGCTTCCGGCGTACGATCCCGACTGCTATCTCTGTCCTCGAAACACCCGATCCTCGGGCGCGGCGAACCCGGACTACACGGACACGTTCGTCTTCGATAACGATTTTCCCGCCTTGGTGCAAGGTGCCGAGAATGCGGACCGCGTGTCGGTCGATGAATGTGGCGGACTCGTCCGGGCGGTTCCGGAGCGGGGAATCTGCCGCGTGGTGTGTTTCTCGCCGCGCCACGACTTGACGCTGGCCCGAATGGACACTGACGCGATCGGGCGAGTGATCGACCTATGGGTGGATCAGTACGTCGATCTGGGCGCGCGCGATTTCATCTCGCACGTTCTGATTTTCGAGAACAAGGGCGAGACGATGGGATGCTCGAACCCGCATCCCCACGGTCAGATCTGGGCGACCGAGCGCGTGCCCAGCCTGGCGCGGCGCAAGATCGAATCGCAGCTCCGCTATCGCGCCGCGCACGGCCGCGCGATGCTGATGGACTACCTGGAATGGGAGCTGGGCGAGGGGCGCCGCATCGTCGCGTCGAACGCGCATTGGGTCGCGCTCGTGCCGTTCTGGGCGGTCTGGCCGTTCGAGGCGACGATCGCGCCGCGACGCGAGGTCTCGGCCATCGCCGAGCTCGATCCTTCGGAGCGCGCGGCGTGGGCCGCCATTCTGCGCGACCTGACGATCCGATACGACAACCTCTTCGGGACTTCCTTTCCCTATTCGATGGGGATCCATCAACGTCCGACCGACGGCGGCGCGTACGAGGGAGTGGTGCTGCACCAATCGTTCTATCCGCCGCTTCTGCGGAGCGCGACGATCAAGAAATTCCAGGTGGGTTACGAGATGAGCGGCGAGCCGCAACGCGACATCACGCCCGAAACGGCGGCGGCGAAACTGAGAGAAAAGGGATGAAGGATGAAGAAAGAAGAGGAGGAGGTTCCAGGTTTCAGGTTCGAAAGTTGAAAGTTCGGAAGAAGACAGAGGGGAGAGTCTGAGCGTGAGAAGGGGAGAAGACGAGAACGCGAGAAAGGGGAGAATGGCAACAAAGGATGAGGTCTGTCGATTTGTTCTCTTGTCCTCTCGCTTCTACTCTTTCGCACATTGAGGAGGCCGGCTTTGCCAATGAGCGTCCGAAAGGCTTTTGAAGAACGTTTTGGCTCTTCTCCCGCGGTATGTGTGCGCGCGCCGGGTCGGGTGAACCTGATCGGCGAGCACATCGACTACAACGGCGGCCACGTGTTGCCGATTGCGATCGGCAAGGGGGTCGAGATCGCCGCCTCGCCTCGCAGCGACGGCGTGTTCCGTCTCTACGCCCAGAATTACGCCGAGCGTTACGAAGGCCCCGTGCCCGCCGAACGGCTTTCGAGCGGCGCGCGTTGGGCGAACTACGTTCTCGGAGTCGTCCGCGAAATGGAGGCGCTGGGACACGCGTGTGGCGGAATGGACGCGGTCGTCGGCGGCGACGTGCCGACGGCGTCGGGATTGTCGAGCAGCGCCGCGCTTGAAGTGGCGATGGCCTGGACGCTCTGCCATCTGTTCGGGATCGATCTTCCGCGCAAGGAGGTCGCGCTGCTTGCGCTACGAGCCGAGAACCGGTTCGTGGGGGTGAATTGCGGCATCATGGACCAGGCCGCCTCGGCGTGTTGCCGCGCGGGCCACGCCCTGCTTCTCGACTGCTCGACGGTGGAGTATCGTCACGTTCCGATGACGGCGATCGAGGAGCGCGCGGCGGTGCTCGTCGCTCACTGCGGCGTGCGGCGCGGTCTCTCGACGTCGGCGTACAACGCGCGGCGCGAACAGTGCGACCGCGCGCTCGACGTCCTTCGCGAGAAGGTCCGACCCATTGAATCGTTGTGCGCGGCCACGATGGCCGACTTGGAGTCGGCGCGCGAGTTCCTCGATCCGACCGTGTTTCGCCGAGCGCGTCATGCGATCGGCGAAGAAGAGCGCGTGAACCGCGCCCTCCCGGCCCTCGAGGGAGGGCGATTGGAGGAGCTGGGGGCGCTGCTCGACGCTTCGCATGCCAGTCTGCGCGACGATTACGAGGTGTCGTCTCCCGAGCTGGAGGACTTGGTCGCGGCGATCCGGCCGCAGGCGGGGGTCCATGGGTCGCGTCTCACCGGAGCCGGGTTCGGCGGCTGCACCGTCTCGCTGGTCGATCGCGAGGCGGTGGACGGAGTCGTCGACGCTCTGATCCGCCGTTACTACGAGCCCAAGGGGATCGAGCCGATCGTCTTCGTCACTCAGGCGCACGACGGCGTCGCCGTCGTCGAGTCGTGAGGGAAAGAACAGTCGAGAGAAGAAACGATGCCGACGCCGATCGTCTGTCCCAAATGCCACAACACGTTCGATTTCGAGACGACGGGGGATTGCCCTTCGTGCGGCTGGTCCACCCTCGAAGACGATACGCCTCCGGGCCGGTTCGAACGCTCGATGCGCTGGGTCTTGACGGTATCGAACGTCGTGCTAGTCGTGGCGATGTGTCTGCTCTTTCAGTACCTTTCCGCTCGGAAGAAGTACGGGACCGCAGTGTTTTTTTCGATCGCCGTGGTGTTCGCTCTCCTGGCGAGCCTGTTCACTCTAAGGCACATTGCTCGGCGAGAGAAGGCGGCAGAGGAGAAGGGCGACAGATCCAAGCAATCGAAAGACAAGGACCGGCGCGTTTGCTAGTCGCCGCCCTCCGGGCTCCGCCTCTCTCTCTTGCCAATCTTCGTTCCGTGCGGATTGTGATTGACATCGCACCGTATCCTCCACGAGAATTAACGATATTGGAAGGACGGTCTCAGATAGATTACCGGAAACCGTTTGCGTTGGAGTCCGGCCGCGAGGGACGACGCCCGATGCCTCTTCGAGTGAACTTCCTGGACGGCGGCGCCGGAGTCGAATTCGCCTCCGCGGGCGTTCTGACCGGAGAAGAGGTTATCGAGGCCAACAAGAGAATCTACACTCACGAGAATCTTGCGCGCCTGAGGTACAAGATTGTCGACCGGACAGGCTGCACGGAGTATCGCGTGTCCCCCGAGGATGTCCAGCGAATAGCGGCGCAAGATAGAGAAGCGGCGAAGACCAACCCCAACATCGCGGTGGCCTTCGTCTCGAAAACGGAACTTCAGTTCGGCATGTCGAGGATGTGGCAGGCCTACGCCGATAGCGCCGGCTTCGCGTCTCAGGTCTTTCGAGACCGCAAGAGCGCCGACGCATGGCTGCGGGGATTGTCTCGCGAGCTCGACAAGGCGGAAACCGCCGACGCGGACGGCGGCTCGCCGAGTTGAGCGGCGTCTCGCGCATTCGTCGAGATCGCCCGGAGGGCGCGGTCTCGCCCGCCCGAAACGCGCGACGGCCCCGCCCGCCCTCGTTTCTCCGCAAAGGTCGCTCTCGAAACGGTCCCTATCGCTTCGCCTTTTTGGAGGGAGCGGGAGCCCACTCGACGCGCGGGCCGTCGCGCCAGAGTTTTTCGAGTCGGTAGTGGTCGCGCGCCTCGATGCTGAAGAGGTGAACGACCACGTCGCCGAAGTCCTGGACGATCCAGGTGGCGGTGTCGTAGCCGGCCACTTTGAATGGGCGCACTCCGTATTCGCGCAAGTGGCGCTCGATTTTGTGGCCGAGTCCTCTGAGCTGGAGAGTCGAGGCGCAGGACGCGATCACGAAGTAGTCCGTGAAGTTGCACGCCTCGCCGACCTGGAGCACGACCACGTTTTCGGCCTTGTTCTCGTCGGCCAGCCGCGCGATCGCCACGGCTCTCTCACTTGCTGACTCGTAGGTTGCGTTTGTCAAGTCGCGGATTCGCCTCCTTCTTTCGCGTCGTTTTTCCTCACATCGAACGACCGTCTTGTCTTCGTCCGGCCCTCGCGAGCGCGGCTTCGCGCGCTCTCAGAGAGCGGGCGTGAAGAGTCCTGCCCAGGCTCGCGACGTGGTCTGTCTTGCGGAGAACGGCCCGATCGACGGCCGCCGGTAGGTCGCGGCGGGCCAAGGCGCGCAATTCGTCTATCCCGTCGAACTGCCGCGACGGTTCCAGGTAGTCGGCGAGAAAAAGCACTTGGTCGAGAACGCTCATCTCGCCGTCGGAGGTCGGATGCAGGCGGATGGCGCGTCCGATGGCGGGATCGGCGACTCCGAAGTCCTCGCGCGCGACCACTTCGCTTGCCAGGGCGTGCCAGATTCCGGGGTGGTTCTCGTCGTCCGGCGTCAACGCGCCCGCGGCGCGCAGGCGCGTCTCCATTTCGCGGGTGGGCATCTCCTTCGCGATGTCGTGGAGGAAAGCCGCGGTCAGCGCCGCTTCGGCGTCGCATTTCCAGAGGACGGCGAGTTCGAGCGCGCTGTGGCAGGCGCCCAGGACGTGAACGATGCGTTGCGCGGACGAGCGTTCGAGGAGGGCGGTGTGGAAGTGATCGAGACGCTCCGCGAGCATCCGGTCTCCCGTCAAGTTTCTTCTACGTATTATGAGACCAGAAGCGACGGCGGATTTCAAGGGAAAGAGGAGATCATGGCACCCGGACCCATTGTCCCAGGCCGACGCCGGCGGGGAATCGGCGGGCGAGCGGCGTCCGCTGAAACCGGGCGTAGAACGCCTCGTCGCGCGGTATCTGAATCCAGTCGCCGCGAGAGGCCTTGCGGCGGATGACCTCGGCCCAGACGCGACGCATCTGGGTGAATCGGTCAAACGATTCCATCCCGGTCTGGCGTCCGATCTCCTGGAACATGATCGCGCGGTCGTCATTCTCGTCGTGAACCAGCGTGAAGAGGTCCGACTGCCGCTCGGAGTCTTCGAACGCGCCGACTCGAGGGACTGCTTGAAGATGCCCCATGGTGTTTTCGCCGACCCACCCCTCGGACTTCAAGCGGCGGACGTCGGCAGCGCGCGAGCGACGGCCCGAGATGGCGTCTCTGAGTCCCCGAGTCATCTGCAAACGGGCGTCGATAGGAGCCTGTCTCCCGGTCGAGGTCGCGCCCGACACCGCTTCCTCGATGTCGGTCGCGAATCGGTCGATCAGACTGCCGTCGATTTGAAGAGCGGGCGGAGGAATGACATAGCGGGCGAGGTACGTGTTGATCTGCGCGCACCCGGTCGCAAAGGTAAGGAGAAGAGCGACGATCGCGATGGGCAGGAGCGGAAGAGATCTTGCGCGGAAGGTCATTTGCGAGGTTCTCCTTTGCGAGAGGATCGTCGGGAGCGCGAGTCCGACGCACGCGGCGCCGTGCGCGGCGAAGCCGGACGTCGGCATGTGTCACAGAGGATGCAGGAGGCGCACGGCGGGTCCGGGGCGCTTCCTCTGCAGTAGCCCAGGATGCCCAACCGGCTGATGGCGAAATCATAGCGGACCGGATCGCGGGGGTCAAGACGCCTGAGCGCTTCGGTGATTTCGACCGCCGCTTTCCAGTCGGCGGACGCCCGTTTCGTCAGACCGAGATAGCGCGAGATCCGCCAAACGTGAGTGTCGAGCGGAACGATCAGAAGCGACGGATCGACTCGTCTCCACATGCCGAAATCCACGGCCCCCTCGCGACGGACCATCCATCGCAGGAAGAGATTCAGCCGTTTGCACGCGCTGCCCGACGACGGGCGGGGGAGAAGGAACCCGACCCGCGACACGTTTGCCGACTGCGCCTGGGCCTTATCGAGCCACGAGAGGCGAACGGAGCCGAGGTGGGTCACGAAGGCTTCGAGGGCGGGACCGACGTGGGGGGCGTTGGGTCTTGAGCCTTGGACAAAGAGGGATTCGAGAGAACCGTGGCGCTCGAGCGCCCGGCGCAGCATGGCCAGGAGGCGCGCCAGGTCGAACGGCCCGTTGAAACGATGGACGAAACCCTCGCACGAGGCCAGGATCTCGCGGTCGGACATCTGGAGCAGTCGCCGGCGGGGAGACGGCCCAAGCGGCGCGAGCGCCCGCCGGGCGCTCCGGAGGATCTGCCGGACATTGCCGTAGGCCAGGGCCGCGGCGACGAAGGCCGCCAATTCCCGGTCCCCGGGGTCGGCATACTCGTGCGGAATCTCCACGGGATCGGGCGAGATCCGTGAAAGGTCGAATTCGCGGACCAGTCGGTCCAGATCGGGCTTGATCCGTTCGACTTCCACAGACTTCTCCTTCTCCTACCACGGTAGACTCGGGTAAGGGGCGGGGCAAGACCAAACGTGAATGCCTGCGTTTCCCGCTCGGCGCGTCCCGATTCTCGATGCCTTGTGCAAACGCCTCAACCCGAGCGAACCCATGCACCGCACCCACCTCAGGGGTGGGTCAGGTTCTACCTGTCTTGCCCGTGGGCGCATCTTGACTCAGCACTGTTGTCGGCAAATATCAGCCCTATGCCACGCGTTCGACGTCAGCTGAATGTTCGCAATCCGGC
>JAFGFN010000065.1 GCA_016931035.1 Candidatus Sumerlaeota bacterium
ATCCCCAAGGGCAACCATGTTCTTTTGCCGGGCGATAAGGTCACCCTCATCGGCTTGCCCTCCCAGATGGGCGAGGCGCAAGAGCTGTTTCACGCCCCCAGCGAACCGTTGCGCCATGTGACGATCGCGGGGGGCGGCAACAGCGGCCGCTTCTTGGCCGAGACGCTCGAAAACCGCAACTTCGAGGTCAAACTCATCGAGCCGGACCCCGAGCGCTGCGAATACCTGAGCGAGCGACTGAGGCGAACCACCATCCTCCAGGGCGACGCGACGCGGATCGGGTTCATGAAGGAAGAACGGATCGGCGCCTCCGACGTGTTCATCGCCGTGACGGGCGACGACGAAGGCAACCTGATGTCGTGTCTTCTAGCGAAGGAACTTGGCGTCCGCCAAACGGTCGCGCGCATTCACCGTCCCGACTACGCCTCGCTCGTCCAGAAGATGGGGGTCGATCTCGCGCTCAGTCCCCGCCATATCGTGACCGATCGCATCATGGGCATGGTGATGGGAGGACGGATCAAGTCCGTTTCGGTCATGGAAGAGGGCAAGGTCGAGGTGATCGAGTTTCAGGCCGCGCGCGACACCGAAGCCGTGAGCCCTCCCTTGAGCGAGATCGACGTGCCCGACGGAACGCTCTTCGGCGCCATCGTGCATCACGGCCGGGTGATCGTTCCGCATGGGGACAACGTGATCCATCCGGGCGACGCCGTCATCGTCGTCGGCCTGAGAGAGAAAATGGACGACGTCGAGAAGATGTTTCACGGCGCGTAGAGCGCGGGGGCGCGGACGCTTCGGGCGGACGGGGCGTCCGATCGATTCCCCCTCGCGCTTCCGGCATCCCCCGGACTTTCCCGGAGGAACAGGTCCTCTTGAACTACTTCATCGTTCTTCGCCTCCTCGGTCTGCTCCTCGCCACGGTCGGCGCCTCCATGCTTCCTTCGCTCGCCTGGAGCGTGTACTACGCCGACGGCGCGCAGATGGCGATCGTTCGGGCGATCGTGGCGACCGCCGGACTCGGCGGCGCGATGTATCTCCTGGGTCGTCTGCGCCGACAAGATCTGTTTCGCAAGGAAGCGACGGCGGTGGTCGGGCTGGGCTGGTTGTTGAGCGCCGCCATGGGCGCGTTGCCGTTCTATTTCGCGCGAGCGTTTCCCAGCTACGTCGATTGTTTCTTCGAATGCATGTCGGGCCTGACGACAACCGGGGCCTCGGTGCTGACCGATTTCGAGGCGATGCCGAAAGGACTCCTTTTCTGGCGCAGCTTCACCCATTGGCTCGGCGGAATGGGCATCATCGTCTTGTTCGTCGCCCTGCTCCCCTTTCTGGGCGCGGGAGGACGCGCGTTGATCGAGCGCGAGGTGCCCGGACCCGTCACCGAGACCCTCACGCCGCGGGTCAAGGACACGGCCGTCCTTCTGTGGAAGATCTACTGCGGTTTGACGATAGCGGAAACCCTCATTCTGATGCTCTGCGGCATGAGCTTCTTCGACGCCTTGTGCCACACCTTCGGCACGCTCGCGACGGGAGGGTTCTCGACGCACCCGGCCAGCATCGCGGGATTCGACAGCCTTGCGATAGAACTTGTCGTCATCGTGTTCATGATCGCCGCCGGGACGAATTTCGCCCTCTACTACGGCGTGCTTCGCGGGCGGCGGGGGCTGATGCTGCGCGATCCCGAGTGGCGATGCTACATGGGCCTGATCGCCGGCTCCATCCTCTTCGTCGCCGTGATGCTGGCGCGCTCGGACCTCGGCTTGTCGTTTGGCCGATCGTTGCGCGAAGCGGCGTTTCAGGTTCCGTCGATCATGACAACCACGGGCTTCGCCACCGCCGACTTCAACGCGTGGCCGACTCCGGTCAAGCTCTGGCTCGTCCTTCTGATGTTCGTCGGAGGCAGCGCGGGATCGACCGGCGGCGGGATCAAAGTCGTGCGGTGGATCATCCTTGCCAAGGTCGCCTGGGGGTATCTCGAACGCATCTACAGCCCCCGAACGGTACGCAAGACGCGGCTCGGCAACGTCGTGTTGGACACCGACCTAGCCAACTCGATCCTCGTGTTCTTCTTCATATGGGCGTTCGTCTTCTGCCTCGGGAGCTTCCTGGTCGCTTTGCTCGAAGGGTCTCGCGTGGACCTGGTCACGGCGACGACGTCGGTCGCCGCAACGCTCAACAACATCGGTCCGGGACTCGGCCTGGTGGGAGCCACCGAGAACTACGCCGCCATGCAACCCGCCACGAAAGTCCTCCTCTCGTTCCTCATGGTCCTGGGCCGTCTCGAGCTCTACACCATCCTCGTTCTCTTCGCCCCCCGCTTCTGGCGGGCAAAGTGAGGCGGAATCCGCGTAGAGACCTCGGCGTGTTTCGTCGTTTCGTCGTCCAGCGACGCCGTAGCAAGACCCTCTGGTCGCTCTTGCGCCGGAGAAGCAGGTTGCCGGGTCGCGGCGAGTTCCGCCCTGACAAGAAGCCCGTAATTCGAACGGAAGATGGTCCGTCACGACAGCGGTGACGGCTCACTAGATGTCCACGGCGTAGATTTGCGAGTGGCCGTCCATGTTGGAGCGGAAAACCACCCGGCGCATGTCGGGCGTGAAATGGACGTTCGGTTCGAGCCGATAGTTGTGCGTCGCCATGCTGCATAGCCGCTCGGCGCGCATCTTCTCGCCGTCCGGCCGGAACAGATAAATCCATTTGCCGTCGGGAGCGTGGGCCACCATGTTCTCGTCGCCGCCGTCGCCGCAAAACAGTTTCCCGTCAGGCGAAACGTTGAAGTGAACCGACCACTCGTTGCGGTCGATCTCGTAGCGCGTTTCGCGGTCGGTCTCGAGGTCCACTCCGGCGACGAAGAATCGCTCGCCCTTGGGAATCTGGAGGTCGAACCAGACCTTGCGCCCGCCGGGATCCCAGAATTCGTGTCCCCAAATCTCGCGGTCGACCGTGCGTTGATGAATCTGCCTGAGGCCCGAGCCGTCGGTTCGCAGGAGCCAGATGCGGTCCAGCAGGTGCCAGGGACCTTCGTGGCAGAACATGAGGAGCCCGGGGTCGGTCGGCGAGAACTGGAGATGGTTGAGCCAGGCGTTTTCCTGGTAGATGTCGCGCATTTCGCCCGTTTCGGCGTCGAGCGTGAAATGACGGTGCAGGAATCGCGCCTCGAAAATCGCTCGGAACCAGTGACTTCGGGGTTGCGTGAGAAGGTCGGCCTTCTCCTCCCCATCGACCGAAACGCCCGCCAGGAGGGTGCCGTCGCAATTGATGGCGCTCGGGCGGCCGTTGAAGCCCTCGGGGAACTCGACCACGACGCGGGTGGCCCGGGTATCGACGTGGGTGGCGTAGAGCGTCCGGCCGCTCCAGTAGAATATCTCCCGCCGAGGACGCGAGACGATCTCGCCTTTGAGGAATTCCTGGCGGTTGGCGCATTCGTGGTGGGTGATCTGCTCGATCCGCTCCGAGGCGAGATCGAGGGTGAAGAACTGGGGACCGTGCGGGGTTTTTCCGATGAACACCATCTTGCCGCCGTCGCCCTCGGCGCCTCCCTCGAGGAAGGGGTTGTTGTGAAAGTAGAAACTCTGACTCTTTTCCTCCCGCGTCGAGAGCAGGGTCACGCGCCGCCCAGTCGCCTCGTCCAGCCAACTCTGCATGGGATTGATTTCCTTTCGTCCGGGGTCGTTCCCCCTGCGTCCCGCCGGATTCCCGATTTGGACAATCATATTCGTTAAGACCGAGAACCTCAAGCCTCGTTGCGCGGCCCCGTTGCGCGGCCGAAGGATTCGGTTCAATGTCGGGCGTTTGCGTGCCGATACGAAAGGGAGTCCGACCGATAGCCGTCTCCAGGTCGCGGGGCGGCGCCTACGCCGTCGAGGTGTGTCTATGGAACCCGCCGGACAAGCCGTTCGGGGAGAGTCTTTGTGCGACGAGGAGGCGGTGGCGCGCCTGAACCGCACGATTCTGTCCTTCACCGCCGATCCGCTCGAGAACGTCAATCGTCTCGTCGCTCTGTGCGGCGAGACGTTCGGCGCGGAGTCGGCGTTCTACTTTCATCGTCACGGCGAGACCCTCAAGCCCTACAGCGCGTGGCGCGCGCCAAGCGCCGCGGCGGCGTCTCGCGCCGAGAACGACGTGTGCGTCGAGTTGCTCAAGCGCGGCCGTCAGGATCTCACGGTGATGCGCCGGCTGGGAGAATCGCCTTCCGCCAAGGCGATCCCGGGCATCGAGCAGCACGGTCTCCAGACTTTTGTCGGCGTGACGGTCAAATGCGCCGGCGCCCCGGCCGGCGCTCTGTGTCTCCTCTACACGAGAGACTACGACCCGCGCGAATCGGACCGCAAGTTCCTAGGCCTCATCGCCTCGGCCATCGGAGTCGAGGAAGAGCGCCACCGCGCCCAGGCCGCCGTGCAGGAACACGTGGATTTCTTGCACAAGTTTATCGAGGCCCTTCCGGTCCCGGTCTTCTACAAAGACGCCAACCTGGTCTATCGGGCCTGTAACGCGCAGTTCTGCAACATCCTGGGTCGCTACAAGACCCAGATCGTCGGAACGTCGGTTTTCGACGTCATGGACCGCGAAGAAGCCGAGAAACGCGATCGTATGGACCGCGACCTGGTCGAGCATCCGGGACAGCAGGTGTATGAGACGCCCGTGACCTATGCCGACGGTTCCGTTCACGACCTCGTTTTCCACAAGGACACGTTGTTGGACTCCGAGGGGCGGTTCGCGGGCGTGGTGGGCGCGATGCTCGATATTACGGAACGCAAGCGGATGGAGAAGGCGCTGGCCGAGGCGCGCGACGCCGCGGAGGAGACGAATCGGAACCTCGAGCGGGCCATCGAGCACGCGAATCGGATGGCCCTCGAGGCTGCGGTGGCCGAGGCGGCGAAAGGCCGGTTCCTGGCCAACATGAGTCACGAGATCCGGACCCCGATGAACGGCATCATTGGGATGTCGGGACTCTTGCTCCACACGGACCTGAGCGTCGAGCAGCTCGAGTACGCTCAGACCATCCGCAGCAGCGCGGAGAGTCTTCTCAAGATCATCAACGACATTCTCGACTTCGCCAAGATCGAGGCGGGCAAGCTCGCGCTCGAAGAGCTGGATTTCAACCTGCGCACCGTCCTGGACGACACGGCCGACCTCCTGGCCATCCGAGGCCACGAGAAGAATCTGGAATTCAACTGCCTGGTCGACAGCGACGTTCCGCCGCTGCTTCGAGGCGATCCGGGCCGTCTGCGCCAGATCCTGATCAATCTGGCCGGCAACGCCGTGAAATTCACGTCCGA
The DNA here is from genome assembly GCA_016931035.1 of Candidatus Sumerlaeota bacterium. GTDB lineage: Bacteria > Sumerlaeota > Sumerlaeia > UBA8349 > UBA8349 > JAFGFN01. Next base: position 5,271 of record JAFGFN010000065.1, read on the forward strand.
GGGAAGCGTCCTGATCCATGTAACCCTCGAGAACCAGAGCGAAGAAGAGGCCAAGGTCCGATTCTCGGTCATCGACACCGGCATCGGGGTCCCGGGCAGTCGAGTGGACAGTCTCTTCGAGGAATTCTCGCAAATCGACACGAGCGTGTCGCGCAAGTACGGCGGCACGGGACTGGGCCTGGCGATCTGCAAGGAGCTCAGCCGGATGATGGGGGGCGACATCGCCGTCGAGAGCGTCGAGGGCGAAGGTTCGACCTTCTGGTTTACCGCCGTGTTCCCCAAGCAATCCGGGAGTACGGATTCCGCCGTCCCCCCATCCATCGAAGGACTTCGCGTCTACGTGGTCGAGCCGAGCGAGACGACCCGGCACGTGATACGCGAGCACTTGGCGGCGCTGGGATGCCGGTTCAGCGATACGGAAGAACCCTCGAACCTGCTCGAGGACCTTCGACGCGCCGCCGCCAAGAGAGACCCGTTCCAGGTTGTGATTCTGAACAGCCCCGTGCCCGGCATGGACGGAGAGACGTGTGGGCGCATGATTCTGGCGGAACCTCACCTGGAGAATACGGCCGTCGTGATCGTTACGTCGCTCAAGTCGCGCGCGGAGACGACGCGCTCGAAAGGAAGCGAGTTCGCCGGCTACTTGAGCACGCCGATCAAATGGTCCCAGTTGCGCGATGTGCTCGTTCGCGCCGTCGAGCGCCGCGACTCGCCCGATCTCGAGCCTGCGCAAACGCTCGTCGAGACCCCCGAGGCGACGGCGCCGAAAAGCGGTCTGCGGATACTCTTGGCCGAAGACAATCCGGTCAACGAGAAGCTGGCCGTCAGGATTCTCGAGAGAATGGGACACCGCGTGGACTCGGTGCCCAACGGTCTCGAGGCGCTTCACGCGCTGGCTGAACGGTCCTACAACCTGGTCTTTATGGACATTCAGATGCCCGAGATGGACGGGCTCGATGCCACCCGGCGAATTCGCAACGGCGATTTCTCGGTTCTCGACCCCGGCGTTCCCATCATCGCGATGACCGCGCACGCCATGTCCGAGGATCGAAAGCGCTGCCTGGCGGCGGGGATGGACGACTATGTAACCAAGCCGATCGAGGTGTCCGAGATTGTCGCCGCCATCGACCGGATCGTGCAGAAGCATCGCGGAGGAAAGGAACCTCTTCCGTCTCCCGCGCGGGACCGGACGGCTGTCCGGACGCCCGCCGCGAAGCCGAAGCCCGAAGGCCCCGAGGAAGAACCCGTCTTCCGCCTGCAGGAGGTCCTCGAACGCGTAGGACAAGACGAATCCCTGCTTCTGGAACTGATCGCCATGTTCTTGGAGCGACTTCCGGAACAGATCCGAACGATTCGCGACGCCCACGCCAACCGGGACGCGACAACCCTCGAACGCGAGGCCCATTCCCTCAAGGGCGCGGCCGCCAACGTCGGCGCCGCCCGCCTGCGAACCGCGGCGGCGCGCGTGGAAGAGAAAGCCCGCGAGGGCCGGATCGACGCCGTCGGCGCCATGCTCGACAACCTCGATTCGGAAGCCCGGACGTTGACCGACAGCCTTCAGCGCCTGACCGCCACAAAGACTCCCTCCTCTCCGTAGAACGGTACGGTCGTCTCTCTCCCCGCCCCTTCCACGTCGTTCACGATTCCCCAGAGGCGCGCAGACCGATCCTGGCGCGGCGGTTGCTCGAACCGTGGGGAGAGGAGGCGGGGCCTTCCCCAACGACGAAGGGAAGCGTCGGGGTCGAGGGGCGGCGGGCAATACGCCGCAAGTCCCCTGATATCATAGATATACGAGACGAGTCCGTCTCCCGCGCGACGTGCGTCGCCGTGGTTGTCTCCCTCGTCGAGAGCACAAGACGGGCGGAGGCGGACGGAGGCGGTCTTACACCGACGTAGGTTCGAAGCCCGAGATCCTACCGGAGGGTATGGAATGCTTCGTATCCACTACGTCCAACACGTTCCTTTCGAAACGCCCGCGAACATTGCCGAGTGGGCGCGCGAACGAGGCCATCCGCTCACCGGAACCCGTCCGTATGCCGGCGAGACGCTTCCGTCGCCCGAGAGCGTCGATTGGCTCGTCGTGTTGGGCGGGCCGATGAGTGTCCACGACGTAGGAGAGTGCCCTTGGCTCGCCGACGAGAAGCGCTTCATTCTCGAAGCGCTGTCGAAGGGGTGCGGGTACTTGGGCATTTGCCTCGGGGCCCAGATTCTGGCCGATGCGCTGGGCGCTCACGTCGCCCCGAACCGCCACAAGGAGATCGGCTGGCATCCTGTGACGCTCACGCCCGAAGCGACGCGATGTTCTCTGTTTAGAGGATGGGCCGACCGGTTCATCGCTTTCCACTGGCATGGCGAGACGTTTGCCGTTCCCGAGGGGGCGATTCCGTTGGCATCGAGCGAGGCGTGCGTCAACCAGGCGTTTGCCTGGGGCGACCGCGCGCTGGCGCTCCAGTTTCATCTCGAATACTCGCGCTCGAGCATCGAGGCGATGTTCGATAGCGCGGACGACGATCTCGATTCGGGTCCTTACGTTCAGTCCCGGGAGGCGATCTTGGCCCAGGCGGACCGTGTGGAACAAACTCGCGAGCTTCTCTATCGTCTGCTCAACGCCATGGAGGCGGGGATGTCGGAGAGAAGAATGGCGAGGAACGACCGGGGAGCGCGCGGCTAGGAACCGCGGATCAACCACCGGATACAAGCGCCGTAGCGCTCGGCCATCGGACCGCATTCGCCTTTGTCGCCCGTCGAGCGCGCGATCCCTTTGGCGCGCCAGATCGCCCATCGCAAGGCGCAGTGGACGAGGAAAACGCATCTGCCGAACGCCGAGAAAAACGGGCCGTAGTGCTTTGCCAGATAGCGAAGCTGGGCCTTTTTCATCTCGACAAAGAAACGCGACGGCGCGTTTCGCGAGCTTCCGCCGCCGTAATGCACGGCGCTCCAGGTCGGATTGTAGACAACCCCCCATCCGGCAGCGAGAAACCGTCGGCACCAATCGTCGTCCTCGGCGTACATGAAATAGCCGTCGTCGAGGCCGCCGACTTCTTCCAGGGCCATCCGCCGAACCATCATCAGGCAACCCGAAAGCACATCGACCTTCCGCAACGCCGCCAACTCGCCCGGGCGGAGATCGCACCCGGGCGCGATTCGTCGCAGACCGGGCATCTTTTCCAGGAAGACCGCCTCGCAGAATAGGCGCCAGAGCGTCGGAGCGCGACGGGCCGAGAGTTGGAGCGTGCGGTCGCGATTGAGGATTCTCGGTCCGGCCATGCCGACCTCGGGATGTTCGTCCATCCACCGGACCAGGCCGCGCAGACAATCGTCGATGAACACTACGTCGGAGTTAACCAGGCAGACGTAGCGTCCGCGCGCTACGGCAATGCCGATGTTGTTGCCCTTGGCGAAACCCGCGTTGTCGGCGTTCTCGATGACGCGCACGGCGGGGAAAGCGTTCTTCACGCCCTCGACGCTGTCGTCGCTCGAGGCGTTGTCGACGACGATCGTCTCGATATCCAGATCGTTGGAGTGGGTGGAAATGGATTCGAGGCATTCGAGCAGCAGCGCCTTGGCGTTCCAGCTGACGATCACGATCGAGCAATCGCACGGAACGTCGGTCATTCCTCGCCTCCCTCGGGAGGCGAGTTCGCCTCGCGCAGAATCGGGGGCATGTTGGCCGCCACCCCAAGCAACAAGAAGAACAATCCGCGGGTTTGGGCCACGAGCGTCACGGTGAACGTCGCCATGGTCCAGCCGAACAGGCCCGCGGCAAAGCACCAAAGGAACCACGCGTCCTCGCGCCCACCGATGCAAAACGACGCGACGTAGAGACGGCGATAGTAGAGAACGGTCAGGACCAGGAAGGGAACCAATCCCAGCAGTCCGAACTGGGCCAGAAGGTCGATATAGACGCTCGTGAAATCCCGGTGCACCCAGTCGAAGCCGGCCGCCACGTTCACTTCTTCGGAATTCGGGTTGATCCCGACGTACCCGAAGCCCGCGAGCCAATGGCCGCTCATTCCTCCGCCGAGGGCTTCTTCGTACAGGCCGATCCGGTAGTAGGCAGTCTCTTCGTTGAAAGCGATTCGAGTCGGGATTTCATAGAAATGACGGTTGCTGTAGAATTCGAGAAAGACGCAGGAAATGACGACGAAAACCGCCAGCGGACGCCAAAACCGGCGCAAGGGAAAGCCCGCGATCATCGCGCACGTAAAGATGAGGGAACAGAGCGGGCCGCTCGACCAGGACGAGACGCACCCTCCGAAGAGCGCCACGGACACGAACCCCCAAGGAACGAGGCGGAACCCTGGGAGTCGCAGCAGGCCGACCGAGATCGCCGCCAAGCACGTAAAAAAGAGCCCGAACCCGATCGAGTTGGCGAACGGTCCGCCGGCTCGGAGAAAGCCGTGCCGGATGAAGGGAGAGAGATCGGTCCGGAATTTGAGTCCCCACGCGTCGTAGGCCATAAGCGGACCGTAGGGATTGCGGTACGTGACCGACTCGAAGACGCCCAACACCCCGAGCACCGCGCCGAGAAGGACCAGATGTTTCAGAAAGCGAATCAGCCCGCTCGGGTTCGTGACGATCAGGCGAGTGGCGACATAGGGCAGGACGACGTCGAGAAACGCGCCTCCCTGGGTCTCGATCGCTTTGGCGGCCGGCGTCGTGAAGAGCGTGGCGATGCACTGCCCCAGGAAAGCGGCGCCGACGGCCACGTCCAGCCGCGTCCAGGCGAAGCGCCGGTGCGATCCGTCGCGCAGAAAGACTCGCGCCAACAAGACCAGGATGAGAATTCGACCGAGCGTGAAGTCCGCCACCCCGAGCCGGACGGTCAGGTTCTGGGGGTAGGCGAACAGCCCCGCGCAGAAAGCCGAGAGCGCGGCCACGGGCGAGCCGAGCACGATGGGAATCGACAGAGCGATGGCGAGCAGGAGGGTCAGAAGTTGCATCGATCGGCCCCGCAAATAGGAGTCTCCCCGTCATTGTATGACATTCGGACCCCAAGATGCCACACCGACGGTAGGGCGCGAGCCGCAAAAACACTCGACCCGAGACGTCGGCGTATCGTTCTCGCGATCGTGGTCGCAATCGTAATGGAGCGCGTTCTCGCGAGATCGAGCGCGAGCGCGAGAATAGCGCGACATCGCAGTGGAGAGACGGTCTGCTTAGGAGGAATGGGATTCCGCTTCTCGGATCGGAGGCGGGGCCTCGCCGCGGGGCGCCTTGTGGGAGAGATGTCGCTCGATGGTTTGGGCCAGGCTCTTAGCTGAAATCGGTTTGCACACGTAGTCGTCCATGCCGACTTCGGCGCATCGGTCGATGTCTTCTTGCATCGCGCTGGCGGTCATCGCGAGGATCGGCGTGCGCGGCGCGCCCGAGACGCTCTCGCGGCGACGAATCTCGGCGGTGGCCTCGTAGCCGTCCATCTCGGGCATCTGGCAGTCCATGAGAACCATGTCGTAGGAGAATTTGCCGAGGGCTTCGATGGCTTCGCGCCCGTTCGCCACCACGTCGGCGCGATACCCCATTTTCTCGAGAGAGCTGACGGCGACCATTTGGTTGACGACGTTGTCCTCGGCGACAAGAAGTCGGGCTGTTTTCCGTTCGTGTTCCGCAAGGGAGTGCTTCGTGACGAGAGCGGCGGGCGCGCGGGTTTCTCCGGCGCCGGAGGAAATGATCGTCGCCAGACAATCGTAGAGCTGGGAATGGCGGACCGGTTTGCTCAAGTAGGCCGCGAAACCGATCTCCTGCATTCGGGCCGCGTCGCCGCGCTGGGCCTTGGAGGTCAGCATCACGAGAGCCGTGTTCGCGAGTTCTGGATCGCACTTGACGGCTTGACCCAGTTTCTCGCCGGGCACGCCGGCGATCTCGTAATCGAGAATCGCGACGTCGAAGGGATCGTTTTCCTCCTTGGCGCGCCGCAGCATGTCGATTCCGTGGACGACCTCGGTTGCCGCTTCGCATCGGCACCGCCAGAAGCGAAGCATGTTCTCCAGGACGAGACGACTTGTCGCGCACTCGTCCACGACGAGAACGCGCTTGCCTTGGATGCCGTCGAACGAGGGCGTCTCGGCGGATGGGTGGGGTTCGTCGAATTTCTCCAGGACCGCCGTAAACCAGAAGGTCGAGCCCTCGCCCTCTTCACTCTCGACTCCGACTTCTCCTCCCATCGCCTCGGCCAAGCGTTTGCAGATCGAGAGACCCAGCCCCGTGCCGCCGAATTTTCGCGTGGTCGAGGAGTCCACTTGGGAGAAACGTTGAAAAAGCAGGTGCATCCGGTCCTTGGGGATGCCGACCCCGGTGTCGGAAACCGAGAAACGGAGCGTCACCTGACGGTCCGTTTCGCTTTCCTTGTTCACGTGAATGACGATTTCGCCTTCTTCGGTGAATTTGATGGCGTTGCCGGCCAAGTTGAGCAAAACCTGGCGCAATCGTCCCGGATCGCCGCGCAACGATAGCGGGATCTCGTGGGAGACCAGACAGGCGAATTCCAGGCCCTTGGCCGAAGCTCTCTCCGACAAAAGATCGACGACGCCGTCCAGAGTGGCGCGAGGGGAAAAATCGATCGTTTCGAGATCGAGCCGTCCCGCCTCGATCTTCGAGTAATCGAGAATGTCGTTGAGCAAGCCCAGCAGAGAATTCCCCGATCGAAGCACGATCTCCGCATATTCGCGCTGCTCGGGATGCAGGTCCGTGTCGAGCAAAAGGCCGGTCATGCCGATCACGCCGTTGAGAGGGGTGCGGATCTCGTGGCTCATCGTCGCCAGAAAGTCGCTCTTGCACTGGTTGGCGTTTTCGGCTCCTTCCTTGGCGTCGTTCAGTTGCCGGGTCCGTTCGGCAACCATCGTCTCGAGCTCTTCGAGCTTGAGAGACGCCTGTTTTTGCAGACTCCACTTCTTGGTCAGCGAGGTGGCCAGCTGCGCCACCTCGACGCTGTCGAACGGTTTCTTGAGGATCAGAAGGTTGTCGCGCGCGCCGCCCAGACGGTCGGTGATTTCCTGCCAAGAGTGATCGGAATAGGCGGTGCAGATGACGACCTGAACGTCGGGATCGGCCTCCCAGACATGGGTAATGGTTTCGAGACCGTCCCATCCGGGTGGCATCCGCATGTCGACGAAGGCCAGGGCGTAGGGGTTGCCCTCGGCGAGAGCGTGCTGGATTTTCTCGACGCCCTCCTGCCCCTGGAAGGCGGAGTCGATGACGTACTCGGCGCCGGGCAAGGACGAGGAGGCCGTGGCGTCGCCGAAGAATTCCGTCATCAGATTGTCCACGTCCTTGTCCTCGGAGCGTCGAAGCAGGATCGTGCGGAAATCGCTATGAATGTCCTGATTGTCGTCGACGATCAGGATGCGATACGCGTTCTCGCTTGCGGTAGCGTCACTCACCGTTCTTCCCTCCCGCGTTGAATGGAAGATCGAGAACGAAACGTGCGCCTTTCCCGATGCCTTCGCTGTAGGCGGTCAATGAGCCGCCCATTTCCCTGGCGGCGTTCGCGCCGCTGTGCAAACCGAAACCGTGGCCGTGTTTCTTGGTCGTGAAACCGTGGGCAAAGACCCGAGCCAGATTCTCTTTCGCGATGCCCACGCCGTTGTCGGAAACTTCGATTCGAATGCGATCTTCGGCGGGCTTGGAAACGCGAGTGGCGATCTCCTTGTCTTCCCGATCGACGGCCGACACGGCGTACTTGGCGTTGTTGATCAGATTGATCAGGATTTGCAGTATCCTCTGCCGGTCCAGAAGGGCGGGTGGAAGCCCTGAAGGCTCGACCTTGAGGCCCACGCCGTGGCGCCTGAGGCCCGCGCTGTTGATCTTGACCGCGCTGTCGATCAATTCGTCCATCGTCACGCACTCCGTCAGCCCACCCCTCCCGCTGTAGGACTGTTGCACGCTCACGATCTCGGAGATGTGCTCGACATGCGAGGTCAACTCCGCCAACTCGTCCGACATTCTCTTCCTCTCGTCGGTCAGGTATCGACCCAACGCCGTGAGGAACCCGGGAAGTTTCCGGCCCTGTTCGTGCTCGGTGACGAACGCTCCCAAATCCTCTTTGCGGCTCTCGATCAGTTCGGCCAGGCGCGTTAGGCCGTCGAGGCGCAGGCGGTGAACCCGGCCCTTGAGCGATGAAGTTGCGACTCCGACGCTGTTGAGGACGTTGCCCACGTTGTGGAGAACGTCGGTCGCGATTTCCGCTATGCCGGCCTGGCGCGCCGCGTCAAGGAGACTCCTCTGGGTCTGTTCGAGTTCCGCCGTGCGCTCGCGCACCAGATACTCAAGGTGATCGCGGTGGCGAGCCAGCTCGTCTTCGGCCTTCTTGCGCTCGTCGATGTGGCTTTTGACCGCCCGGACCATGTGGTCGAAGGCCCGCACCAGACTCTGAACCTCACTGCCCTTCTCCGCCGCCACGTCGGCGCCCGTAAGGTCCGCCACAACCGCCTCGGCGTCGCGTTTCAGACGCCGGAGGGGAACGATCAACCGTGCGGCAAGGGAGAGACCCACGGCCAGTACGACGACCAAGATGCCCAGCGTGACGAAGATCGCTTCCACGCGTTTTCGCGCAAGGAGGGCCCGCGAGGCCGAGGTGTCGGTCTCCACAATCAGACAGAACATCTCGTCGGCGACTTGGACGGGCGCATAGTGGACGGTCCGAGAGACTTCGGGCAAGTCCTGGCACTGCGGTCTTCTTTGCCGGAGGGCCTCGATCATCAGGGTCTCGTCGATCTTGTTGCGGAGATTGGCGGGGAGCGAGCTGGCGAAAATGCCGTCCAAGTTCCCGAGCGACACGTCGCAACCGTATGTCTCGGCAAAGAACTTCGCGAAATCGCTGTCGATATCCATGACCAGCGCGATGGCGCCGAGCATCTTGCCGTTCGCCTCGAAACGAGAGATGGCCCGAACTTTCCGTCCCTCGCGGTCGGCCGAGGCGGTGATCGTCTCCGGCCGGCCCGCCAGGACTTCGGCCATTCCCCAGACATCGTACACACCGCCCGGCTCTCCGGCGCCCTGACCGCAGACGAGCCTCCCTCGAGGATCGACAACGACCAAATGCCGGACCGCGCTTCCCAAATCGAGCGCGGCGATACCCGCGCGAAGCGGCCCGGAGTCGCCGTTCCCATCGAGCCCCCCCGTTTCGAGGAAGCGCGCCATTGCGCTTTTCAACACGCTGGAATCCTTGGCGAGACGCGCCAACGCCGCTACGTCTTTCGCTTCCTTCGCCATGTGAATACCGATCGATTTGTGGACGCTCTCGGCTATCGCGAGGTCGTGTTCGTGGAGCACCTTGCGCAACGCACGAATCTTCACCACGTGAAGGGGAATCGCGGTGGCCACGACGGCCGCCACGATCAGGACCGCGAAAGGAAACAGAAGACTGGAGCGCAGACGCATCGCCTGTTACCTTCTCGCCACTGGCGCCATCCCCGCCTCCGACATGATCCGGCGGCCTGCATCGGAGAACACGAAATCGACGAACGCTCGCGCCGCGCCGCTCAAGCCGCCGTTCTTATAGACGAAACCGGCTGTGGTCATGAGCGGGTACTTGCCCGAGATCGCGTTCTCGACGGTGGGCGCCACTCCGTCCAGCGCGACAACTCTCATCTTATTGCCCGGCGCACGCACCAACGAGTTGGGGAGGAACCCGATGCTGGTCGGATACTTGTTCAGGAGATCGGCCATTTCGCCATCGTGGAAGGCGATCTTCGCACCCTGGGCGTACGTCTCGTCGCGAAAGGTCTCCAGATGCTTGGCGATCTCCTCGCGGGAGGCTTCTCCGGGCTGCCGCCCGACGACTCGAATCGGGGCGTCCGTCGCGCCCAAATCGCGCCAATTCGTGATCTCGCCTTTGAATATCGCCCCCAATTGGCTGGTTGTCAGGCTTTCGACTTCCACCGACTCGCCCACGGCAAAAACGACCAGGTCTTGGGCAAACGCCACAAAGGTCAGTCCTTTCGCCTTCTCTTCCTCCTTGAGCGGACGTCCCACTCGCCCCAACGGGCTTTCGCCGGAAACGACCGATTGAATTCCTCCGCTGGTTCCCGTGCTGGCCGGGATTATCGCCTCGATCCCGGAGTCCTTCTGGTTGAACGCCTCCGCCAGCTGCTTGAGAACGCTTTCGCACGATCCGGTGCCCGGCACGACGAGTTGCTCGCGCCCTCCGCCATCGCCCGATCCCGAGCAAGCCATCCAGAGCATCGCCAACCCGAGAACGGCGAGGCCGATTGCCGCCGGCCGAATCCTATTGCGACGGCCTGCCAATACGTCCCTGGCCGTCGGACTTCTCATATCGTTTGGATTGCGTCTCATCGTCGTTTGACCTCTTTCAACAAGCGAGTCGTCCTCAACCGGACCGTTCGGATTTCCGGCCTCACCCGCTTCTCTCTTCTCCAGAGTTGAACGGCAGATCGAGAACGAAGCGGGCCCCCTTGCCGACGCCGTCGCTGTAAGCCGTCAACGAGCCGCCCATCTCCTTGGCGGCGTTCGCGCCGCTGTGCAGCCCGAATCCGTGTCCGTGCTTCTTGGTCGTGAAACCGTGGGTAAAGACCCGAGCCAGATTCTCTTTCGCGAT
>JAFGFN010000066.1 GCA_016931035.1 Candidatus Sumerlaeota bacterium
ACTCGTGGAACTCGAACTCGCCCGCCGCAACGACGACTGGGACGAAATCTGGGAACTGGACAACGTTGCCTAATCAAGATGCGCCCGCACGTTCCGAGGATTTGAACCGCGTTAGCGGTTCCACCTCCAAAGCCGTGGGTTGGCGATTCGGTTCCGAATCGCCAACCCACGGTACGCCCGGCAGGATGGGAACCGATCTATCGGTTCGACAAAGAGACAGGGCGGGTGTCGAGATTGTCGAACCGATAAATCGGTTCGTAGGCGAAAACGGGACCACCGTGGGTGGCCTCGACCTAGCGGTCTCGGCAACCCACGGCTTTGTAGGTCGAACCGCTAGCGCGGTTCCCGCCCAATCCGTCCGGAAAGACCCCACGGGCGCGAGGGCATTTCAGAACCCTGGGACGCCCACCCCGAGCGAACGCCCCCTCCTCTCTCTCTTCTCCTCGTCCTCGAATCCCCTCTCGACGCTCGCGACGGACGCTACGGAATCCGCGTATCCCCAACCCCCGCGTGGAAAAGAGATTGATCGCCCGCGGACGGGGAGGGTAGCATGAAAACGGCTTGTCGGCTTCCAACCCTCTTGCGGCGCCGTGTGGCCGCTCAGCGCGAGGACGCATTTTGCCCGAAACGCCCCAGGAGATCTCACGCGAAGAACCTCCGTCCACTGCGCAAGGACGGGGAGAGGCGTGGCGGGTGCGAGCGGTCGTTTATGTTCTGTTTTTCCTGGCGGCGATTCCTCGCTTGGCCGATCTCGGAGGAAAGTCTTTCTGGGTCGACGAAGCGCACGGCGTCTGCCGCAATCTCGGCCCTCTAAGGGACATCACGGCCCGATGCATGCGCGCGCACGAAGCGCCGCTGCGCGAGTACGTCCTCCACTTCGCCGTCTTGGCCCGTTCGGATGCGAGGAGCGGCCCTCTGCCCGGTCGAGGAGCCGAGGCGGCGAGCCGATTGCTCCCGGCGATCGCCGGGTCGCTGACGGTCCCCCTGGTCTTTCTGATCGGGCGGCTCCTGTTTGGCCAGACGCCGGGACTGCTCGCCGCCCTTCTCCTCCTCGTGCATCCCTGGCACGTCCTGCACTCCCAGGACGCCCGGATGCACGCCGTCGTTCTGTTCTTCGCCGCGGTTCTCCTCTATATGATCTGCCGTCTTCTCTACGAGAAACACTCCCTCAAGGGGTGGGCGACCGTCGGAATCGTCGCCGCCCTGGCGGCTTATTTCAGCTACATCGTCGCGCTTCCTTTCATTGCCTTGGCGGGACTCGTGGCGACCGAGTGCGTCCTGCGATTGTCGGATCCCGACAGACGCGCCGACGGACGCCGACTCGCGGCGGGCGCTCTGATCGCCGCGGCCGTGTTCGCCGCGCTCTACGCGCCTTGGGCGGGAGTCGCCCTGCGCGTTGTCGCTCGCTACTCGGATCAACCCCTCCTCGACGATCTGGTTTCGGTCGCGACACCGACTTCCTCTCCCGCGTCGAGCGAGACCGGTCCCGCTCCCCCACCCGACACGCCCCCGCCCCCCGTTCCGCCCCAAGCCGTTCCGCCCCAGCCCTCCTCGGCGCAACCTCCACTTCCGAACCCCAATGCCACGGAATTCACGCTCCGCTACGCGTGGGACATGATGCGCGAGATGGGCGGGGGTCGCGCACTCGTCTCGCTCCTCTTCCTCGCCCTCGCCGTCATCGGGTTTCCGGCCGCGCTCGATTATCACGGCTCCAAGGCCTGGGTGGCCGTCTGGTGGTTCGCGGCCCCTCTGCCGGTCTTGTTTTTCACCCATGCCGGCGAGTTTTTCCCCTCGCGCTACATGCTCTACTTCCTCGCCGTCTACGTCGTCCTCGCCGGATTGGGTGCGGACACGGTGTGCCGAACGCTGCCGCGTCTGTTCGGACCGCAAGGCGGAGTCTCCAAGAGAGGAAACGCGGCGCGGATCGTGGTCTGCGTCCTGGTTCTCGGGGCGATTCTCTCGGCGCACGCGATCGAGCTGACTCGCTACTACTCGAGCGAGAAGCAGAACTGGCGCGCGGCGGTCGGGTTCGTCGAGGAACACGCCCAAGACGACGACCGCGTCATCGCGGGCGACAACTGGGCGTCGTACGGGATCTACTACTATCTGAACATGCGCGCGGGCAAACGGCTCTCGCTGGCGCCTTCGGCTCTGACGCTCGGAGATTTCGAGTTCGCCCTCCTCTCGAAGACCAACGTCTGGTACGTCTACTGGAGAGATTTGCCGGACTACATTCGGGAAATCGTCGATGCCGAAATGGACGAGATGCGGGTCTTCCCCGGTCTCTTGGGCAACGTCCACGTCATGAGACGAAAGGCCTACCAGGGCGCCGATGACATCCCATGACCCCTCTCCCTCGTCCTCGTACTCGCATCTGTGTCCATGAGATAAGGAGAAAACGCCGTTGAAGAACAGAAAGATGCCCGGAAAACCGATCGCGTCGATTGTCCTGTGCGTGCTTCTGGCCTGCGCCTCATTCCTGGCCTCGGCGACCGACTATCAGGGAGTCGGTTTCACGACGCCCGCGGGCAGCGGCGGCCGAGTGATCCAGGTCGCCAACCTCGCCTCCAGCGTGCCGGGGTCGCTGCGCGCGGCGCTCGACGAGACCGGGCCGCGCATCGTCGTCTTCGAGGTCGGCGGCGTGATCGATCTCGGCGGCCGCAGCCTCTCGATCCGAGAGCCCTACCTCACCCTGGCCGGCCAGACGGCGCCCGCGCCGGGCATCACCCTCATCCGCGGCGGACTCAAGATCGAGACCCACGACATAGTGGTCCAACACATCCGCGTCCGACCGGGAGATGCCGCCCCGCCAGGGGCCGGCGGATGGGAACCGGACGGAATCGGCATCGGCCGCGGACGCCGCGTCATCGTCGATCACTGCTCGGTCTCGTGGTCGGTGGACGAGAACATCTCGGCCTCGGGACCCCGCACGGAAGGCCCCGAAGCCACCTCGAGCGACGTGACGATACGGGACTGCATCAATGCAGAAGGATTGTCCCACGCGACCCACGGCAAGAAGGAACACTCGAAAGGGACCCTGGTTCACGACTATTGCCGCAACATCTCGATCGTGCGGAATCTCTACGCCCACAACGTGGATCGCAACCCCCTCTTCAAGGGCCTGACCACCGGCATCGTCGTCAACAACGTCATCTACAACCCGGGCCGCCGCGCGGTCGGCATGGGATGGGTCGATGAAGAGTGGCCCCCGGAACGCCTCCCGATCGAGAACGGTCGGATCGCCGTCGTCGGCAACGTCCTGATCCACGGCCCCGACACCCGCAGAACCGTGCCGCTCGTCTACGCGTCTCAAGGCCGAGGCGACGCCTATCTGGACGACAACCTCGTCTTCCTGCGCGACGGCTCGGCGGGCCATGTCACAACGGGATCGCTGACCGTTCTCCCCAACGAGCCGATCTGGGACGAGCGCCTCGAGGTCCTCCCCGCATCCGAGACGGCGGAGTACGTGATCCGCCACGCCGGGGCGCGACCCCAACAGCGCGACCCGATTGACCAGCGCATCGTCGACGACTTCCTGGCGCGCCGGGGCCGCATCGTCGATAGTCAGAACGATGTGGGCGGATATCCGCAATATCGGACAACGAGTCGTCCCCTGAAGGCGCCCGAAACCGGCGTGGACGAGTGGTTGGCCCAAGTGGCCGCCGAACTCGAATGAAACGGCGCCGAACGCGACACGCGCCGCACCGATGGAATCGTTCCCCGAGAAAGGAGACGGGTCCTAATGATGTCACCCGACGGAATTCGATCCTGGGGGTACGCGCTCCAGATTCTGGGCGGCGGCGTGGTTCTTCTCGTCATCCTCGGCATGATTCCGCGCCTCTTCGGGGTGAAGTTCCGCACTCCACACTGGCGATGCGGGCGCTCGGGATTCACAATCTCGGCAGACCTCCGAGAAGGGCAACTCCTATCGAATCGAGAACCGACATGTCGCACCCTCCGAAGACAAAACCCCGAACAATTGTTTTGAAACCGCCGGCTCGGATTGGGTATAGTGAAGCGGATTTCTTTTCACCCATCCTCGCGCCGCGACGGAACTCACCGCCATGACGAACTCGTCCGACCGGGCGTCCGACAAGGAGAAGGCTCTGACCGTCGTGGTCATCGGCGCGTCGGGCGATCTGGCGCGCAAGAAGATCTTTCCCGCCCTGTTCTCGCTCTACAGTCAGGATCTGTTGCCCGCGAAGACGAACTTCGTCGGGTTCTCTCGCTCGGACCTCTCGCCCGAGGAGTTCCGCGAGAAGCTGCGCGAGCACTTGGCGTGCCGCTATCTTCCGCGCGAGTTGTGCGGCGAGAAGATGGGGAGTTTCCTCTCGCTTTGCCACTACGTGCCGGGTCAATACGACTCGGCGGATGCGTTCCTCGATCTCTACCAGGCGATGCGCGGGATCGAAGACGAGGACCAGGCGAACCGGATATTCTACATGGCGATTCCGCCCTCGCTCTTCCTCGACGTCTCCAGGGCGCTGGGCGCGTCGGGCCTGGTCAGCTGCGGAGACCACCTCCAGGCCTGGTCGCGCGCCGTCATCGAGAAGCCGTTCGGCCACGATCGCGCGTCGTCGGACGAGCTGGTCGCTCAGATGGCTCAGATCTTCACGGAGAGCGAGACGTACCGGATCGACCATTACCTCGGGAAAGAAGTCATTCAGAATCTGATCGTCTTGCGATTCGCCAACCAAATCTTCGAGCCGCTCTGGAACCGTTCGTACATCGAGAGCGTGTGGATTTCGTTCGACGAGGATTTCGGCGCCGAGGGACGCGGAGGGTATTTCGACAGGTATGGCATCGTCCGCGACGTGATGCAGAACCACCTGACGCAGATTCTCGCCCTCGTCGCAATGGAGCGCCCCCGGCGGCTCGACGCGATCGAGATCCTCAACGAGAAGGTCAAGGTCCTGCGCGCGGTCGCGCCTCTGAAGATGGAAGACTTCGTTCTGGGTCAATACGTGGGATCGGATCGCGGAGGCGTGAGGCGGCCGGGGTATCTGGACGAGGAGTCCGTTCCCTCGGACTCGACGACGCCCACCTACGCGGCCACCGTGATCCGGGTGGACAACGACCGCTGGCGCGGCGTGCCGTTCATCGTGACGGCGGGCAAGGCGCTCGAACGCCGCGCGACCGAGATTCGCGTTCTGTTCCGCCGTTCGGAAGAGAACCTGTTCAAGATCGACGGCGAGACGCCTCCGCCCAACGAACTCGTCATTCGGGTCCAGCCCGACGAGGCGATCTATTTCCGGACGATCAACAAGGTGCCGGGCCTCCGGATGCGGCTGGCGGAATGCGATCTCAACCTGCGCTACGCCCAGGCGTTCTCGGGTCCCGTGCCCGAAGCGTACGAGAGTTTGATTCTCGATGTGATCCGCGGCGACAAGAGTCTTTTCATCCGCAAGGACGAACTCGAGACGGCCTGGGACATCTTCACGCCGGCGTTGCACGAAGCCGCGCGCGGCGCGCGGAAACCCGAGCCGTATGAATACGGTTCCGAGGGACCCGAAGGCGCCCTGGAGCTGATCCGCAAGTTCCGATCCGTTTGAAACGACGTTGAGATTCTCGGTGCATCTCACAGGAGGCGGGAACCAAGCCATGATCGAGAGACGTTTCGACAAAGCCGGAGAAATGATCGGGGAGATAACGGCGCAGATCGTCGATCATCTCACCCGGTCGTCCGACACTCCCTACGCCGCGATGCTTTCGGGAGGGACCACTCCCTTGCCCACCTACGGCCGGATCGCCGCCCACCCACCCGCGGTTCCCGACAAGACCTACGTGGTGTTCACCGACGAGCGGATGGTGCCGACCGACTCGCCCGACAGCAACTTCGGCAACGCGCGGAAGATGATCGCGGCGCTCCGGCTTCCGGCCGAGCGAGTCCTGCGAGTCCACACCGAGAAGTCGGCGGAGGAGGCGGCGGAGCACTACCAGCGAGATCTCGAGGCGTTCTTCAGACAGGGCGGCCGGATCGGCTTGGGTTTCCTGGGGTTGGGCAGCGACGGTCACACGGCCTCGCTTTTCAGCCGCGACGACGTGCGTCGAGGAGGCGACCGATGGGCGATTCCCGTTCTTCGCGCCAAGCCTCCCGAACGGGTCAGCGTCACGTCGCATCTCTTGTCGAAGGTCGAGTCGCTCGTGTTTGCCTTGGCGGGCCCCGAGAAGGAAGAGATCGCCAAGTCCTTCCTGGAAGACCCGGAGAAGTACCCCGCCGGGTTGGCGGTGGCCGACGCGCGGAACGTCGAGGTCTGGTTCTGCCCGGAGTCGCTGACCGGTTCCTAGGCCGGGTGGAGCGGAGGGATGCGCGCCGTGGCAAATCGAACTCGGTTCTCGTCGACAACGGTGAACGAGCCTGTAAGCCGATCTTCGTAGTTCTCCAGGAGATGCTTCAATACCCGGATTTTGTTCTCGGGACGTTCGTCTTCGAGCCGCAACAGAACGACGCCTTTGTTGGGCAGACCGTCTCGAAAGACCTTCTCTCCAAAGTCCTTGTCGTTTGTGATTACGATCCGATCTTCCTGGAAGGCTTGCCGGATCACGTTCTCGTCGTCCGCGCCCCTCGCCTGATCGAACACGGAAGAGACTTCGTGCCGTTGATCGCGAAGCCATTGGGCCACGCGCGGACCCGTGCACTCATCCACAAGGAAGCGCATCAAGCGTGCTCCGGGACAAGCGGCATGAACGTCGTGTTCTCAAGCGACTTCATGGCGAAAAGATAGCAGGCTTGAATATCCTCATGCGTCAGGCCGGAGTATTCTTGCAGGATGTCGGCTTCCGTCGCTCCGTGCGCCAACAAGTTGAGGATGAAATCCACGGTCAGCCGGGTTCCACGAATCACGGGTTTGCCCGTCATGACTTTCGGGTCGAGAACGATTCTCTCGAGAAGTTGCCGGTCTGTCATCGCACCGTCCCCTTTCCTTCTTCCCAAGAAGTCTAGCACACCCGGTCCCCGCATTTGAAGTCGATTCGACAGGTCGGAATCGCATCTCGCCGGGATGAATGGGGGGGAAATCGCGATTGGCCGTACGCCATGCCCTGTTTCTTCGCCTCTCATCGATAATCGACCATGTCAACATCGAATGAATCGCTACCGAACCTGCTGAGTCCCTCGAGTCAGATTGCGGTTTTCGGTGCTGCAAGGCACACGGTATCTTCGTTTGATCTACCTCAAGAGCCCGATTTCTCTCTCAATGTCCTGAATCAGGCCCGGAGTCCCGACGGCATCCCATGACACAATCTCAAACTTCACTCGGAACTGATCGGCTGACACAATGAGTGGTTCATTGTCAAAATCATAAGGTCTCGGCTTCTGGTTGTCCTCCGTTCGGAGGATCAATTGAGTAAGGTAGAGATGGTATTCCCCGATCTCCGCTCCTGATCGAGCAAGCTCACCGTATTTCTTCATGCGCTGATCAACGAGGTCAGCAACGTTCGGGATGTCAAGCGCCTGCGTGAACAGGTCAACAAATCTGCAGAGGAAATCCTCAGAAACGCGCTTCCGCAATTCGGGATGCGTCATGAAAAGCCACATGTCTATTCGGAAGTACATGTAGCATCCGAGCTCGAACAAAGCAGAGTCGTTGCTCGCGGTAAGATCTTCCCCAGCTCCTTGCCCTCTATTGCTGCGGTCTTCCTTCAGATCCCTCTTTGCAAAGGTCGAGAGTCCGTAAATGAATGCGACAAACATACATTCCGTGCTCATTTCACGGACATACCTGAGGCTCTTCATCTGCCTCTCGGCCCAGCGAAGAATGAATGAGGTTGATCGAGATTCGGCGTGGCCAAACAGATTCGTAAGGAGACCCACTGTCTTGACCTCCTCTCCGTTGCAAACAACGGACTCTGTACGCGTTTTCTGCGGCACCGATTCAGGTGTTGGCTTCGCCCTTGGTTCCACACTGTTTCCGGACGAACTACGAATTCCCAGCCTCCTTGAACCGGAAAGCCACACATTTCACCTCGTAGAGAAAGCGATTCACGAGGTCTGCAGCGTTGATATCGAACAGAGCAACGTTATAGCCCTTTCCCAACCCGCTCTTGTATGCTATGCCATCATAGCCTTGACGTCGAAATGTCTCAGCAAGAATCTGCGTGGGAGCATAGTCCGCACCGGAATCATTCTCTCCTACCGGCTCGCAGAAGGCCTTATCGATATCGGCCCAAACAGACCTCTCTCGCTCGGCCGGCTCGGGTTCTTCGATGTAGATGGTGAAGCCGCGCGCATGGTTGACCGAGCAGTCGACTAGAACGATGTCTCTGAGGGTCTTGAACTGTCCGACCGACACGTACGAGCCAACCCACGGACGCACTTCCGCCATAGCTGTCTCCTTGTCTGTCGCAAGGTACAAGCAAGGCCACTGCTGTCCAAATTAGCCGCCGGGCGGGAGGCCCGGGTTCGTGAATCTTAGAATACTCTGGCGTTTCGGGTTGTCCAAGGGCT
>JAFGFN010000067.1 GCA_016931035.1 Candidatus Sumerlaeota bacterium
ACTCGTGGAACTCGAACTCGCCCGCCGCAACGACGACTGGGACGAAATCTGGGAACTGGACAACGTTGCCTAATCAAGATGCGCCCCCTTTATCTTCTTCGCGAAATTCGCACTGGAATTTACCTGACTTACTTTGTACGATAAGGGCCTTTGCTGAAGGTCCCTGCCGTTCGGGGGAAAAGGAACCGCCTGACATATGAAGACGCATTCCATCGGCATCGTCATGAACGGCGTCACGGGACGGATGGGGACGAACCAGCATCTCATTCGTTCTATTCTGGCCATCCGCGAACAAGGGGGCGTGAAGGTCGGCAAGGACGCGATCATCATGCCCGAGCCGATCCTGCTCGGTCGCAATCCCGACAAGCTCAAGACGCTTTCCCAGGCCCACGGCGATCTGCCCTGGTCGACCGATATGGACAGCCTCCTGAGCGACCACGAGCATTCCGTCTACTTCGACGCCCAGACGACCGATCGCCGGTTCGAGGCGGTCCAGAAAGCCATCGCCGCCGGAAAGCACGTGTACGCCGAGAAGCCGACGGCGACCAACTCGAAGGACGCGTTCGAACTGCACCGTCTCGCCTCGAAGGCCAAGGTCAAGAACGGCGTGGTGCAGGACAAGCTCTGGCTGCCCGGTTTGCTCAAACTCAAACGCCTCATCGACGACGGGTTCTTCGGCGAGATCCTGAGCGTGCGCGGCGAGTTCGGCTATTGGGTCTTCACGGGCCAAACCGTCCCCGCCCAGCGTCCCTCGTGGAACTACCGCAAGGCCGACGGCGGCGGTATTATTCTCGACATGTTCTGTCACTGGCGTTACGTGGTCGACAACCTCTTCGGAGAAATCCGGTCGCTCTCCGCCCTCGGAGCCAACCATATCAAGAAACGTTGGGACGAAGACGGCAAACCCTACGGCGCGGACACCGACGACGCGGCCTACGCCACGTTCGTCACCGACCGCGGGATCATTTGTCAGTTCAACTCGTCTTGGTGCACGCGAGTCAATCGCGAGGACCTTTTCACGATGCACGTCGACGGAACGAAGGGGTCGGCCGTCGCGGGATTGCGCGAGGTCAAGATCCAGGACGAATCGATGACGCCGAAAGCGTGTTGGAACCCCGACCTCGAATCCCCCATCAAGTACTCCCAGGACTGGAAACCCGCCATGGCGGCCGACTCGTTCGACAACGCCTTCAAAGCGCAGTGGGAACTCTTTCTCCGTCACGTCGTCCTCGACGAGCCGTTCCGCTGGAGTTTGAAAGAGGCCGCGAAGGGGGTTCAGCTGGCCGAACTCGCTCTCGAATCGTGGCGGCAACGCGCCTGGATCGACGTGCCGGAGATCGACTAAACGGGAAATCGGAGCGGGGTCTCCGCGTTCGCCCTGCGACAGGTATTCGCTACTACAGCAGACGATCGATTCGCGTGGCAAGTCATGGACAAGGGTCGGTCGACGGCAAGAACGGTCCGGAGTTAGAGCAAGAGCGTTCCGGAGTCGGGACAAAGGCGCTCCGGGGCGAGAAGGATAGGCGCTTCCCCTGCGGGAAAGAATAGCGCATAGTCTTCTCCCTCTCCCTTTGGGAGAGGGCCGGGGTGAGGCTCCTTTCCGGAAGCCAGAAGTGTGATGCGATACTTGAAAGCGACTCGATTCTGCTTGAAACATGACTACTGAACTACGGGATTTCTCCAGACTCTGCATCCACACGATCACGACCAAGCCCTGGTCGCTCGCCGAGGCGACCCAAGGCTATTCGCGCGCGGGCGTCGCGGGCATCACCGTCTGGCGCGACGCGCTCGAACCCCAAGGCGCGAAGGAATCGGGCCGGATGCTGCGCGACTCGGGTCTCGAAGTCGTGAGTCTATGTCGAGGCGGCTTCTTCCCCGCCGTCGACGAGAAGGGACGCCAGGCGGCCATCGACGACAACAAACGCGCGGTCGACGAAGCGAAAGAAATCGGCGCGCCTCTGATCGTTCTCGTCTGCGGCGCCGTGCCGGGGATTCCCCTCGCCGAAGCGCGCAAACAGATCGCCGACGGCATCCGCACTGTCCTCCCGTATGCGGAATCGGCGGGCGTCAAACTCTCGATCGAGGCGCTGCACCCGATGTACGCCGACTGCCGCTCGGCCGTCAACACCCTGGGCCAGGCCAACGCCATGGCCGAGGCGATCGACAGCCCTTGGTGCGGCGTCACGGTCGACGTCTATCACCTCTGGTGGGACCCCGACCTCGAGGCGGAGGTTCGACGCGCGGGCCGGGCGGGCAACCTGTTGTCGTTTCACATTTGCGACTGGCGCACGCCGACGCGCGACCTGCTCAACGACCGCGGTCTGATGGGCGAAGGGTGTATCCCGATCCGCGAGATTCGCGGATGGGTCGAGGAGACGGGTTTTAGCGGCTACAACGAAGTCGAGATCTTCTCCGACGCGTTTTGGGCGATGGACCAGTCGAAGTTCCTGGAGAAGATCCGGGACGCGTATCTGAACCATTCCTAAGAAGGATGAACCACTAATCTGCACTAATCCTCACTAATAGGAAACGTCTCTTATCTCCGGATTAGTGTCGATGAGTGAAGATGAGTGGTTCGCATTCTTCGATTCTTCCACGCTTCTCAGGAGACATGACATGACACATTCATCGAAACCCGTCGCGCTCGTCACGGGCGCAGGCCAAGGCATCGGGCGCGGCATCGCCCTCCAACTCGCCCAGGACGGCTTCGCCATCCTCGTCAACGACGTGGTCGCCGACCCCGCCGATGCGACGAAAGGCGCCTACGAGGTCAAGAAGACGATCGAGGCCGCCGGCGGCGAGGCCGAGGTCTTCAAGGCCGATGTCGCCTCCGCCCCGGACCGCGCGGCGATGCTCGACTTCGTCGAAGAGCGTTTCGGACGGCTCGACCTCCTCGTCAACAATGCGGGCGTCGCCCCCCGCGAGCGTCGCGACATCCTCGAAGCGACCGAAGAGAGTTTCGAGCGTCTCATGTCGATCAACCTTCAAGGCCCCTACTTCCTCACCCAGCTCGTGGCCAACAAGATGATCGCGTGGAAGAAGGCGGGCCGGATCGAGACGGGCCGCATCGTCTTCATCACGTCCATCTCGGCCTACACCTCTTCGACCGGGCGCGGCGAATACTGCGTCTCGAAGGCGGGTCTGGCGATGGCGGCGACGCTTTACGCCGACCGCTTGGCCGAGTTCGACATCCCCGTGATCCAGATCGCCCCCGGCATCATCGAGACCCCGATGACGAGCGCCGTCAAGGGCAAGTACGACAAGATGATCGCCGAGGGTCTCCTGCCCACCAAACGCTGGGGTCAACCCGAAGACATCGCCAAGGCGGTTTCGGCCTTCGCCCAAGGCTATCTCGACTACTCGACCGGCGCCGTCATCGAAGTCGGCGGCGGCTTCGGACTCAAGCGGCTGTAGATTCGATCCGCGACTCTCGCCTCACATTCTCGCACTCTCGGAAACGGTCTCTGCAATCTCCGCGCTCCTCTGCGTCCTCCGCGTTGACCTCTTTCTCTCCTCCGGCCGCGGAAGACGGAGCATGTCGCTCCCAGATGGGAGAACGAAGAACGGAAGCCGCGGATTCACACGGATCGACACGGATTCCCCCAAAGAGTCCCAACCTGTTTGTTGCCGCGTCGGTCTTCTTCCAATCCGTGTTTCATCCGTGCCGATCCGTGGCTGAAGACTCTTCTTGATTCGTGTCGATTCGGCGTGCGCAGACGCCCGTGCCATTGGCGGGCGGTTCCTATTCCGGCCCTGTCTCTGCGAGCGCGACACGATCGGCGATAGCTCAACTTTTGCGACAATCGGCCGATGGAAAACGGGGGTGTCTTGGCGTCTCTCGGAAGGCCGGTTCAAAACACGACGTCGTGCGCGGCGTGCGGGACCCAAGATGCGCCCCGGGATCCCGTAAGCCGCCTATTTCCATGGCGATGCGCGGCCTGCCTGGGGCCAGTCTCGCCGCGGGCCTGTGGGCCGAGGTTCCGGGCGCGCAACTTGAACATCCTTTTCGAGAGTCGCTTCACTGGTCGCATGGGAAGGGGAGACGCTTGTGGCGGAGCATCAACGGTTCATCGGCCGGAAAATCGATCACTATAAGATCGTGAGCCTCCTAGGCGAAGGGGGAATGGGGTGGGTCTTCAAGGGACTCGACACCTCCCTGAACCGCCCGGTCGCGATCAAACTGATGCCGCCGCAATTCGCGGCGCGCGACAACGCGGCGCTGCGTTTCCAACGCGAGGCGCGTCTGCTGGCCGAGATCAACCATCCCAACATCGCCCACATCTATCGGACCGGCGAGATGGAAGGCTGTCCGTATTATGTGATGGAGTACATCGAGGGTCAATCCCTGGCCGAAATGCTCGCCGTCTCGGGCCGCGTCGCGGGTTCGCGCGCCATCCGGCTCATGATGCAGGCCGCGAAGGCCCTGCAGGCGGCGGCCGATCACAACATCATCCACCGCGACATCAAACCGGGCAATCTCATGGTGACCAAGGACGATCACCTCAAGGTGGTCGACTTCGGCATCGCCAAGGATTTCGACGACGACTCGTTCAAGACCGCCACGGGCACGATCGTCGGCACCCCCCAATACATGTCGCCCGAACAAGGTCGAGGAGGGAAAGTCGATCTCCGGTCCGACATCTATTCGCTCGGCGCGACCTTCTATCACATGGTCTCGGGCCAACCGCCGTTCGACGCCGACAACATCTTCACCCTCATCCAGAAACACGTCTCCGAGCCGGTCCGCTCGATCGCCCAGCTCAACCCGAACGTCCCCGAGGGTCTTTGCCGCATCATCTACGGGATGCTCGAGAAGAACCCGGGCGACCGCATTCAGGACTACAACGAGCTGATGATCGCGCTGGAACGCGCCTCGGGGCGAAAGGACGGTTTCCAGTCCTACATCGTTCATGACGACAGGGCGAGAATCCCCCAGGACGCGGCGTTGGACGCGGACCGCCGCAAGGCCCGGCTGATCCTGATCGGGGCGGCGCTGGTCGTCATCCTGATCGTCCTCGTGGCGATCACGGGAAACAAAGGGACTCCCATCTCTTCGCCCGCCGCGCGACGCGACGAACCTCCCGTCGCCGACAACCGAGGCGGCAGGGAAACCAACAGCCGTCGAGATGCCGTCACCGACGGCCTTTCCCAAATCCACCAGCTCCGCGAACACCAGGTCAACCAGCTGAACCAGTGAATTGAAGAACGAGAATTGCGGATCTCGGAATGCGGATTACGGATCGAGGAGAAGAACCCGCAGCCCCGCCGCTCCCACCTTGGGCAGCCTCGCGGCGGCCAAGATTTCTTTCAGCCACGGATCCGCACGGATGAACGCGGATTGAGAAGGGGGCCGGAAGCGGCCGAGGGCACCCCGTCTTACTTCCTTCTTCTTTCCTCCTCCTTCCCTGCCCTCGGGCTCACCCGCAACCTTACAACCTGGAACCTGGGAACGCATGTTTTTGCGTGGCGGCGACTCCGGACTGGCCGCCGCGCCATGAGTGAGGGAGGGGCGCACTGGCAGGGGTAATCGTTGGACACCGCTCGGGCCTTCTGATAATCTGCAGGACATGGCGCGCACCGAGAAGACCGGACGCTTTTTCGGCAAAGACCTCCAAGCCTGGGCCTTTCTGGCTCCGGCGGGGGCGATACTCATCCTCTTTTGGGTGCTGCCGCTCGTCCTCTCCGTGTTCGTCGCTTTCACCAACTGGCACGGGGGCGACACGGCCGCCGACGCGCGCTGGGTGGGTCTCGAGAACTTCCGGATGGCGATGCGCGACCCGAGGTTCTTCAAGTCGCTCTGGAACACGGTCAACTACGTCGTCTGGAGCGTGCCGCTCACGATCGCGGTCTCGCTCGCCCTGGCGCTGCTTCTCAATCGCAAGGTCCGCGGCCTCGGAGTGTTCCGCACGGCCTTCTTTCTCCCCTATGTGACCACGTGGGTGGCGATCTCGATCGTCTGGACCTACTTCTTCCAACAGAACTTCGGCTTGGCGAACTATGTTCTGGACGACGTCCTGGGTTTCGGCTCGCTCAGATGGCTGAACGAGCCGCGCGGCGTGGTCGAGATGTCGCTCACCGGCCTCGGGCATCTCGCGCGCGTTCTGCCGCCCGCCGAGATGTTGGACTTCAAGAATCCGCTCGTCGAGGGTCCGAGCCTCGCGATGTTCTCGATCATCCTGACCTCGGTCTGGCGCGACACGGGGTACTTCACCGTCATCTTTCTCGCCGGACTCCAGAGCATCGACCGGACGTACTACGAAGCGGCCGAAATCGACGGCGCGGGCCCTTGGCGGCGATTCCGGACGATCACCTGGCCGCTTCTCTCGCCGGTGACGTTTTTCGTTCTCATCATCGCGATGATCGGCGCGTTCAAGGTCTTTGTCCCGATGCTCGTCATGACGCCCGAGGGCGGGCCGAGCGGCTCGACGACGACCCTCGTGTATTTCTTGTACGAAGAGGGATTCCTGTCGTGGCGGCTAGGCTACGCCTCGGCGATCGCGTACATTCTGTTCCTGATTATCCTGGCGATGACGCTGCTCCAGAACCGGCTCTTCGGCCGCCGGGTGTTCTATCAGTGACGAGGAGGGACGCGCGACTCGATCGCTCTTCGCGCCGAAGGCGCATGGGGCCATAGCCTGGGGCAAAGCGAGCGCAGCGAGCGACGCCCCAGGAAACACGTTCCACCATCAACCCGCCCTGAAGGGGCGGCACGACATCGCGACGAACTGTCAAACCATGAAAACCCGTCGGTTCAAACGCTCTCTTCTCTATGCCGCCCTCGTGTTCGCGGCGGCGCTGACGATCCTGCCGTTCTATTGGATGGTCGCCTCCTCGCTCAAGGACTTCCAGAGCGCGAACCAACGCCCGCCGACCTGGCTCCCACTGGCCACCTATTACTACGCCCCCGGCCCGGATGGGCAGGCGGGCGAGATCGAGGTCGGCCTTTTGCGCGACGCCGCCAAACCATGGAGTGAGATTCGGAAGATGGACCGCATCGAGATCGCTCCGATCGACCGCCTGAACGATCCCGAGGCGCAATTCACCATCGCCGTCTCCGATCTCCGCCGGGTGCGGCGTCCGCGTTGGGAAAACTACGTCGAAGCCTGGAAAGCCCCGGCCTTGGGCAATCCGGAACGTCCCGTAACGTTCACCCGCTATTTCTGGGTCAGCACGGTGACGTCGGTCGCGACGACGGTCGGCACGCTTCTTACTTCGGTCCTTGCGGCCTACGCTTTCGCCAAGATGCGGTTTCGCGGCAAGGAGCTCCTGTTCTATATCGTTCTGGCGACCATGATGGTCCCGGGACAGGTCTTGCTCATTCCGAACTTCCTCATCCTCGCCGCGCTGCCCGACTACACGTTCGGCATGCGATGGCTCGACAACTATCCCGCGCTGATCGCCCCGTCGCTCGCGAGCGTCTTCAGCATCTTTCTTCTGCGCCAGTTCTTCCTCGGGATCCCCGACGACCTGTGGGACGCCGCTCAGATCGACGGCGCGGGACGCCTCCGCTATCTGTGGCAGGTCGTGGTTCCGCTCTCGCGTCCGGCCTTGATCACGGCGGGGGTATTCATCTTCCTGGGCGAGTGGAATTCGCTGATCTGGCCGCTGATCGTGACCACGAGTCCCGACATGCGCACCCTGATGGTCGGTCTCCAGGTGTTCAACCAGGAACAAGGCGGGAACTTCAACCTCCTTATGGCCGCCTCGACCATGAGCATTCTGCCCGTCGTGATCCTCTTCTTTTTCCTCCAGCGGTTCTTTGTCGAAGGAATCGCGCGGGCGGGACTGCGGTGAGGACTCATGGGGCCTGAGGCCGCTATTGGGCGCCGTCACGATTCTTGCGGAGCAAGAATACGCGCCAGCGCGATGGGGGAGGGCCTGACAAACCCAGGGCGGCGCTCGCTTCGCTCGCTCTGCCCTGGGCTGTAATAGAACGCGCTTCCAGCGCTCGAGAGGTTCCCGAGACAGATTATGGAACCGCCGCCGGAACGATCCGGGCGTTCTCGATCCGGTTCCGGAATCGCGTCCGGACAGGGAGGCGACAGTGTTCGTCCCTCGTGAGAAAACGAAAGTCGTGAAAGGGCCCCGCGCCATCGCGCGGCGCAAGAGGCGTTCTCTTGTCCTCTTGCTCCTCTTCGCCGCGCTCGCGTCGGGCGCGCCGACGGGTTGCGCCGTCATCGACAAGGATCACCGGCTCCTGACCCGGATCGCGATGACGGCGTTTCCCGACGAGGGCGCGGCCGAGCTCTACACGGCGCCCCTGTGGGTCCCCGTCGGAACGGTCACTCTTGTGGCCGACGGATTCGGAGTGAATCCGGCTCTCGCCGCCCCCCAGGCGCTCGACGACGGGATGATCGCCTTCACGGGCTACGGTCTCATCGTGCCCGCGGAGATCGTCCTCACTCTTCCGCGCGCGGTGGGATTCGTCGTCCTATTCGTCGGATCGGAAATCGGCCGCTGTACGATCCCCTATATCTGGTGAGCCGCCCGAGAACTACTCCAACGTGTCTCGCAACAACCCCTGCCGCGCTTTCAGCGCTCAAGAGGTTCTTGAGATGCGTTGTCGTCCGTAGGAACGAAGACCGCGCGAGGTCGGATGCGATAACCCGTCACGGGCCAGAAGACGTCCGTGCTCTCGAAGAGCGGCCCTCGAAGACGATAGTAGGGTTGCCAGCGTTCGGGCAGCGTGTAGTCGTCGTAAATAATGGCGTCGAAGCGCCGCTCGCGCACCGCCTGGTCGATCGCCTCGCGCAGTTCGTTCATCACGGTCGACGCCTCGCCGAAGCTGGCGTAGTCGTAGGAGGGGGCGAAGCCCGGCTTCCCCGCCAGGCGCGGATAATAGCCGTGGTAGGGCATGTAAACGTCGCCCGCGAAACTCTTCATCGTCTCGACCAGCCTCCATCCCGCCTCGCGATCGGCTCGGGTCGGAATCGGCGCGCGCGGATTGTAGACGAGGTTCGCGAACTGGAGAATGGCCGCGCCGTAGATCGCCACGCGCATCGGACGCGGCCAGCGGGTCTCGCGCGCCTTCTCGATCGCTCGGGCGAAGCCCACCCCGAACAGAAGCGCCAGATAACCGTGCGCGGGAAGGAGCGCGTTGCGGTCGCCCCCGACCGACCAGATGCCGATCCATCCCGTAGCGAGAAAACCCGACCCCGCGAGGACGTAAAACCACGCCGTACGCCTTCGGCACGGACGCGAAAAGAGATCCCAGAGGAACAACAATCCCGCGAGAGATGCGATTGGGAGCGGCCGCAACAGGTGCGCGAGCCAGAACTGCATCATTCGTCCCTCGCGCAAGGGGTGGCGGCTCACCTGATCGAACACGAGGTACTTGTACCAACCGTCGTAGTAGAGATTGAGCAGCCACGTCGCGACGCCGGCGACGAGAAGGAACGCGAGACCGAAAAAGAGTCCCCGTCGGCGGTTCACAAAGAGAAGATGGAGACCGACCGGCGCGGCGACGATCACGGCCGTCTGCTTGGTCAGGAAGGCGAGCGCGAAGAGCGTTCCGGCGAGCGCGGCCCCCGCCCAGTCGCGGGCGATTTCGTCGTACTTCGCGACGGAGGAATCGAAATCGGGCGCTTCGGGCTTCAGAAGCAGGTCCCCGGGCACGAGTCCGAACCGGGCGAAGAACAGTCCCGCGAAGAGAAGCAGATTCAGAAGCGGATCGACCCGCCCCGCGTCGAGGTATCCCCCGCTGGCGCGATAAGTGGCGAGATAGAGCGCCGCGCCGAGCAGCGCGGCAAAGCGCGACCCCTTTTCGCGCCGAATGAAGAGGAAAAGCGCGACGGCGCAGCCCAGCGTCGAGAGAAACGACACCGCACGCAGGTCGTAGAACCCCACTCCGGCGATCCGGGCCGCCACAACGCACGCGTAGTAGTAGAGCGCCGGATAGCCGATCGGGACGAAATCGAGCGTTGGACGAACATAGATCTTTTCGCCCGCGACGGACCGCGCGACGTGGTCGAGCATTCGCCCTTCGGTCCACTCGAGTTCGAACGGATACCCCATTCGGATTCCCGCGACGACGATGAAGACGAGGACGAACAGGGCCGCTCCGCCGAGTAGGCCCCAGTGGGCGAGAGACACGAGAAGATTTCCGGGGGATCGTTTCATGGGAGAGGCGGGGCGGCCTTCCTCGCTTGGTGGGCGGCGCGGCTAATCTCTGCCTTCACACTTATAGTCGGATCGTGAGTTCGGTTCTGAACTTGAATTCGAGCGGGAACGGGCGAGGCGTTAGAAAACAACTTGGCGCCCCGTGCTGTCCCGCAAAAGAGGAGGAGCATTATTGGGCCTGTTTTTGCGCCACGACCATGATTTCGTATTCATCCAGCTCGATGGCTCGTTTGCCCCAGTTGCCCGCGGTGCCGCCCCAGATGTTCAGCACGGACAGTCCCGCGAGCTGGAAAAGGAGGGTGATTTCAGTGGGCGTGAAAGCGCGCTCACGCAGGCAAATCGCCGGCAAGCCTTCCCGTGGCGAGTGTTCGGTCGAGGTGGTCATGGTCAGCGGATCGAACCGCCCTTGTTCGATATCCTCCGGTGTGCGTTCGCGAATCATCTTGAACGCGCTCAGCATGGTGAAGAGCGCCTTGCCGCCGGGTCTCAGCGAACGGGCGACATTGCGCAAGATGGCCAGGGGGTGCTCGACCGCATCGTCCCCGCCGCCAAGCAGGCCAAAGGATCCTTCGCATATGCAAATGACGGCGTCAAACCGTTTATCCAATGAAAACGTGCTGGCATCGGCGTGGATCAAATCGATTTCAACGTTTGCTGCCCCGGCCTTGTCTCGCGCCAGTGCAAGCATGCCGGCGGATAGATCGATCCCTGTGATAGAGAAACCCTTCCGGGCAAGCTCAACCGCGTGACGCCCCGTACCGCAACCCACGTCGAGGATGGAAGAGCCAGGCGAGAGATTCAAGAGGTCGATCATGAATACAACTTCCTGGGCGGTATTCTGGGTAAAGCAAAGTCGATCGTAGTCCGGAGCCTCCAGATCATGAAATTGCTGCCATGGGTTATGTTCCGTTGTCATGCCGCCGCCTTCTTTCGCCTGTTCGGAATCACAAGAATGAACATGGCGTTGGATTCTCGGATTTCACCGCAGAGTGCAACCGAGATTTCCCATTGGGATATCCGGCGCCGCCTGTTTCCTTCGACGTAGTCAGGATTCTCCCTCCGACGAGCCTTTGGGTCAACGAAATTGGTCTGCGAAAAGGCCCAACTGAACCCGCCGGGCTCCACTTTTGCTCTCACCCATCGGATTCTTTCGTTTCTGCCGCTGGAATATCGACTTCCGCCTTTATTTGCGGGCCTTTTCGGAAAACCGTATCACATACTCACGTCTCTGATTTGGGGAATTATGGATTATACTCGATCCTGCGCGACCGCGGCAATCTGTTGGCTATTCCAGTACGGCCTGAAGAGTCGGGGATCGTGCGGCCAACCGAATCCGGAGTGACAAACGGCCGGCGCGGGCCCCTGCGGCGGCCACCGGTTGGGTGACAGTTCGTCGTTGCTCCGGAACGGCGCGGAGTGGTATCTAGGACGCGTACGCGGAAGTCAATCGAGTCTAGGCGGTTGCCGACGAAACGAATCGCATCGGAAGGAGAACAGGATGAAAGGGGTCATTCTCGCAGGCGGGACGGGATCGCGTCTCCACCCTCTGACGAAAGTCACGAACAAGCACCTTCTTCCGGTCGGGCGCAAACCGATGATCTACCATCCGATCGAGAAGATGTGCGCGGCGGGCCTCAAGGAGATCCTGATCGTGACGGGGTGCGAACACATCGGCGACGTCATGAGCCTTCTCGGTTCGGGAAAGGACTTCGGCTGCTCGTTCACGTTCCGGGTCCAGGACGAGGCCGGGGGTATCGCTCAGGCCCTGGCGCTGGCCGAGCACTTCGCCGCGGGCGACGCCGTGACGGTCATCCTCGGCGACAACATCTTCGAGGGCTCGATCGCGCCGATGATTCGCGCGTTCGAGGAAGCGGGCGGCAAAGGGGCGGTCCTGGGGCTCAAGAAGGTGGCCCAGCCTCAGCGCTTCGGCGTGGCCGAGGTGCGCGGCGGCCGCATTGTCGCGATCGAGGAGAAACCCGCGAACCCCAAGAGCGACTTGGCCGTGATCGGAATCTACATCTACGACTCGAGTGTCTACGATATCATCCGGGGACTCAAGCCTTCGGCGCGCGGCGAGTACGAGATCACCGACGTCAACAACACCTATATCGCCCAAGGCGCTCTCCGCTATCACGATCTCGAGGGTTGGTGGACCGATGCCGGGACCTTCGAGTCCCTCGCCCAGGCGAACGAACTCGTGACGAGAGAATAGAGAGAGACGTTCGCCGGTACGACCCGTCATCTTGAACAAGGTGTTTTGCGCCGAGATTCCTCGCCCCCACCGGTTTTACACCGGTGGAGCGATGGTTCTGCTCAAGTTGTGGAGGGTTCTTTTTCCTTCTCCCCCTCCTCT
>JAFGFN010000068.1 GCA_016931035.1 Candidatus Sumerlaeota bacterium
ACGGAACCGCAAACGCAAGCGCCCTGGGAAAAATGCGGTGACCGCCACGTCGGTCTTGACATTGCCTTCTCATGGAAGACGCAAAGGAGCAAAGACGCAGAACAACCCGCACAGAGTGTGTTGTTTATTGCCGCAGGACCGGGGCGGCCGGGGAAAAATGAGCTTTCGCCCTTCAAATGGGATGTCTATAATTCTCGCCTGTATCAGAGCGCCTCGTCGGGGAGAAAACGGATGAATATCGAAACGCTGCGGAAACGAATCGACAAGTACGATCGCGAGATCATCGGTCTTCTCAACAAGCGCGCCGAGGCCGCCGTCGCTATCGGGAAGGTCAAGGCTAGGGCGGGTCGGGCGTACTTCGACGCGGGCCGGCAGAAGATGATTCTGGACCGTCTGTGCAAAATGAACGAGGGGGTGTTCCCGAACAGCGGTCTGCGTCACGTTTACACCGAGATCATGTCGGCGTGCCTGAATCTCGAAAGCCAGCTCACGATCGGCTTTCTCGGGCCCGAGGCGACGTTTTCGCACGTCGCGGCGATGGAACTCTTCGGCACATCCGGCGAGTGCATCCCCTATAAGACCGTGGACGACGTGTTCATGGCGTGCGAGAAGGAATGGACCCACTATGGCGTGGTCCCGATCGAGAACTCGGCGGGCGGCGTCGTGCATCGCACGCTCGACCGGTTCGTGGATACGAACCTGATCATCTGCGGCGAAATCACGTTGTCGATCCACCAGGTGTTGATGGCCAACTGCCCGTTGCCCGAGGTCAAACGGGTCTACTCGCACGCCCAGGCGTTCCTCCAGTGCCGGAGCTGGCTCAAGGAGAACCTTCCCAGCGTAGACCTGCGCGAAGTGGACTCGACCAGCGAGGGGGCCAAGATGGCCGCGCGTTACAAACATTGCGCCGCCATCGCCAACGAGATGGCCGCGCGGCTCTACGACCTCAAGGTCCTGGTCCGCGGCGTCGAGGACATCAAGGACAACTTCACCCGCTTCTGGGTCATCGGCCGCTCGCCCGCCGCCGCGACGGGCGACGACAAGACCTCGATCATGTTCTCGGTCAAGGACCGGCCCGGCGCGCTCTACGATTTGCTCAAGCCGTTCCACGACAAGAAGATCAATCTGACCAAGATCGAGTCGCGCCCGACCAAGCGCCGTGCGTGGGAATACGTCTTCTTCGTCGACCTCTTGGGGCACGTGGAGAACAAGACGATCTCGCGCGTGATTCACGACGTCCAGGACCACTGCGAGTTTCTCAAGGTCATGGGTTCGTATCCGCGGAACGACCGGCCGCGCTAGAAGCAGAAGGTTCCAGGTTTGAAGGTTCGAAGGTTCCAGGTTCGAAGATCGAAGAGCCGGAAGCGCCAGGTTCGAAGGTCGAAGGTCGAGGGTTGAAGGTTCCAGGTTCGGGATTCGATCCGGCTGCGAGAACGTCGACGTCCACTCTGTCCACAACGTCCATGAGAAGGGGAACCATGCCCCCCCAACCCCGAAAGCACATCCCCTCGATCGTCGCTTATCCGCCCGGAAAGCCGATCGAAGAGGTCGAGCGCGAGTACGGCCTCGAGTCCGTCATCAAACTCGCCTCGAACGAGAATCCCCTCGGACCCTCTCCCCTGGCGGTCCGCGCCATGCGCGACGCGGCGAAGGAGATGCACCTCTATCCCGACGGCAACGGGTATTATCTCAAGCAGGCCCTCAGCCGGAAGCACAAGATCCCTGTCGAGTCGATCGTCCTGGCCAACGGGTCGGACGAGATTTCCGACATGTTGGCCGTCGCCTATCTCGATCCGTGGGACAACATGGTCTTCTCGGAACACGATTTCATCAGTTACCGTTTGGCCGCGCAGATGATGGGAGTGCAATTCCGGGAGGTGCCGCTCAAGGAGTGGCGGTGCGACGTGGAGGGACTCCTGCGCGCGATCGACGACCATACGCGGATCGTCTGCGTCGCCAACCCGAGCAATCCGATCGGGACGATGGTCAAGCGCGAAGAGCTGGAGTGGTTTCTGAAGAAGGTTCCGGATCGCGTGGTGATTCTCCTCGACGAGGCGTACTTCGAGTACGTGACCGCCCGCGACTATCCGAACGGCCTGCGCTATCTGAAGGATCACCCCAACCTCGTGGTGACCCGGACCTTCAGCAAAGCCTACGGTTTGGCGGGGTTGAGAATCGGGTACGGCATCGCCGATCCCGAGATCGTCTTCAATCTCGACCGGGTCCGCCCCCCGTTCAACACCAGCCGCATGGCGCAGAAGGCGGCCGAGGCGGCGCTGAAGGACGACGAACACATCCGCCGCTCCGTCCAGACCAACCGAGAGGGGCGCAAGGTCCTCGAATCGGCCTTTCGCGCGATGGGGCTCGACTATGTCGCGGGAGTGACGAACTTCGTTCTCGTAGACACGGCCCGCTCCGGCGCGGAGGTCACCGAGAGCCTGTTGCGACAGGGAGTCATCGTCCGTCCCATGGGAGGCTACGGCCTGCCGCGCCATATCCGAATCACGATCGGCCGACCCGGCGAGAACCGGCGTCTGATCGCTTCGCTCCGCAAGACCCTCAAGGAGGTCCAACCGCCGTCATGAAGAGATCCAAGAAACGTCCCGCCCCGCCTCCCCCGACCCCGGAGATCGAACCGGCGGACGACCGTCCCCGATTCGAGAGGGTGGCCGTCTGCGGAGTGGGGCTCCTGGGCGGATCGCTCGGCCTCGCCCTCAAGGCGCGCGCGATGGCCAAACACGTCGTCGGGGTGGGACGAAGCGAATCGCGCCTGGCCCAGGCGGTCGAACGCGGCGCGATCGACAGCTTCTCGCTCGATCTCTCGTCGGGCGTCGCCGAGTCGGATCTCGTCGTCCTGTGCAGTCCCGTCTCGATCATTCTCGAACAAATCGGTGTCGTGATGGAAGCCGCGTCGGCCGGCGCGATCGTCACCGACGTGGGGAGCACCAAGGAATCGATCCTGCGCCGGGTGGGAGAACAAACCAGGACCGACGTGTTCTTTGTCGGTTCGCATCCGATGGCGGGGTCCGAAAAGAGCGGCATCGAGCACGCCCGCGCGGACCTCTACGAAGGAGCGACCGCGATCCTGACCCCCGATATCCGAACCTCCGACGAGGCGCTCGACCGGGTGCGCGCGCTCTGGCGCGGGCTCGGGATGGAAGTCGTCGAGCTCCTTCCCGTGCGTCACGATCAGATGGTGGCGATGCTCAGCCATCTCCCCCACCTCGTGGCCTCGGCCTTGGTGAGTCTGGCCGGAGAAGGCCCTCGGGGGAATCCCGAACTCCTGACTCTGGTCGCCGGACCCGGCTTCCGCGACACGACGCGCATCGCGATGGGAAGCGCGGTCCTGTGGCGCGACATTTTCGCCGAGAATCGCATCGCCTTGACCGAAGCCATCGACCAACTCATCGAGACGCTCTTGCGAGTCCGCCGCGATTTGCTGTTCGAGAACCATCAGGACGTGGCCGACTTCCTCGACTCGGCGGCGAAGCTGAGACGAGGCTTCAACAAGTGACGCAGCCCGAGACCCGACCCCTCATCCTTCTGACAAACGACGACGGAGTCGAGGCGCCGGGAATCCCGCCGCTGTGCCGGTCGTTGAGCTCTCTCGGCGATCTCCTCCTGGTTTTCCCGCGCAGCGAACGCAGCGCCACCGGCCATGCCATCGCGATCGGCAAGGACCTGGCCTACGAGCGGATCGACATCGAAAACGGATTCCGGGCCCACGCCCTCGACGCCGCGCCCGCCGATTGCGTCAAGCTCGGGCTCAAGCATCTGGCTCCGAGGTCGCCCGACCTCGTGGTCGCGGGCATCAACCGGGGCGCCAATATCGGAAACAACATCTTCTACTCGGGCACCGTCGCCGCCGCCATCGAAGCGACCCTTCTCGGCGTCCCGGCGATCGCGGTCTCGCTCGACTGCCCCCAGCACGCCAACCCGAAGCACTACGAAACCGCCGCCGACTTCGCGAAAACGGCCGCGACGGCCGTGCTCGATCGCGGACTTCCTGAGCGCACCGTTCTCAACATCAACGTCCCCAACCTGCCTCAGGACGAGATCCAGGGGATCGTGGTGTCGCGCCAGGGCCTCGGAATGTTCGGCGACCATTTCGAGCCGATCGAAGAGAACGGCTCGATTCGAGCGTACCGCAACGTGGGAGACCGGGCGATTTCGACACCCGACGACGGGGAATTCGACGACCGGACACTGAAACGTGGGATGATTTCGATCACGCCGCTTCGCTGCGACCTGACCCACGACGAGATCCTCGACGATCTGCGCCGATGGTTTGCGCAAGGCGGCGCCCGATGAGCGACAGGCTCTTGATCCTCGGCGCCGGGCCCACCGGCCTGGGCGCGGCGTATCGCCTCGGGCAGGTCGGTCACGAGAACTGGTCGATCCGCGAGCGCAATGGTTACGTCGGCGGGCTTTCGGCCAGCTTTCGCGACGACCGCGGCTTCACCTGGGACGTCGGAGGCCACGTCGTCTTCTCGCACTACCCGGAGTTCGACCGCTTCTTCGAGGAAATGACGCGGGGCGAAGTCTTTCGACACGAACGCAAGAGCTACATTCGGATCGCGAGCCGATGGGTGCCTTATCCGTTTCAGAACAACATCCGACATCTGCCGCCCGAGCTTCTCGAAGAGTGTTTGCAGGGTCTCGAAGAAGCGTCGCGACGACCGGGGCCACCCGACACGACCAACTTCCTGGCGTGGAACGTGAGCCGTCTCGGACGGGGCATCACGCGCTGCTTTCTCCAACCCGACAACGAAAAGCGCTGGGCTTGCCCTCTCGACATGCTCTCCGCCACATGGGTGGGCGACCGCGTGAGCCCGGTCGACTACGGGCGCATCGTCGAAAACGTGCGTCTCGAACGCGACGATATCTCCTGGGGCCCGAACAAGACGTTCCAGTTCCCCCGCCACGGCGGGACGGGCGCCATCTTCGAGGCGATGGTCCCTCGACTCGGCGAGCGGCTCCGGCTTTCGCGCGAAGCCGTCTCGATCGATCCTCGGGCGCGAACGGTTCGTTTCTCCGACGGCTCCCAGGAATCGTACGACGCTCTGCTCACGACAATCCCGCTGGATCATCTCCTGGGTCGCATCGAGGGCGCTCCCGAGCCCCTCGTCGCGTCGGCGCGTCGCCTTCGCCGCGCCGACGGCCTGATCGTCGGCATCGGCCTGAACAAGCCGGTCCCCACGGACAAATGTTGGATCTATTGTCCCGACGCGGCGGCGCCGCATTTTCGCACAACGTATTTCTCGAACTACTCGCCCTTCAACGCGCCCGACGAAGAGCACTACTCTCTCATGTGCGATATCTCGCACTCGGACCTCCGGCCGCGCAACCGCGACACGATCGTCGAGGAGACGATCCAGGGCCTGATCGCCACCGGCATCCTGGCGCCCGAGGATCGCGACGCAATCGTCTCGACATACCGGATCGATGCCCCGTATACTTATCCCGTGCCGACGCTCGAGCGCGACGCGATTCTCGACGCGCTCCACGCGTGGCTCGAGCCGCTCGGCATCCATTCCCGCGGCCGTTTCGGCGCTTGGCTCTATGAAATAGGCAACATGGACCACTCGGTCGTCATGGGAATGCAGTGGGTCGATTCCATCCTATCGGGAGAACGCGAGAACGTGTGGCTGGACCGGGTTTGACAGAGTGCTGCGGCCCCTTTCCCGCATGGACAAAAACAGCGTGCCATGGTCGAGAGACGACGCCGTCTTTCGTATCGGCCTAGCGTAGCGCGCGAGATGCAAGTCAGCCTGCTTCAGCAGGCTCCCCGTTTGCCCCGGCCTTTAGGCCGGGGGTAGGCAGTGCAAGAAGATGCGGAGCCGGCGCGTTTCCTGCCGCTTTTCGCAGGAAACGTGACGGCCTGATCGAGCCGACCGAAGTCAGCCCGACCGGCCAGAGAGCGCTGAGCGCATACGTTATTTCAGCGGTGGGCTACTATCGTCCGTCCCTTCGGGACGCGGAGACCTCAAGAGATTGCATTGCCCCAGTGGGGCGTCACCATGCTCAAGGAAGAATCCTACGTCTTCGGTCGTCTGAACGCCTTGATCGACCTACTCCTGGGCGTTGGGGCGTTCTTTGCCGCCTATTGGCTCCGGGTCCTGGTCCTCGCCCCCTATCTGTTCCCGAACGTGTTTCGTCCCACCAAGTTCGAGGACCAGATCTGGCTCCTGGTCCTCTTGCCGCCCCTCGCGGTCGTCACTCTGGCCTTCAACGGCTACTATGCCTCGCAGCGGGTCCGGCCCCTTCTCGATTCGCTCCGGATCGTCGTCGTCTCGGTCGCCGAGGCCACAATCGTTGCGACCGTCATCTACTACTTCGCCAAGAAGGGCATCATCTCGCGCGGCCAGGTCATCCTCGTCCCCCTGGTCTTGATCCTGTTCGTCGCCGCCAAGACCGTCGCGGTCCGGACGTTCCTCATGAACCTGCGTCGCCGCGGCCGCAACTTCCGGCGCGTCCTACTGGTGGGAAGCGGCGAGGGGCTCCGGCGACTCCTGGAGATCCTCAACAGCCATCCCTTCTGGGGATTCGTCATCGACGGAATCGTCACCGACGCGCCCGACGAATCGCCCGACCAGGGGGAGCGCTATGGCGCGCCCGTGATTGGAGGTCTCGACGTCACGCTCGGTCATCTCTGGGACCACCAGGTGGACGAGGTGATCCTCGTTCCCTCCCACGCCTCTCAATCGGCCCTCGCTCCCATTTTGGAAGGGTGCGAGGAGATGGGGATCCGTACGCACATGGCGCTCAGCGGCTCTCGACACCGCATCGCCAACCCGGTTCTTGCGCGCTTCGAAGACCTCGCCGTCGTCACCTATTCCCCGGTCCAACCGATCAACTGGCAGCTGTTTCTCAAGTACGGCCTCGACCGCGTCCTGGCCGTCTTTCTCTTGATATTCCTGAGCCCGCTCTTGCTGACGATCTCGCTGTTGATCAAACTGACGTCCGCAAAGGGAGAACCGATCCTCTACGGCCACAACCGTTGCGGGCTGAACGGCAAACCCTTCACCTGTTGGAAGTTCCGCTCGATGCGCGTGGGCGCCGACGCCGAACGCCCCGCCCTCGAGGACCGCAACGAGATGACGGGCCCCGTGTTCAAGATCCGAGACGATCCGCGCGTCACCCCTCTCGGACGTTGGTTGCGTCGCACCTCGCTCGACGAGCTGCCGCAACTCTACAACGTGCTTCGGGGAGAGATGAGCCTGGTCGGGCCTCGGCCGCCCTTGCCCGAGGAGGTTCCTCGCTACGACCGATGGCAGAGACGCCGACTCTCGATGAAACCCGGCATCACCTGCCTGTGGCAGGTGATGGGGCGCAACCGTCTGCCGTTCGAGACCTGGATGAAGCTCGACTTGCAGTACATCGACAACTGGTCGCTTCTGCTCGATTTCAAGATCCTGGTTCAAACCGTCTTCGCCGTCCTCACGGGCCGGGGCGCCATGTAAAGAATCCGATTCGAGAATCGTCGCTCGATATCCGTTCTCCGCGTTCAATCCGAAATCCGCGATTCACGCTCTTGCGTTCTTGCGTTCTCGTTCGCGGCCCGAAAAGAATTGACACATTCGACCGAAGCGCCCTATGGTGTGAGACTTGACGGCCTGCCGTCGACCGAGTGCGTAAGGGTCGAGACTCGTCCTCCCCCCGAGATTAGATGCCGAACCCAGTGCGTGCCGTACCGTCCGCGAATGCGAGGAATCCCGTGAACCCGTCCGACCGCTCGTCTCTCGCCGAGTTTCTTACATTGCCCGAAGTGCTCCGCTTTCTCCTGTCGCGCTGGCGCACCATCGCCCTGGTGTTTTTCGTGTCGGCGGCGGTTTCGGCCGTTCTCTCTTTCTTCGTTCCTCGCACGTACCAGGCATCGTCCTACATCGTCGTTCGTCCCCCCCGATACACCACCGAGCTGATGCCCGAGGCTTTCTCGATTCAGACCTATCAGCAATTCATCAAGAACGACGCGATACTCGAGGCGGTCCGTCTCAGTGCGGGCCTGGAGGACCTGCGTCTCGAGGACGTGAGGCAAATGGTTTTCTCGGACGTGACGCGCGAGAAATACGGAACCAAAGTCGAGTTCTCGCCCTTGATCCGACTCAACGCTCTGGGCAAGACCCCCGAGCAGGCCGCGAGGCTGGCCGACGCCTGGGCCGACGAACTGAAGGCTCGATCCAACGACCTGCTCGATCTCGGCAAGGGCGACACCCTAGCCTTCATTGGCAAACAATACGAAGATCTCAATGAGAAGCTGGTTCCCGCGGAAACGGCCCTCGCCCAGACCCGCGCGCAATACGAGCAACGCCGCAAAGAGATCGAGCGAACCTACGAGACACGGGCCTCGGAATTTCGTGCGCGCTGGAACATGGGACGTTTCAAAGAGGAGTCGGACGAGATGAACCGTCTCGTGGCCGAAGACAAGAGAAACTTGACCAACGTCCGAATCGACCTGGCGGCCGCCCGCGAGAAACTCGCCGTGCTCGATCGGCGTCTCACGACGCAGAAACCGGTGGTCAGACTCAAAAAGATTCTCTCCGACGACGCTCTGCTCGAACTTGCCGCCTCGCGCGATGCGGTTGCCAGCCTCTCGCTCACCGCGGAGGAAACGAATCCCGTCTATGAACAGATATCGGCCGATCTGGAGCGTATGCAGGTGGACGTCGCTCACTTCGAGGCGTTGGAGAAGGCCCTGGAACGCGACATCGAGAAGATTCAGACGCAGGCCGACGAGGTCAACAAACTCCACGCTCTGAAATCCCGGGAATACTCGGACATCTATCTCGAAAAGGGACTCGCCCTCGAGGAACTGGCCATCGAGGAACAGCGAGAACTCGACGCGCTCCAACGAGCCGTCGACAAGTACCGCCTCACTCACAAGACGCTGAGCGAAAAGGCCGAAGCCGCCCGGATGGCCAAGGAAGAGAAGCCCGAGGTCGTGAGGATCGCCAGCCGCGCCGTCGCGCCCACACAACCCACCCGAACCTCTTCGAGACGATTCTTCGTCACCTCCGTCACGTCCGTCGCGATATGCACCGCGATCGCCTTCATGCTTCTCGCGCAGGTTCTCGCCCGCATGGGTTCGGATCCGACCGAGAACTGAGAGCCGGTCCCCGTGAACGCGAACGATGTCTCCCGCCCCCGCACCTGGACGTGGCCCTCGCCCACGAGCGCCTTCTGGCCGTCGCTCATCGCATTTCTGCTCCCGTTCGGCGCGCTCTCTCTCCTCCTGCGACAACCGGGAGGCGATCCGACACGCTACATCGTGGCGACGAGCCTCCCACTGGCGCTGATGGCCGTCGTCTTTCTCCTGGGGCTCCCTCTTTTGAGCCTCTACCTCCTCGTCCTCTGGGTCCCGGTACAATACTTCTTCACGATCGACGTTCCGATCCTTCCCGCCGCGGCCGACCGCTTCGACGAGTTCCTTCTCTTCGTTCTCACCGTCGCCTGCCTGATCCGATTGTCTCGCGAGAAACGGTTTCTCGATCTTTGCCCGTGGATCGCAGCGCCGGCGACGCTGTTCCTCGCCGTGGGCCTCGCCTCGACACTTCTCAATCGCGTTCCCTTGGCGCCGGCGCTTTTCGGCATCGCCATGCACATCGAGTATCTTCTCGCGTTCTGGATCGTCGCCAATCTGCGACCCCGCGACCGGACGATGCGACGCCTTGTCGCCCTTCTCCTGATCTACGCCTTCGTGCAGATCCCGATCATGTTCTGGCAGTGGAAACAAGCCGGGGCCGCTTTCGCCCTCCTGGCGGGCGACGCGCCGGACCTCCTGCGCGGCACCATGGGACCCGGAGGGGGGAACGCGGTAGGCTACTTCGTCCTTCTCGGAATCGGACTCCTCCTCGGTCTCTATCGCGCGCGCGCCTCGGGTTCGCAAACCCTGCGACTCGCCGGAGCATTCGCGCTTCTCTTTCCTTTCATTCTCTCGGGGTCGCGAATCAGCCTGGTTGTCC
Source organism: Candidatus Sumerlaeota bacterium (assembly GCA_016931035.1). Taxonomy (GTDB): domain Bacteria; phylum Sumerlaeota; class Sumerlaeia; order UBA8349; family UBA8349; genus JAFGFN01. The sequence continues at coordinate 9,963 of JAFGFN010000068.1, forward strand.
TAGGCGTCTTTCTCGCCTGGCTCTTTCTGCGTCCCGCCATCCGTCAACCCAGACAACTCCTGATCCTGGCCGCGATGGGCCTATGCCTCGTGGGCGGGGTTTATTACTACATCACCCGCGTTCTCGTGGATTCGGAAGACATCCTGACGCTCGAGCTGAACCTGCGCGCCGAGTCCAACCCGGCCAGCGTGGGGCGAATCGCCTATTACCCGATTTCCTGGGAAGTCCTCCACAGGCATTCGTTCAGTCCGCTCATCGGAACCGGACCGGCCACCTATTTCTCTCTGGCGGGAAGAAAGTACTCGCCCCCTCTCGCCGAAGCCTACAACTACCGCTGGCAAGGGGGACTCCCTCCGTCGGGCGTTCTGGGAACCGGGGTCGAGTACGGATATCTCGGTCTCGCCGCCATGTACTGGATCGTTCTGTCCTTCTTCAGGATCGCTCGAACCGTCTGGCGGCGCACGCGCGACCGCTACTGGGAAGGGATCGCTCGGGGCTACTTCGTCGCGCTTCTGCTCTTCGCCATTTCGCCCCTGATCACGAACGTATGGGAGTTTCAGACCTTCGCGTTCACGGTGTGGTTTCTGGGCGGGGCGCTCTATCTTCACGCTCGACGCGAGGGGCTGTTCGCAGACTCTCGATGAACCGCAGGACGGCGGCGGCGCGGTTCTCCCACGTGTATTGCGCCGCGTCGCTCAGCGCCTGTCGCGCCAGACGCTCTTGAAGAGACGGCGAATCGAGAAGACGCCGCAACTGCGCCGCGAGATCGTCGGCGTCGTCGCGGCGGAAGAGCAGAGCGTTGCGTTCGTGCTCCAGAACCTCGCGAATGCCTTCGAGGTCCGAAGCCACAATCGGTTTGCCCAGCGCCATGTATTCGAATAACTTCAGCGGCGAATTGTAGCGCCCTTGCGGACTGTCGCGCGTCGGCACGACGACCACCCCGGCCTTGGACACGTACTCCGGCACTTGCACCGGATTCACGAATCCCGTGAAACGGACCCGATCCCGCACTCCGAGCGCGCGGGCGCGCGCCTCGATGTCCGCAGTGCAATCGTCGGGCCGCGGGGCCGATTCTCCCGGTTTGCCTCCGCCGACGATCGTGAGCCGCACGTCGTCGGGGAGCGCGGCAAGAGCCTCGATCAAAAGACCGACGCCCTTCGACGGCAGAAGGTGGCCGCAATAGAAAACGTGTTTCTCGGAGCGCAGCTGCGGCTCCTCAACCGGCTTGAAACCGGTGCCCGAGGGCAACACGCACGTGGATCCTTTGATGGGAAAGTGGCGCCGGGCGTCGCGTTCGAGCGCGCGGTTCATGAACACCACGCCGTCCGCCGAGCCGAAGAGGGCGCGTTCCTGGCTCCAGCACTTGCGAGTCGGCCTCCCGAGCGTCGAAGGGTCGACCGGAGAAGGGATCTCGCGGTTCGCCACAACCTGAAACATCAATTCGTGACACTCGAACACGAGACGCCCGCGAACGAAATCGCGCAACCTACGGAAGAACCCCTGGACGCGCCTCGTGTCCAGACGCAGGAATATCGTGTCGAATCGCCCAGCCAACGCCAGGGCCGTCGAGACCGCCATGCATCCGGGATAGAAGGAGGCTCTCGACACTTTCTCCCAGAGGTCGCCTCGGAACCGTTGAACGACTGGAATCTGAACGATTCGCAGGTTGGGGTGCGGAGAAAGCCCCATGCCCTCGAGCACGGCGCCGGCGGAACGCAGCGAAGCCCGTCGGACGATCAACGTCACCCGCGCGCCGTTTCGCGCCATGGCGTGGGCCATATGGACGATCTGGATCGAGTTCGCCCGAAAGCAGGGAAACTCGACGTTCGCCGGATACAGAATCCGAGGAGGTGAGTTGGAATCGTTCGAACTCATTCCTGGGAAGCGCCCGCCTCGCTCTTCAGGGGTACAACGAAAGGTCTTTTGCCCGTTTTCGAAAGCGGAATCCGATCGACGACTTCCACCTTGACGCGAACCGTGTCGAGCGACTCGCGTTCGATCTCTTCTTCCATGCTTCGTATCTCGGCCGGCGTCGGAGGTTGCGAAACCTCCACGAGGGCGTGCAACTCCGTGTCCGACACCTGCCTCACCTGAAATCGCAGCACATGTTGGTGGTGATATTCGAAAATGACGATGAAGAGAGAATTCGACAGCGCACGGCCGCTCGGCGTCATGATGTAGTCCATCACGCGCCCACTGAGATTAACCAGGCGAGGCGTCGAGAGACCGCACGGGCACGGCTCCCACGACAGACCCGCGCGGTCCCCGATCCGGTAGCGGATGAAGGGGTGAGCGCGGTTGAACAGACGCGTCAGTACGATCTCGCCGACCCCCTCCGAGTCCGGCTCTACGATCTCGACCCAATAGCGTCCGACGTCGACGTGAAAGCCGCGTCGCGCCGGGCATTCGAACGCCACGCGCATGCATTCCGAGGCGCTGTAGTCCATGAACACTTTCGCGCCGAACGTGCGCTCGATGAACTTCCTCTGGGACTCGGTGACCGATTCGGCGATCGTGATGACCGACCGAACCCCGAGCCCCTTCTCGCGCTCGCAGTGGCGGGCCAGGGAATGGATCGACGAGGCATACCCCTGGAGCAGCCGCACCTTGCGCCGCCGCAGGGTGTCGATGATTCCGCCCACGCTGTTATTGTTCACCTCGAAAGCCCGGATCTCGAACACGTCGAGTCCCAACATGCGCCGGATCGACGCCATCAAAGGCGACCTCGGTTTGGGGAACTTCCATTTCAGGTAAGCGGTGGTCTCCCCGGGCCGCCACCCCGAAAGGAGCTGGACCCGGTTGTGCGCGACCATGTCGGAATAGACCGTTTCGTCGTCCAGGAGGAACTCGAACGGCACACCCGTCGATCCCGAGGTGGATCGGAGCAGGCGGTCCTTCTCGGACGCGTCCACGCCGATGCGCCGCTCGAGCGCATACGAATCCAGGGACTTTTTCGTGATGGCGGGGAACCGAGAGAAATCCTCCAGAGTGCGAAGATCGTCGGGGCCGACACCCGCCTCCCGATAGAGATTCCTGTAGCATTCGACGTGGTCGTATGCATGGCGCACCACGGCGCGAAGAGACTGCAGTTGATGCGCCTTGAATTCCTCGGGCGAGGACGCGTTCAAGGCGTCGAGACGCGCGATGTCTCTCTTCATCCCGGCGTGAAGAAGATGAAAGCTGGCCATGCCGAACGGGTTTCGCATCGCGTTTCGCGGGCGGCTATCGCCCGCCTCCTTTCGCCAACGTCGCACCGCCCTCATCCGACTCGCCCCGGATCGCCCGCAGACGCGCCAGCGAGACCACCCGGTCGCGCTTGCCGTTCTTGCCAAGGGGAATCCGGTCCACTTTCCGGACCCGGACGGCCATGGTCCCTTCCGTGGCCGCTTCCAACTCCTCCCGAATTCTCTCCGCCATCGCGTCGCTGAAAGCCTCGGACACCTCGACCAGCATCTCCAACTCTCTCTCGCCGACCTGCCGCGCTTGCCAGCAATCGACCGCGTGCTCGTACGAGCGAAAGGGTTTTCCGAAAACGTGGATGTTCAGCTCTTTCCCGCTCGGCAACTCGATCACGTCGAGCACCCGACCGCCCAAACCCTCGATCCGCGGCGTGCGCCGTCCGCAAGGGCAGGGATCGAACGTCAAACGTCCCACGTCGCCCGCGCGGTAGCGAATGAACGGGTGGACCCGGTTCGTGAGATTCGTGACGACGATTTCATCCTGACCGCGATACCCTTTCGCGGTTTCCACAATGCTTCGGAGCGGATCGACGTGATACCCGTCGTGACGATCGCATTCGAATCCCGCGCGCATGCACTCGTTCATACTGTAGTCGCGAAACACTTCGGCCCCCAAGCGCTCGGAGAGCATTCGGGCGTCGTCTTCCGTCAGGGTTTCGGCAATCGAGATCACCGATCGGATCGAGCTCGGACGCGCGTCTCGCCATTGCCGCGCCAGCGTACAGAGCGACGACGCGTAGCCCTGGAGCAGCGTGACTCGCTTCGCCACGAGTTCCTCCATGACTTTGGGAACGGTCTCGCGATCGAGTTCGTCGGACAACACCCGAATCGTACTCATCCCAAGCCGCGTCTTGAACCACTGCCGCGTCGCGTCGAACGGCATCTTGGTGAACTTCTGTCGGACATAGGCGACGCGCTCGCCGGGTCGCCATCCGGACCAGATCTGAAAGAGGTTGTGCGCCGCCGTCTCCATCGGGGAATCCGCCAAGTCCATATACAGCGAAAACGGTTGCCCCGTCGATCCCGAAGTCGTAGCGGGTCGCCGTCGTCGCCGAGAGATGTTCCTCGCGGTCCGCTCCTCGATGGGCACCTTGCGAAAATCCTCCTTGCAGACGTAAGGAAGATGCTTCAGGTCGTCGAAGGTTCGTAGATCGTCCGCCACGACTCCCGCCTTGCCGTAGAACTCGCGGTAGAAGGGCACGTTCTCCATCGCGTGGCGAACCAGCTCCCGTAGCGTCGCGACCTTCGCCTCGCACGTTTTCTCGTACGGCTCGTAGTAGAGCCGTTCGAGGCGCGCGATATCGCGTCTCAACCCCGCATGCAACCCCCAACTGAGCAACGACAACGGATTACGCACGATCGACGGTGTCTCCTTCCGCGCGCACGACCGAGGAACGACGGGCGGGCAATGCGTCGTACCACTGCGCGACGCACTCGATCTGAGCGAGATAGGAGACGAGCGCCATCAGTCTCGGCGTCATCTTTCCGGCCTCGTCGACGACCTTCTCGACTTCCGCCCGGTCGACAAAGGCGCGCTCGCGAAGCGCCACAAGGCAATCGCGAACCATCGCTCGAAACTCCGCGTCGCGGCGATAGAGATCGAACTCGTCGATGTAGTTCTCATAGGGATCCTGCCACAGCGGACAGTTGAGGAGCCGCAACGCTTGACGATTGAGAACGTTTCGCCCCTTGCGGCGGACGATGCCGAGGGCGAGTCGCAGCGGACTCGCATTCAGCGGAAGACCCCAGTACGATTTGGTGGGGATCGACGCCAGCCTCGGGTGATGCTTCCTCATGTAGCCGTAGAAGAAGCGTCCCTGCAGTTTCTGTCTCGCCGGGATCTTCAGGCAGAAATCGAACACGCGGCGCGATACGATTGGCAAGTGATAGTCGAACGCGTCGCGCTCGGTGAACAACACGTAGCTCAGGAAGTTCGCGGCGCGGCTCTCGTAGTAGTGGCGCTCGATGTTGTCGCTCACGTACGGCGAGTGCATCGGCGCGGGAAACACGTCGCGGGCCGCCGTCTCCTCGCGACTCAGTCCGAACACCGCCGCGGCGCGCGCCGCATCGGTCCTCAAGTGGAGACTCTCCAATATCTTCGACATCTCGATCGGATCGCACACCTTCCGTCCGTGGTTTCGCCTCTTGGTCCAACTCCCTCCGACCGCGTCGCCGCCATAGCCGGACAAGACGGTCCTCGCGTCGGTCTCGACGAACCTGGAAAAGGGCAACGGACAGCTCGGGACGCACTTGATCTGCCCCTCGAACTCCTCGATCGCGAAATCGAACTGCTCGCGCATCGGTCTCTCGATCACGGGGACCGCGGTATTCTCGCATCCGAACGCGCTCGCCGCGGCCCGACCGAGCTCGTAGTCGTACGTCCCCGGGATGCCGAACGTGTACGTCAACACGCGCGAGGGCGAGACGCGTTCGAGAAGCGAACTCAAAATGAGCCGGCCGTCGAGTCCGCCGCTCAGAGGAACCACAAACCGCTCGGCGAGTTGCGAAAGCCGCTCGATCTCCTCGGACCAGATCGAGTGGAACTCCTCGACCAACGAATCGAGCGAAGGTTCCGGATTCGGATAGCCCTCGACGATCGGCTCCCAGTACGGCCGTTCCGTCGCTCCTTGCGCATCGATTGTCAGAACGTGCGCCGCGCGTACGACGCGAACGCCATCGAGAATCGTCCGGTTGCCCTGGACGTACCACGTCGCGCAGAATTCGTAGAGACTGCGCCGGTCGAAGACTTTCGGCACTCCCATCGCGACGAGTCCCGCCAGACTGTCGGAAACCCAGATCTCGCGACGATCCGGAGACGAATAGTAATAGATCTTGCGCGAGCCCACGCGGTCCGCGACGATCTGCACGCAATCCGGCGTCCGCACGACAATCGCGAACGAGCCCTCCAAATCCGCGAAACACGCCTCTCCCCTCTTCGCGTACTCCGCCAACAGAAGATCCGGCTGCCGGTCGCGAGGCACGCGACGAGGAGCGAGAGACGACACGTGGCCGACCACGTCGATCTTCGTCTGGCCGCGCGGGAAATCGCCCAGGTCTATTCGCAGTTTGTACACGGGTCCCTCGTCAATGCCGACGCTTCATACACGACTCGAAAAGCGAATTCAATCGGGAATAATGGTCTTCCAGGCCGTGATCGCGCTCCACCATCTCGCGAGAACGCCGTCCCATCCGTGCCGCGCGCGCGCCGTCCGCCGCCAGGCGTCCGATCGCCCCGGACAACGCCCGGGCATCGCCCGGCTCGATCAGAAGACCGTTCGCGCCGTCCTCGACTAGCTCGGTCATGCTTCCGATCCGACTCGCGACGATGGGCTTGCCGAACGCCATCGCTTCGATCACGGCATTGGGCGTGTTCTCGTACCACACAGCCGGCATGACGAACGCAAGCGCCCCTCGGTAGAGATCTCGTAGTTCTTCGTCCGACCGGAAGCCGACGAACTCGACGTTCTCCAGTCCTCCCGATCGAGCGACGGCCCGGATCTCTTCCTCGAACCCTTCCTCCGATCCTTTCCCGGCGACCTTTAGGCGCAGATTGCGATGATCCGCCATGGCCTCGACCAGGAGCCGCACGCCTTTCTGCCGGTTCAGGTTCCCCGCGTAGAGAAGATACCCGCTCTCGACGTAGCTCGGCTCGATCGCTTCGACGTCCACCGGATTCGGCATATAGACCACTCGATCCGCCGCGTACCCGTATTCGATCAGTTTGTCGCGCAGGAACCGGCTCGGGGCCACCAGACAATCCACCTTGTCGTAGGTTCCGAGAAATCGCTCGATCCACATCCCCATGACGCGAGCCGCCGATACCGGTATGGAACCCTTCAGACAGCGATGGCGGATCGCGTGGTGCAGGCCCCGACGGCAGTCCTCGCACGGCATCCCGTCGCGCAGGAAATGATACGCGGGACAAAGCAGATGATAATCGCTCTGACGGGCCACCACCGGGACGTTCATACGGAACGCGCCGTGAAACATCGCGGGAGACAGGTAGTTGCCGACCTGCAGCGCGTAAACCAGATCGATCCCTTCGGCGCGAATCGCCTCCCCGATCCGCACTCCCGCCTCGCGGTTGTACAGCGTCCTCACGAACAACCGAATCTTCTGACCGACGCCGAGACGCGCGTCGCTGTAGTACACGAATCGTCGATCCACCGGATGCGGGACGAAGTGCTTCGAGTAGGGAGTGGGCTCGTTCCTCTCGAGATCCATCGCGAACGGGATCACCGTGTGTCCGTGGGCCTCGAGAATCTTCTTCACGGTGAAGAGATACCGCTCGGGACCGCCGGATACGAAATATCGGTTGCTGCAAATCAGAATTCTCATGATGCCGACTCGTATCCGTTCTCGTCGAAGAACAGCGGGCATCCCCGCCGTTCAAACGCCCGCCAGATCGCGATATACCTCCGCGTACCGATCCGATACGGCGTCCCAGTTGAACTCGCGCGTCGCCTTCCGGCGTGCGGCGGCCCCAATCTCGCGCGTCTTTCCGGGGTCGCTCAACAACGACTCGATGGAGGCGCGAAGCGACTCGGCGTCTCCCGAGCGAAACGAAACTCCCGCGCACGGCTCGCCGGAATCCGACGCGATCACTTCCAGATTCTCTTCGATGTCGCTGACGAGCGGACAAACGCCGTGGGCCATCGCTTCGAGAAGAACGATCGACATCCCCTCGATAAACGAGGGAAGCACGAACAAATACGCGTTGGCGATAAGGCGCTCCTTCTGATCGTCGAACATCTCGCCCAGAAACACGATGCGGTCGCACCCCTGTGCCCGGTTGACCAAACTCTCGCCGTATTTCCTGTCGTGGCGGGCGTCTCCCACAATCGCCAAGCGCTTGTCCGTTCGCACTCTCTTGAAAGCGTCGATCAAAACATGGGCGCCCTTCTCGGGCACGAGACGCCCCAGAAACAACACGTAACCGTCCCGTTCCAGCTCGCGCATCCCGACGCCGTCTAGAGGGAGGTATTCCGCAGGCTCCACGGCGTTCGGGATGTAAACCACTTCCTTCCTTGTCCGCGCCTCGAAGTAACGCTTCAGAGTCTTCGAGACGACCACGATCCGATTAGCGAAGAGAATCGCGCACCTTTCCGCGACCCGAAGCGCAAACCGGGCGACGAATCCCCACTTGTCGCGCTTCCAGTCGAGACCGTGGACGGTAACGACCACCTTCTTCCCAAACAGACGCGGCATGAACGCCAACAGGCACGGCCCCAGGGCGTGCAGATGCACGATACGCCGACGCCCGAGACACGCCAACGCCAAACCGAGAAACGTGTACGAAATCGTCTCGAGGTGCTTCGTGTTGATCGACGGAACGTTGACCAGGCGCACCCCTTCGACCCGCGGCCCGCGTCGCCGGTTGTAGCGGGCGCGACAAAACACCTTAACGTCGAACCCAAGCCGGGCCAAACGAAGCGTCGTCTGCCTGACCATCGACTCGATTCCCCCCGAGGCGGCGGGGCTCCGCAATCCGATGATCCCGATCTTCAGTCTTTGCACGACGGCTTCCCCATCCATCGCCGGATCCGCTTCCGGACTCGATCGGCCTTCTTCGAGACGATCCATCGGACCGGGACGCTCAGTTTCTTCTTCATCGCGGGCGAAACGCTTCCGATCATCCAACACTGCTTCGAACACTCCCTGACTAGACGCCGCACTTCGTCGGCCCTCGGTCCGTTCCAGATCTCGTCGAACGATGAATCGTTCAGGTTGCCGAGAACCTCGTCCATCCCATTGCACGGACGAATCGCCCCGAGGGGATCGAGGAAGAACACGTCCGTCCCCACTTCGCAAGGAAGCGCGCGGGCGCCGCCCCGGACGAAATTCGCTAGTCCATAATTGAAGTACGCCCGAAACCAGTCCTTGATCCGCCGGGAATCGAGAAGTTTCTCCGCCAGGCACTCGAATTCCGCGGCGACCGCCTCGGGCTCCTCGAACCGATTGTCGAACTTGTGGAAGTAATACGAGTTGTGAGTCGCCGCCGTCGCGAACTCGACGCCGAGTCCCTTGGCCAGATAATAGAGCTCCATCAAATCCTTGGCGTTGCGGTCCGACACCGTGATCCCGAACCCGATGTCCCTCAGACCCATCTCGCGCAGTTCGAGCAACGTCCGCAGCCCGTGGTCGAACCCGTCGCGCAACCCGCGCAGCTCGTCGTTCGCCGCGGGCAGACCCTCGATGCTGATCCGAACCCCGACGTCGGGATACCGGCGGGCCAGATCCGCGATCTTCTCCGTGAAATAGCCGTTCGTGCTGACCACGATGCGGCGCGACTTCTTCCTGAGCCGCTCGACGAACTCCCCCACGTCGTCGCGCAGGAACGGCTCGCCGCCCGTGATATTCGTGAACGCCATGTCGGGCAGCTTGTCCACGATCCCGGGGGAGATCTCGTCCTCGGGGCGCGTCGGGTGCTGCCACGTGTGACACATGTGGCACCGCGCGTTGCACCGGTACGTGACGCAGACGATGCCTTCCATCCCTTCCTCGCAAGACAAGTTCTTTCAACGGCTCGAATAAGCCGCGCCGAGCGCGCCCTCCATCGCAAAGCGAGGCGCGCTACCCGACATTCTGTGGGCGCGAGGCGGAATAATCAAGGCGGTTTGAGGAATTGTTGAAACCGCAGCGTTGCGGATCGAGAAGATCATCCCCGGGACGAACAGGCGACCCCGGCGCGAGGTCCGGCAAGAACTCTGTTCATTGCGCGGAGTTCTTCTCTTCCGCTTCGGCCAGTTCTCTGGCCCGGCACGCCATGGCCAGAGCGCGGCGGCTGTTGTCGAAGGTAACGACCCGCTGATGGGCGTGGTTTTCGATCCAGACGCATTGATCCTGGAATATCGCATCCAGCGCCTCGGCGAAACGCTGTTCCTGCATCCCCTGCGTCCCCCACTTGAGAGTCACGTGCGCATCGACGGAGAATACCTTGTTCCGGGATCGGTGCGTCCTCTCGTTCATCTCGAAGGGACGTGTCTTGACCTGGGCGTCGGGAAACATGTCGCTCACGACGTCGATGCCGCTCTCGGAGATCATCCCGTTCAGAACCACGCGCGACGGAAGCCAATCATCGAGCACCACCTCTCCTTGCTCGAAGACGATGCGCAGCTTCTGACGTTCGAGATGACTCGATTGGTGAAAACCGTGATAGAAGTGGGCGAGAATATCCGGGCCGTAGCGAACGGCGCACTGGACCGCTTCGATCTCGCCCCCCGTGGGACGCGCGACCTGTTGGGCGGCCAACACCTCTCCGGGACCGAACCATCCCTCGAAAAGGTCGAAGAAGTGTCCGCCCTGCTCGACGAAGATCCCGCCGCTCATCGTCCGATTCCAGAACCAATGATCCGGGGGACGTTTGTCGTCGCTCGAGTAGTTCTCCAAACACGCGCGGACCGTCTCGCCGAGGATCTTCGAGTCGATCAGGCAACGAATCAGGTTGAACACCGGATTGTAGCGTTGAAGAAGATTCGACACCAGAAGGCGATTGCGCTCGCGAGCCACGCCGATCATCGTCTCGGCGTCTTCGAGATTCAGAGCCAGCGGTTCTTCGCAAATGACGTGCTTGTTCGCTGCCAGAGCCGCCAGAGCGAGCGGACAATGAAGATGTGGCGGCGACGCGATGTATACCAGATCGATGTCGCTGCGCGAGACGATCTCCTCGGCATTCGAGAACACGGCCACCCCGCCGAATTCCCGCCGGGCAAACTCCGCGTTCTCCGGATCGGGCTCGGCCACGGCCCGAAGCTGGGCCCGAGACGACCGCAGGAGGTGCTCCAGAGAGAGTCGGGCGAAACTCCCGAATCCTACGACTCCCAGACGCAGCTCATTGTCGGACATAACCGTCCCTTCTGACGCGAAGTCCAGATTCGCAAAATCGAGATTCCTGTTGCATTCGTGGACAGAACGGGTTACATACCTGAGGATTGCCCAGCCGCCAGCCATCTCCCCACACGGGTGGATGGCGGGCGGGGGTCTGCCGCACTTGCTCAAGCTTATCGGTCGGTCGCGCCGCCTGTTCAAGTCCGCGGAGCGGAGTTTCCACCTCCGCAAACCATGCCGGTGGGAGTAGCTCAGCCCGGTTAGAGCGCCTGGTTGTGGCCCAGGAGGCCGGGGGTTCAAATCCCCTCTCTCACCCCAGATAGGCCCCGCGACGCCCCCGTATGGCCGCAGATAGCCAAAGTCGGTCAAGTGTGCGCCCGTAGCTCAGCTGGATAGAGCGCGTGCCTCCGGAGCACGAGGTCACAGGTTCAAATCCTGTCGGGCGTACCACCCCTCCCATGTTGATTCTACTGGTCTTACATCGAATAGGGCGCTGTTCTCCCGTTCCTCTCGCCTAGTGCGCCGCGCCAAGCGAAGCCGTCGTTGTCAAGTCAAGGAACTCGACAGCCAGACGTCGGACCTCCGGATTCGGGTGGTCCAAATCGCCGCGGATCGCTTCGCGAAGACGCGAGTCGGCGTGTCAAGACGCCGTGGCTGCCGGCGCCCTGTCTTCGGTCACTCCGGCAACACCACGCCCTTCTTGAGGATGATATTGCTGTACTTGGCCGTTTCGCCCGTGATGACGATGGCGAACGCCTGGCGCGAGCGCTCGTAGAAATCGAACCGCTCGATGCGGGTGATCGGAGGCCTCTCGGGACAATACTTGTCGATCACGGCGCGGTACGAAGGCTCGGTCTCGGGATCGAGCGAGTCGCCCGGCACGGGCGCCATCATCACCAGAGGGTCTTTGCAGTACAGAGGCGGGTCGATCGGGAAGATCTGAAGAATGCCCTCCAGGAGCGGGACGATCCGCACGCCGTCGGCCCGGAGGAGGCGTTTGGCGTTCGACTCGGCTGGATAGTGCGCATCGGTCAGGACGATCTCGTCGCCGTGGCCCATGCGGGCGAGGATGTACAACAAATCGGGACTCAAAACGGGTGAAATGCCCTTCAGCATCGGGATTCTCCTTTCGTCGGTTCGGTATCTTGCCCGGCGAATCCCGGTCGTCGCCTGGGCGCAAGAGTCACTCGGGGTGTTTTCGTGCGGCGGTTCGGACTCGGTACAAGCGCTCCGTGAACCCACCTTCTCGTTCGAACGCCTTGGCTTGCGCCGTCACACCGCAAACCAACTCCGTGAGTTGAAAGGTCTTCAGATTCCGATACCCACCATGCCTGGGAATCAGTGCCTCGCCTTCTTCCATCGCTGATCTCCATACGCGTCCGTCCTCTTAGTCCATTCAGTCCAATCGGCCTGTTCTGTCCGTCTTGTCCATCCACTCGCCTCGATCACGTCGCTCGCTCAGTTCCGCCTCCATCAGCACACGCGGCAAACCTTCACCTGTATGGGACTTCATGAATTGTCACCCATTGGCCGTCATATTTCGGGTTCTGTGTATGAAATGCTTCAAGCATTCCTCTGGGTCATCGGATATCCTCGACTCGGGGGGAATCCAGACTCTCCCCCCGTTCTTCAACCGATACCAGCCTTCAGTCTCAGATTCGGGCGGATCAGGAAGCCTCTCAGGTTCTGGCGTTCTCTTGCCAAGGTATTCTTCGAAAAGGTGGTTGATTCCGCACCCGGGCATGGAGTCGCGGAGCGTTTGCCATCGGTAGGCCTCCGGATATCCAGACACTTCAGTCCAACCACGACCGTCTGCATGCAGACTCGACATCTTCGGAAGGTACTTCTCGGATTTCAGGCGTGGGGAGAAAGAAACAGCGCGTTCTCCTGTTCACGCCTCGGCATTCCCCCGCACCGACCAAGTTGTCTCCGATGTGTTGATCGACTCTGCGAAAGTCATTGAAGAACTTCGCCAGATCGTCTTGTTGGAGGGCCTCTTGGCGTGCGCGGTGCCACTGGTGAAATCCTGGGGCATCGTGAAGACAGGATTGGAGCGCGAAGGTCACACTTCTCGCGGAGGAGACGAACGCGTTTACATAGCATCTGACCTCAAAGAACTCGGATCCGCATTCCGGAATTCTTCTCGGAGAGAATTCCGATTCGGCCACCTTCCAGTCCACTGAATCAAACGAACGTCCCATTGCTTCTGCTCCGACATGTTGTTCTCTCTAACGGTAAACAGTGTTACGTACCGCGTGAGACGAGTTCGCCGAAGGGGAGCAATCTGAACAGCCCAAGGTGAAACTCACGGGAAAACATGTCCAACAAAGGTCGCGACCCCTCAAGAGGGCGAAATGGCGCGCCCCGTGGAGACAGCGTCGTTCAGCCCCGCTGGGCTTGAACCGGATTGGGGATCTCTGTCCGAAGGCTTCGCTTGCGACTATCCACATTCGGCCCCTCCCTGGGCCGCGATGAGAGTTTGTTCTCTTCAGTTCCCCCTCGCACTTGACCCATGCTCACGCCGCCACCTGTTCCCAATGGGTCACCTCGACTGTTGGGTGTTTCTCGTGCGCCTCGGCGACGAAGCGCTCCAGTTTCTCGGCTACGGGGTCTTCGATCCATGCGTCGCCACATTGAGCGCAGACAAGCGCGGGAACGCCCCTCACGACGACCACGCCAAACGTCAAGTCCACTGCAAAGGTCGTTGTGCCGGACTGCTTTTCGCCGCCACAGAGGGGGCAATGCCCGGGATTCGCATTCATGATCTTGTTCTCCTTGTTTTGAAATCCGGTTCGAAGCGGCCCAGGTCCGGCCGGTAACACGTAATGACATGGCAGATGCCCGCCTCAGAGTCAACCGATGCGACCACGTGCAAAGGCTCCGTCTCGACACGAAGGATGAGACAGCTGGGGTACGGACGGTCTTCCGAGTATATGGCGATGACCTCGCCCTTCGAAAGAGTCCGCAACACTTCGTCTCGGTTAATCCCGCGTTCGAGGAGACGTTCGAGAGCGTGTTGCTGCCAGTGCACTCTTCGGCTTTCCACGGCCGCTCGCAACGACTCGATATCGAAAGCCTTGCTCATGAGTGTTTCTTATCCTTTTCTTTGCAACACCCTCACCTTGAACCCGAGGGCCTTGCTCAGGGCGATCGTTTCCTGGAAAACGTCACCATAGCAGACGGCCACGTGGTTGCTCATGTAGTGCGCCATGATGGTGTCGCGCCCGACGCCCATGTCGGCCGCCATGAACGGCCATTCTTCGGTCGTGCTCTTCCACCACGCGTCGCGCACCTTCGGCGGCAGCTTCACCGACTCGCCCTGGCCCACGTCCATCCACAGCGCGCCGTCCTTCATGTAGGCGCGCGCCCAGGTGATCTTCCCCGGTTTGCTTTCGCCGGTGAACGTGCCGCCCGGAATCGGGAAGTAGCCCGCGGGCTGACGATACGAATGGACGCCCTTGAGCGAGTTGGGTTTGTGGTTGAAGGCGTAGGCGCTGCAACTACCGGAGTTGAGCAGCACCCAGAGGAAACGTCCGTTGTGTTCCGCGCCCCAACGCACGTCGTGGAAGATCGTCGCCGGATGCAACCCCTTGGCCTTGAGGAGGCGTTTCATCAGTTCCATCGGAACCATGTTGCCCTGGTCGGCCTCGGTCGCGTCGACAATCGGATCGCCGTTCGATTCGGGTCGGCACGCGGAGTTGAGAAGTCCCTCGGCGAAGTCCGAAGGCGGACGCAGTCCGATCAGGCCCAACTGGTATTGCCAACCGATGCAGTCGATCTTGAACTCGTCCACCAAGTCGAGAACGGTGAGATAGTCGCGCAGCTGCTCCTTCGTCGCATTCGAATCGAAATCCTCGGCGCCTTTCACCTTGTGGTGGAACTCGACGCCCTTGGCGCAGACGAACTTGTAGGCGTCGTCGATCCGCTTCTTCGACACTCTGCGCCCGCGGTCGACGATCCACGCCTGGTCGACCTTGTGTTCCGTGAAGCCGACCTGGTTGAGAAGCCCCATCCCGAAGTACCCGTTGGTCATTCCCATCGAGGTGTCGCCCAACATCATCGCCAGAATGCGGCGCGACCGGATCTGTTTTGCCACCCGGTCGGCGATCTTCTGCGCCCGGCCACTGACCGTTGGCGGTCGCCGGATCTCGTTTCGGCTGTACTCGATGCGCCCCCTCTTGCACCACTCGTCGAGGCGCGCCATGAAGGTCTCGTCCTTGCTCCAGTCCGGCGCATCGGTCCAGACGCGGGAGTGTTTGCGTCCGAGTCCTTCGAGGCAGGCGCCCGTGTTGAGAAGACCGACCAGACCCGGCCACTCGCCGGAGAAATTGCTCGCCAGAAGAAGAGGGTTCTTCTTCCCGACGACGCCGTCCGTGGTGTGCGGACCGTAGATCCAATGCACGCAAATCCCAATCGTCGGATCGTCCACGGGCCCGAGCTTCTCGATGCTCTCGTGCGGACGAGTCAGGAATCCTTCGATTCGGTACGACGTGCGGCCCAGCTTCTTCAGGGCCTTTTCCATCTGCTTCGTGGCGCGGGCGATGCTTCGCATAGCCCACTGGTTGGGCTTGGGACGATAGTCTCCGGGCCAAAAGAGGGCGATCTTCTGAGCCATCACAAGTACCTCCTTCGCAATCCGTGTACCCAGGACGCCGCCCTGGCACGGAGAAGCGGCACGTCCCGTTTCGGTGCTGTTTCTGTTGTGCTTACACACAACCCATCGTTCGAATCTAACCACAGTTGAGCGGCTCTTCGCAAGTGGACAGATGCGTCGAAACGGCGTCGCGACGGTTTCAAATTGCGACACACGCGACAACCGCCCATCGAGCGAGAGCCGGCCGGAGTCGGAAGAATCGGCTTTCGACCCACCCCGTCAGCTGGTAGGATTCTCCCGAGCGAAAGGCGCGACGCCGTCGCGGTTCCGAACGCGAGAGAAGCGGCGCTTCGCGAACACGCCCAAGGAGAGTGGACCATGAGGGGAATCGGTATGACCCTGGGATGGACCGTCGCCCTGGCGGTTCTTTGGACCACGCCCGCCGCGGCGGCGATCGTCACGGTCGAAGACCAAGGCACGACGGTCGTCATGAGCACAACCGCGCTCGAGGTCCGCGTCCGGAAGGATCCCTGGAAACTGGCGGTCCACGACTCGGGCGGAGAGCTCCTCCTGAGCCAAACCCCAGGTCTCGCCCTGCAATATGGTTCGTACCGGGTCGACGCCGCAACCTCGTGGACCGATCTGGGCGCGACGACCCTCACGAAACGCACTCCGGCCCTGTACGAAGCCGAGGACGAGGCCGTCATCGTCGGCGAAACGATCCAGTTCACCTGCTCCACGACCGAGGTCGGACGCACGATGGAGGTCTACGTCACGTTCCGCAATCCCTACGTGTTCAGCGTGTGGGCGACCGTCGCCTCCAACGTCCAGGACACCGTCGAAGTTTTCGATTCCGCCTCGGGCGAGCACTTCTTCGGCCTGGGCGAATGCTGGGACGCGCAGTCGCTCGACCTCAAGGGGCTCTCGGTCACGATGAACAACCGCACCGGCACTCCCGATCAGGGCGGCTATGTTCCGTTCTACCTGAGCACGCGCGGCTACGGCCTGTTGATCGACAACTACCTCACGGTGAACTTCAACTTCACCCAACCCGCCCGAACGACGATCTCCGCCCCCGCCATCGCGGGAAGCGTGGATGGCGACGGCTACTTCGACGGCTCGTCGATGCTCTGGTACTTCTACTACGGTCCCGACCCGCTCGACGTGATCGACCGTTTCACCGAACACGTCTCGCGTCCCGCCCTGCCTCCCCCGTGGGCGGTGTTCACTACGTGGCAGTGGCGCGACAGCAATACCGAAGCGGGCGTTTACGCCGACGCGGCCGGGATGCGCGCCCAGAACATTCCCTGCGGCCTGATCTGGATCGACCGCCCCTGGGCCACGGGCGACCAGAACATGCCGCCCCCGTTCGAGTGGACGACGGACCTTTATCCCAACGGCCAACAGATGGCCGCCGACCTGCAGACGGCGGGCTACAAGATCGGCGTCTGGGTGGCCAAGAACCTCTACGGCGACTTCGACAGCCCGACGCTCAGCGCCCAGCTCAAGACCGACGCGCAACCTTGGATCACCCGCGACAACCCCCAGATGTACAAGATCGACCGGGGCAACGAACAACGCATGGACCCCTACTTCACCTGTCAGGCCTACTGGGACGCGTGGCACGAGATCGTCGGGGACGATTTCGTCACACTCCCGCGCACGATCGCCTTCCGCGCGCAAAAGTATGTTTCGGGCAAATGGCCCGGAGACAACGACAACGAATACGACTACCCGAGCGGACTGCGGGCAAATCCAGCGGTGATGCTCAACCTCGCGATTTGTGGATTTCCCTTCTGGGGCAGCGACACCGGTGGCTTTCCCGATCCGCCGGGGAACGAGGTGACGATTCGTTGGGCCCAGTTCAGCGCTCTGTGCCCCATCTTCGAGACCGCGGGGAGGCCCTACAATTACTCGACGACCTATCGCGACATCTATCGCCAATACGCCGATCTCTACACCCGTCTCTTCCCCTACCGCTGGAGTTACGCGCGCGAGGCGCATGAGACCGGCCATCCGATCTGCCGCGCCCTGGCGCTCGAATACCCCGACGACGCCAACGGATGGAACGAGAAGTTCGAGTATCTCTTCGGAGAGTGGCTTCTGGTCGCGCCGATGGTCGAGGGCGGCACGCAGCGCGACGTTTATTTGCCGACCGGGACCTGGATCGACTGGTGGAACGGCACGCACTACACGGGCGGCCAAACGCTCGAAGACTACGACGCGCCGCTCGATACGTTGCCGCTCTTCGTGAAGTCCGGGGCGATCATCCCCCTGATCGACGTCCAGCAGACCTGGATGGGCGCGACGGTCGATCCGATCACCCTTCGGATCTATCCCGACGGATCCACCTCCTTCACGATCCGCGCCGATGACGGGATCTACCCCGGCCGTACCGAACCCTACACCGACCTGACCGAGACGACGGTGACGTGCCTGAACACGCCCGCGGCAGGCCCCGACGAGAGCAACGTCGTCGCGGTGACGATTGGGACTTCCGACATCGGGTACGAGCTCGATGTGCAAACCGGATTCCCCCCGACCCTGGTCAAGGACAACGATCGCTTGCTTCAGCAGTTGCCCGGCGCGACCGAATTCGACGCCGCCGCGGAAGGGTGGTACTACGATCCCACCCCAGGCGGCGTGACCTGGATCAAGCTCCCGGCCGCCGACGACACTTCGCACGCGGTTTCGATCGAGCAGATCCCGAACCGGGTCCGGTTCTGGGAGTACGACTGAGGTTTGCCGATCGCAAACGGCGGAACGCAGAGTCCCAGCCGTACGCGAGCAAGGTCTCCCGAGAGTCGGAAGACCCAGTCTTCCTCGACATCGCTATCCCGTCGTCGCGGTGCAACACAACGCCATTCCGAAAACGCCACCGCCGACTTTATGTCGGTGGGGCGCTGATTATGCTCCAGAACGGAGCGAATGACCTCCCTTTCCTCCCCCTCCTCTTCCTCCCTGCCGTCGGCAGGGAGGAAGAGGAGGGGGAGGAGGAAAAAAGAACGCTTCGCAACTTGAGCAGAACCATCGCTCCACCGGTGTAAAACCGGTGGGGGCGGAGAATCGCGGCACAAAACACCTTCTTCAAAATGCCTGGGCACACCCGACCGCGATCGTGAGCGATCTTCGGCGTTGACAAACCGACTCTAAATCGAAATACATGGAAGAGGTCCGGATCGGGCAAGAGAATTCCGACGTACCGAAAGGCTGCGCGGCAATGGGTAAAACGTATCGTTTCATGGCATTCGACCTCGGCGCGGAAAGCGGACGAGGCGTTCTGGGAACCCTCGAAGGGGAACGCATCGCCCTCGAAGAAATCCATCGGTTCCCGACCGAAGGTCTGACCGTCCTCGGCGTTCGCCAGTGGGACCTGACCCGCATCTACACCGACCTCCTCGCCGCCCTGACCCGTTGCGCGCGGGACCGCACGCCGAGCCTCGACGGGATCGGCGTGGACACCTGGGGCGTGGACTTCGGCGTCGTCGCGCGCGACAGCACCGTCCTCGCCAACCCGGTCCACTATCGCGACAAGCGGACCGACGGGATGATGGACGAAGCGTTCAAGGTCGTACCTCGCGACGCCATCTATCGAGCGACGGGCATTCAGTTCATGCAGCTCAACACGATCTTCCAACTCTTCTCGATGGTCCGGGCGCGTTCGCCCTTGCTCGAAGCGGGCGAGTCGATCCTCCTCATGGGCGACCTGTTCGGCTATCTCCTGTCGGGCAAGAAGAGCTGCGAATACACCAACGCCTCGACCACGCAGCTCCTCGACCCTTGGAAAAAAACCTGGAACGA
This sequence comes from Candidatus Sumerlaeota bacterium, assembly GCA_016931035.1. GTDB lineage: Bacteria > Sumerlaeota > Sumerlaeia > UBA8349 > UBA8349 > JAFGFN01. The sequence continues at coordinate 29,424 of JAFGFN010000068.1, forward strand.
CGCCCTCGTCGAGAAGCTCGGCATCCCGCGCCGTCTCCTCCTCGACCCGATCGAACCGGGCACCGTCCTCGGCCCCATTCTTAAAGCCGTGGCCGACGAAACCGGGATCGACCCCGACGTCCCCGTCATCGCCCCCGCGACGCACGACACCCAGGCGGCCATCGCCGCCGTCCCGGCTTCGGGCGGAGAGGACTGGGCCTACCTGTCGAGCGGCACCTGGTCGCTCATCGGCGCGGAAATCGACGAGCCGTGCGTGACGGACGAGAGCCTCGCTCAGGATTTCACCAACGAGGGAGGCGTCTGCGGCAAGATCTCGTTCCTCAAGAACATCTTCGGGCTCTGGCTCGTCCAGGAATGCCGACGCGAATGGGCGCGCGACGACCAGGGGATCGGATACGACATCATCACGCGCGAGGCCGAAGCCGCCGAGCCCATGCGGTCGATCGTCGACGTGGACGATCCGCGTCTCTTGGCGCCCGAGAGTATGCCGTCGATGATTCAACGGATCTGCCGCGAAAAGGGGCTCCCGATCCCCGAGACGCGAGGCCAGATCGTCCGTTGCGCACTCGAGAGTCTCGCCGTCAAGTACCGTCAGCGTCTGCGCGGAATGGACAAAATCCTCGGACGCACGACCAAACGGCTTCATATCGTCGGTGGGGGAACGCAGAACAAACTCCTCAACCGGATGGCCGCCGACGCGTGCGGCATTCCCGTCATCGCCGGACCGGTCGAAGCCACGGCCCTCGGCAACATCCTCATCCAGGCCTTGGCCGTCGGGGCGATCCGGTCGCTCGAAGAAGGCCGCCGCATCATCGCCGACTCGTTCGAAGTCGAGCGCTACGAACCCCGCGACACGGCGTCGTGGGACCGGGCGGCCGAGGTTCTGGGCTGACGAATCGCCACGCCCCGCCGCGTTCATGGGGCAAGAGTGCCTTTCTGTACCCAAGATTCTCTTGAGATGCGCTCATCGCCGGAGCATACTGGCGCTGCCATGAAACCGCACGATCTGAAGACAATCGAGACCATTCTGCGTGAACGACGCGACGAGATCGCCCGCGACTACGGCGTCGCGGAAATCGGCGTTTTCGGATCGCTCGTTCGCGGAGAAGCGACGGAAGACAGCGATATCGACATTCTGGTGGAGTTCGATCGTTCCATCGGGTTCTTCAGGTTCCTTGAGCTCGAGGAACGCCTGAGCGAATACCTCGGGGCGAAGGTGGACTTGGTCACGAGGGCCGCGCTCAAGCCTCACATCGGCCGTCGTATTCTCGACGAGGTGGCCATCCTGTGACACGCGACTATCGCGACTACCTCGAGGACATACTCTCTTCCATCGACGAGACGGCCGCTTTCACCGCCGACCTCTCTTTCGAGGCATTCGTTCAGGATCGAAAAACCGTCAACGCGGTGGTCCGCAGCCTCGAGGTTCTCGGCGAAGCCGCCAAGTGCATTCCTCTCGATCTCCGCGCAGGGCGCATCTTGACTCAGCACTGTTGTCGGCAAATATCAGCCCTATGCCACGCGTTCGACGTCAGCTGAATGTTCGCAATCCGGCG
>JAFGFN010000069.1 GCA_016931035.1 Candidatus Sumerlaeota bacterium
AAGGGCATCCGTAAAGTGCCTCAACTTGTCGCTAACTGTCTAGTTAATTCTTCTAGTAATTTCCCCAAGATCGCGGGTTGCACCCGCGATTACCCTATATGCGGCTTCCTTGGGGAAAGGGAAATTCCGATACCAAGGGGAAGAGATCGTGAATAACGGCTACTTCAACAACCAACAGTTCTTCTGTACCGCGAAAGGAGAGCTTTATATCGAGGAAGAATACCAGCGAAGATCGGACAGGATTTGGACATGTGTCATTGGAATCCTCGTTGGCATAGTCGTGGCGATTGTCTCTTCTCGGCTCAAGAGTTGACCCTTGGAGATTTGAAGAGCGCCGAAATCGGTGAATGGGGGTAGCGCCGCGCACACAGCACCTCAACGCGTCCTCAATGACGACCGAGAGAAGGCGTTTGGGAGACGATGATTGGGTTCTTGGACGGACTGTCAAGTCGGAGGAGTGGGTCGACCTGTGAGGCGTGAACTGAGGAGCGGGGGGTTCAGAGGCGCTCGCCGTACTTCATGAAGGCGCGCATGCCGTCGAAGGCCGCGTCGACTCCGTCGAGCCGCTCGGATTCGACAACGCGAAAGCCCAGCGCCCGCGCCAGATGCTCGACGATGACGCGCGCTTCGTCGTGGCGAACGAGGATCGTCTCGGGAATCTGACGGCTGAGATCGAAGAGCCGCAACGTCTGTTCGCACAACTCGGTGGAATGGTCCGCCGTTTCGCAGAGCGCGACGTTGAGCACGAAGCCCGATTCTCTATCGACCCACAATCCCATCATGGGGCAGTATGGCCGCTCCGCGTCCGTCAGCACAATCGGTGCGTAGAGGCAGTCGAATTCCCACGTCCCCGCGCGATGCAGACCGAGACGCTTGACCCGTTCGATCTCGCTCGTGTCCGAGCGCGGAGGGGCGAGGACCCGCTGAGTAGCGGCGGGCGGGTCGATCCAACGCTCGGTCCATTCGATCTCCTGTCCGGTCCGGCGCGGTTCGCGCAGAAGCAATTGTCCGGGGCGGGGCGGGATCAGGCAATCCGGGTCGCGCAAGCATTTCTCGGCCACCGCGATTGCCTGACGCAGGGCGCAGGTCAGGAACGCGGCTTCCTCGGAGGTCGCGTACCATGGGGCAAGACCCGGTCGGTAACGGCGGATAGACGGCCAGGCGCGGCGCCCGCGGAAACGAACCCCGGACTTCGCCACCAACTTCCGATCGGGTGCGTCGAGATCCTCGCGATCCTCGAAGAACGCCTGGATGCAATCCAATCGGTGGACGATCTCGGCATCGTCAACCGTCCACTCTTCGCTTAGCACGCGTTGGTGATACTCGTATCCTTCCGCCCCGACATAGACGACCAAGCCAAAGACTTCGCCCAGGTTGCCGAGAACGCAGCAGTATCCCACCTCGTCGCCAAACGGATTCCGCACGGCGAACAGGTTGGAGTCGAACATCCACTGCCAAGGAGCTAACCGGTGGAAATCCAGCATGGCGCCAGCCAAATCCTTCGCCACGGAGGTTGGAATTTCGGGAATCGCGCAAGCGCTCTTTTTTTTCACGACGACCTCCAATACAGGGGATTAGCGACATTCCGCCCGTCTCAATCGGCGCGGCGCCAGCCCGCATCCGAGCCGGAACCGGCTGACGAAAAGGACGAAAGAAGAAACGCGCTCGAACGGCCGTTTCGCCGAGTTCCTTCCTTTCCCCGGATGCTACGCTATCCTCATCTCGCGTCGCCACTGCAATCGCACAACATGGCTTCCCTTGACGGAAGAACGGTAGAATCACGATTGGCTGGCCTTGTCCCGTTCATCCTGCTATCTTTTCATCTGTTCGCGTCAGGAAGGTGGGCGAGCGAGGAAGACGCGGTGTACAAAAGGGAAAGTACTGCCATGCACAAACCAACGGCCAGCAAGCCGCGGAGCCTGGTCGAGGGGGTGCGGATCGCGCTCGACGAGATGTTCTGCGCGCTCGAAGAATGCATCGCGGGGTTGACCTCCGACCAGGTGTGGGCGCACCCGATCGACAGACGCCATAGCATCGGCATGATCGTCCTGCACGTGCAGGAGAACATCGACCGGCACGCTCGTTACTTCCAGGTCGGGCGGTGGGCCCTGGAACACGACGCGCGGTTCGAATTCTACGGCAAACCGGTCGAGGACTTCATGGATCTCGAAGACCTGCCCGAGATCGACGTGCTGCGCGAGAGAACCGGGAAAGTGCGAGATGCCGTTCTGGAAACGTCGGAAGGCGTCGAGGACGAAACGCTCTACACGCCGCGCCACAGCGAACAGACCTATTGGTGGCAGCGACACCAGCGCGTGAGCATCGACGCGTACCATCGGGTGGTGTGGCACGCCAACGCCCACATCCGCCAAATCTGGTGTTTGCGAGGCGCGATGGGCGCGTTCGGCCCCGACTTCTTTCCCAGGCAATTCTGGCACTAGCCGAAAACGCCGGGCTCGTGCCGCGACAGAGGCGACGTTCGGCCATGAACGGCGCGGACAAGACGCGGTTCTTGACAATAGCATCGCCATCCGATAGTATTGTCTCATGATAGAGTCGTTCGCCGACGCCGAGACGGAGAAGATCTTCAGGGGCATCGTTTCTCGAAAGTTGCCTTTGGCGATCCAGAAGACGGCGCGGCGCAAACTCGTCTATCTCGACGACGCCGACAACTTGCGCGACCTGGCCGCCCCGCCCGCCAACCGGCTCGAAGCGCTTCGCGGAAAGCGCGCGGGACAACACGGCATTCGCGTCAACGACCAGTACCGCATCTGCTTCGGGTGGGAGAAGGGCAAGGCGTGGAACGTCGAGATCGTGGACTACCACAAGTGAGGAACCCATCCATGAACAGACTTCCCCCCATCCACCCCGGCGAAGTGTTGTTGGAGGATTTCATGAAACCGCTGGGATTGAGCCAGCATCGGGTGGCCAAGGACATCGGCGTGCCGGTTTTGCGCATCGGGCAGATCGTGCGCGGACAGCGCGCCGTTACGGTCGACACGGCGCTGAGACTGGCCCGTTACTTCGGCACGAGCGCGGCTGTCTGGGTGCGACTGCAAGCGCGGTACGACCTCGAGACAGCTGAAGTCAAGACCGCCAAGCGGATCCGGCGCGAGGTGAAAGTCCTGAAGGCGAAGCGATGCCCGGCAACGCCTCCATCAAGATGAAGACGGGGCCCCGAACTCAGGAAGGAAGTACCAAGATATGTTCGAAGATCTGAAACGCGAATCCTACGAAGCCAACATGCAACTGGCCCGCTCGGGCTTGATCGCCCTGACGTTCGGCAACGTGAGCGTGATCGACCGCGACGCGGGACTCCTGGCCATCAAACCGAGCGGGGTGGACTACGAGAAGCTGCGCGTCGAAGACATGGTCCTCGTCGATCTCGAGGGGCGGACGGTGGACGGCGCGCTTAAGCCGTCGTCCGACACCCCGACCCACGTTCGGCTCTATCAAGCGTTCGAGGGCATTCGCGGCGTGGTCCACTCGCACTCGCGCTACGCCACGGCTTTCGCCCAGGCGGGCCGCCCGATCGAGTGCTACGGCACCACCCACGCCGATTACTTCTACGGCGCGGCGCCGCTCACGCGCAAGATGACGCGCGACGAGATCGCCTCGCGCTACGAACTCGAAACCGGCAACGTCATTGTCGAGCGGTTCGAGGGAGTGAACCCGCTCGACTTTCCCGGGGTGCTGGTCCAATGTCACGGCCCGTTCGCCTGGGGACCGTCGGGCGCGAAGGCGGTCGAGAACGCTTTGGCGCTTGAACTGATCGCCGAAATGGCCCACCAGAGCCTATCGCTGAACCCTGCGCTGACCCCTCTGGACCAAGCGCTCCTCGACAAGCATTTCTTGCGCAAGCATGGTGCAAACGCTTACTACGGCCAGTCCTGATCGACGATCGGCTCCGACACACGATTTTCGGGTTCTGTCACCTGCGGATTCCGGGAATCGATCCGGAATGTGGAGAAAGTTGATCAACCACGACATGAACCGACGCGGGATGACGCGGGACATGAAAAGTAGAGGAGTCAAGTAGTGGTTGATTAGAGTGAGTTGATCTGAAAAAACGCCGATTATACTGTAGTTGGATTGAGCCCAAGAACACGGCTTCCCTGAGGGGCAACACTCTCTTTCCAGCTCACCATAGCTGAAACAGATATCCCGCGGCACTGGACCGACTGCCGAGAACGTCGCTCAGCCCGCTCGGCTCTTGCGCGGTTTCGGCGGTTGCTCCTGGCGATGCTTGGCATCGAGCCAACGCCGGATCTCCTCGCGTTCGAACCGGTAGTTGCTGTTGAGGCTGAAGTGCGGAATCTTGCCCGTCTTGCACCAGCGATAAATCGTGTGCTCACAGACGTTAAGGTACTCCGCCAGCTCCGTCGTGGTAAGCAGCTTGTCCGCAGCGGTACGCTTCTTGGACGAACCATCGGCCATGATACGACCCTCCCCAAGATACACCTAGTCTACCCGTACTCAATCGGGCCCCTGTACCTAAATACAACACAAGACCGCCCAATTGTCAACCCCACAAAACCGAACGGAAAAAGTCTGGCCCCCACTGCCTCGAATGGTCGGATCGCGGACCCTCCAAGCGCCACGCACGCCTCCGAAGCCCCCAAACAGACGCCCCCCTCGGAGATCGAGACGCAGGAACGTCGGATTCGCGTCGACTCTCGGCTCGCCTCGTGCGGCACGCCTTCGCGGGCAACGCGAAGGCGCGAATATGAATTTGCTCTTTCGTGCGCAGTGGCATATACTCGCGGGGATCTTTTGTTCGAAGGGAACGACTTAATTATGGCACTGGGACCGGTGGGAGGACGCGGCGGCGGCGGTTTCGGCGGTCGAGGACTGCTGCGCGGCACCGAGGACGGAATGCCTCCGCCCGTGAGTATCACGAACCGGCGGATGCTCGGGTGGTTCTATACGAACCTGGCGCCGCATTGGGGGAAGATCGCCTTGGGCTTCGCCGCCATGTTGGTCTCGGCGCTGGCCGGACTCAAAATCCCCCTCATTCTGAGGTCGATCTTCGACGACGGCATCGCGAATCGCAACGTGGCGATTCTGCTTCCCCTTTCGATCCAATTCCTCGTCTTCACCCTGCTTTCGCAGGGCTTCGGCGCCATTCGCACCCTCGTCATGCACCTGCTCGGACAACGTTTCGTCTACACGGTCCGCACGCAATGCTACGACCACCTGCTGACGCTCGGTCTGAGTTACTTTCATCGCCAGCGCTCGGGCGACATCATGTCGCGCGTCAGCAACGACGTGGGCGCGGTCGAGGACATGGTGGTGCACGGCACGGACGACATCATCAGCAACTTGGTGAACGTGGTCGGAGCGATCGGCATCATGCTTTGGATTCACTGGAAGATGGCGCTGGTTGCGTTGGCTCCGATGCCGGTCTTCGTCATCAGTCTCTGGTTTCTGGCCTGCTACATCCGTCCCGTGTTCAACCGGATTCGAAAGGAGCTCGGCGACATCAACGCCAAGCTCCAGGAGCGCATCGCCGGGATCCAAGTCATCAAGTCTTTCGCTCGCGAGGAAGAGGAGAAGAAGTACTTCGACGAGAGCAACCACGCCTACTGGCGTCAGAACGCCAAGAGCATCTGGATCTGGAGCACCTACTTCCCGATGATCTCGATGATCACCTCGGCGGGGCTGGTGGTTCTGATCTGGTACGGCGCGCGCGAGGCGGCTTCGGGCGAGGGATTCCTCGCCACGGCAAAGACGGCCGGCCCCGGCACGGTCGTGGCCTTCCTGATGTACATGCAGCGCTTCTACCAACCCATCGGCGCTCTGGCACGGGTCCAGAACACGATCAACCGGTGCTTGGCTTCGATCGCGCGCATCTTCGAGCTCTTGGACGAGAAACCCTCCGTCGCCGACAAACCCGACGCCGTCGAGCTGGGCCGGGTCGAGGGCCGAGTCGATATCGAGAGCGTCGGTTTCAGATACGACACGGGCGAAACGGTCCTGAAGAACATCTCCGTCTCCGCCGCTCCGGGCGAAACGGTCGCCATCGTGGGCCGCAGCGGCGCGGGCAAGTCGAGCCTCGTCTCGCTCATCCCGAGATTCTACGATCCGACCGAGGGACGCGTTCTGGTGGACGGAAAGGATCTCCGCGACGTGACCCAGGCGTCGCTCCGGCGCAACATCGGCATCGTTCTCCAGGATACGTTTCTCTTCAACACGACCATCCGCGAGAACATTCGCTACGCCCGCGCCGACGCGACGGACGAGGAAATCGAGGCCGCCGCCCGCCGCGCGCACGCGCACGAATTCGTCCTGAAGTTCGAGAACGGCTACGATACGGTGATCGGCGAACGCGGCGTGCGTCTGTCGGGCGGCGAAAAGCAGCGCCTCTCGATCGCGCGCGCCCTGCTGTCCGACCCGCGGATTCTCATCCTGGACGAAGCGACGTCGATGGTCGACACCGAGGCCGAGCAGATCATCCAGGCCGCGCTGACCGAGTTGATGCGAGGCCGCACGACGTTCGTCATCGCCCATCGTCTCTCGACGGTCCGCAAGGCCGACAAGATCTGCGTGATCGAGGGAGGCGAGATCGTCGAGCAGGACGATCACGACGGGCTGATGGCGCGCCGCGGGCGCTACGCCGACATGGTCTCGCGCCAGATGCAGTTCGAGGACGAATGGGGTTCCCCCGGCTGGGGCAGTCCGGCGCTGGCCTAGCGCGCCGATCCGGTCTTCGCAACCTTCCGGGCGACCCTATCCGCTCGTCAACACGCGGTCATAGAGGCCCATCACGCGTTCGGCGTGACGCCGAATCGAGAATTCCTTCTCGACGCGCTTTCGGGCGGCACGACCCATTTCGAGGCTTTTCTCGCGATTCTCCGCCATCTCGCGCAAGACCTCGGCGATCCGGCTCCCGTCGTCGTTCCCGTCCACCAAGCGGCCCGTTTCGCCGTCGGCGATGAGTTCGGGAATGCCTCCGATCCGGGTCCCGACGCTCGGGATGCTCATCGCGCCGGCTTCGATGACGGTCCGGCCGAATCCCTCGTCGTTCGAGACGAGGGCGTTGAGATCGCACGCGGCGTAAACCCCTTTCACGTCGGGCGTGAAGGGGACGAACCGGACGCGGTCTTCGAGACCTTGGGCCGCCACGCTCGATTCGAGGTCCCGCGCGTAGTCCCGATCGCTTCGTCCCGGGCTCCCGACCAGGAGAATCCGAAGGTTCGGGATTTCGCTTTTCAGAATCTCCGCCGCGCGGACGAGAAGGTGAGGCCGCTTGCGCGGAGCGATCAATCCGAACTGCCCGACGACGAAATCGCTTTCCAGGAGTCCAAGACAGATCCGAGACTGGGCGCGATCGGCGGCGGCGGCGGAGAACTGCTCCAGGTTCACGCCGTTGTAGATCACCTCGACGCGATCGCGCCGCTCGGGCCACACGTCGAAGTCGCGCGCCGCGGCCTCGGAGACGCAAACGACGCGGTCGGCCCGCGCCAAATCGTAGTTGCGAATCTGACGCGGAGTGATCGAGAGACGCATGTGAACGACGACGGGAAGCGCACCCGCCCGGCGCGCCGCCCGTACGGCGTAGGGGGTGGAGTGGAACTCGTTGCAGTGGATCAGCGCCGCGCCCTCGGCGCGGGCCAGGCGCGCCAGGGCCGCGATCTTGAACGGGCGCTGGAGCATATAGCGCCCCTTGCGCCACCATCCCATGAAATGCATGTGGACCGGGATTCCGGCGTCGCGCAACGCATCGACCAGGTCGCCCGGCCCTTGCGCGACGACCACGGGGCGATAGCGCGCGGGGTCGAGATGCGTCGCGAGTTCGAGCAGCGACCGCCGCGCGCCCAACAGGCGCGAACTCGGAGTGAGATAGAGAATCGTGCGAGCGGGCATTGGGATCGGGCGGCTCCTTGCGCGGACGGCCGGTCTCGACCGATTCTGCACGGCCGGGGCGCGGCTGACCAGAGGAAAATGCGAGAGGCTCTCCAGTAGTCCGTCCACTCCGAAATAGGAAGTTCGTAGCACAGCCTTCTCGTCAAGGCGGCTTGTCTGGGTGTAGCGAAGCCCGAAGCCTGGCGTAGCCCGGCAGGTTGCTCCCGTGCCGAAGGGAAGCAGGCTGAAGCCTGCACTCAGAACTCGTTCAGAGTACAGGCTTCAGCCTGCTTCTGAATCAAGTTCTTCCTCCGGTCGAACGACCTTGAAATCCTCCTGGAACTCGGGCGCGTGGCCGAGGTTTGTCTTTGACAATTGAGGGAAGCGGGACTAAGAATTGGTAACCCGGGATATGGACACCGCGCACGCTTGACCGAAGGCGGGCGCATGGGACCGCGCGGGCCTCGGCGACACCGTTTCCCGACCGAAAAGGTCGTGCGATTCTCGAAAAGATCCGGTCTATGAAGACCTTCTGGCGCAGCCCTTTCCTCACGTTGATTATCCTGGTGTTCGACAGCCTCGCCTTGGCTTCGATCTGGTCGGGCGTCTACCAGTTGCGCTTCGCGTTGAATTCGATCTTTGTCCGCCACCTTTCGATCCACATCAATCCGGCCGAGCCGTACATGAAGGCGCTTCCGATGCTGCTCGCGTTCTGGTTGGCCATCCTGGCGCGCCAGGGCTTCTACTCCCACCACGAGCGGATCGCGAGTCTCAACAGACTGGCGCCGATCCTCTGGGCGGCGGGATGGATGATCGTCGTCGTCGCGATCTACAACGCGATCTTCAAGCCGGATTTCGGCCGCACGGTCGTCGGCGGGTTCGCCGCGGGTTCGGCTCTCTATCTCTATTTGTCTCGAACGCTCTTCCGAATAGCGAAACGCGCCGCGGTCGAGCGCGGACACGGCCGCGTGCGGGCGCTTGTCGTGGGGGCGGGCGAGCTGGGGAACGAGACCATGTCGCGGGTGCACGAGCACCCCGACATCGGGTTCCGCGTGGTCGGTTTCGTCGCCGCCGATCCGGAGGACGAGCGTAAGGAAATCGAGGGCCACCCGGTTCTGGGCCGCATGTCCGACTTGGTGCCGATCGTTCAACGCTATCGCGTGGAGGAGGTTTTCCTGGCCGTGCCGGACATGAAGGAAGACGACATCTTCCAATGGGTGTGCGACCTACAGAGCCGGGTCTCCGTCGTGTGCAAGGTCGTGGCGAACATGCTCTACGTGATCGTGAACCGGGCCAAGGTGGACGAGATCATCGGGATGCCGGTGATCGCGTTCCGCAACGCGGAGATGTACCCGGCGCAGCTTTTCGTCAAGCGCATCGCGGACCTCGCGATCGGAGGCGGGCTGGCTCTCCTTATTTCGCCCGTGGCGCTTCTCTTTGCCGTCCTGATCAAGCTCGATTCGCCCGGGCCGGTTCTCTTCTCGCACGAGCGAACCGGTTGGCGCGGACGGCGCTTCCGCCTGGTGAAGTTCCGCACCATGAAGGGGAGCGCGGATCCTTATTGCGAGGCGCCGGTGGACCAGAACGACGGCCGAATCACCCGGTTCGGACGGTTTCTGCGCCGCACGAGCCTGGACGAGATTCCGCAGTTCCTCAACGTGTTGAAAGGCGAGATGAGCTTGGTCGGGCCGCGGCCCGAAATGCCCTTCATCGTCGAGTCTTACAGCGGCTGGCAGAAGGTGCGGCTCCAGGTGAAACCCGGCCTGAGCGGGTTGTGGCAGGTTGCCGGACGCAAGAATCTCCCCCTGCACCACAATCTCGAATACGATTTCTACTACGTCAAGAACCAGTCGCTCGCACTCGACGCCGAGATTGCGCTTCGCACCATCCCGGCCGTCGTGTTGGGCAAGGGGGCGTACTAGCGGGACGGCGAATGACGGGTCAAGAGTTCGGAGCTGCAAGCCGAGAGATCGAAGGTGGGACGCCTCGTCGAGAAGACGGGTAGTCGGAGGATTACGGCACGGATGACGATACTGGATCGATACATTCTGCGCGAGTTCGTAAAGGGATTCTTGCTGATCCTGGCTGTCTTCTCGGGAATCCTGCTGCTCAAGGAAATCCTGAGGTCGCTCACGTCGATCCTCGTGGACAATCCCGAGGCGTATCAGGTCGTTCTGTATTTCATCAACAAACTCCCCGGCGAGGTCCTGGAGATCGTGCCCGTCACGGCGGTGCTGGCCATGATGTTCGCCGTCGGGTCGATGGCCAAGCGCAAGGAAGTGCTCGCCATCCACGCGAGCGGCGTCAGCTACATACGGGTCGCGCGCCCCCTGGCGCTGGCCACGGCCGGGATCGCCCTGACGGTCTTCGTGTGCAACGAGGTCGTGATCCCGCGTTGCGAGGCTCGTGCCCGCTACATCAAGAAGGTGAAGATCGACGGCCGGGACGAATCGTTCGTCACTCAGAACCGCAACATCACGACCAAGGGAATGGGCAACCGGTTCTACGACATGAAGAGTTTCGACGGCGAACGCAAGGTCATGGAGCGCCCGACCATCACGGACCATTCCGAGGATGGGCGAACGATCGTCCAGCGGATCGACGCCGCCTATGCCGAGCTGGTCGCGCGCGACAACGAGGACGCCACCAGCGCCGCGCTGCCGGCGAAGGGGAACGGGTCGAAGGGCGCAACGACGGGCAGCTACTGGCGGTTCTACGACATGACGCGGCGGCGCATGGACGAGGAAGGCAACATGCGGTACGAGTTCTTTCCCGTTCACGAGATGCTTCTGGAGGAGAACCTGGATCGCTTCCTGGCGACGAACAAGCGGCCCAACGAGATGAACTTCAACGAACTGCGCACCTTTCTGAGGATCCAGAGGCGGAACCTGAGAGGCACGGGTTTCCTGCGAATCCGAACCAACATGCACGAGAAGATCGCCTTCCCCGTCAGCGTCTTCCTGCTCGGGATGATCGGCTATACGTTCGCCGTGCGGGCGAGCATCCGCTCTCTGGTCATGGAATTCGGCTTGGCGCTCACAAGCGTCGTGGGTTACTACGTCCTGCTCGCGATCGGCGGAAAAGCGGGAGGAGCGGGAATCGTGCCCCCGCTTCTCGGCGCCTGGTTGGCGAACGTCGTGTTCGGCGCTCTGACGGTCTGGCGTTTCCGCGCTCTGGAGCGCGTTCCGCGCGGATGAAACCCAAGCGGCAGGGCGAGGAATCTCGCCGCCGCAACAGGTCGGGCCCATGAAGAACGGAGAACCCCGACGCTTCCGGAAGATCATCGTCCTAGGCGCGGGAACGATGGGACGGCATCTGGCGGGCATGCTGCAGAACGAGCAGTTCAACGTGGTGCTCGTGGACATCGACCGTCGCGTCCTGGCCGACGTCTCGGAGACCTACGACGTACAAACCTTGCACGGCAACGGAGCCAGCCCCGAAGTCCTCGAACGGGCCGGCGTGCGCGACGCCTAGCTGGTCCTCGCCCTCACCAACTCTTGCGAAGTGAACCTCTTGGCCGCGTTCAACGCCAAGCAGATGGGCGCGGAGAGAACCGTCGTCCGCACCCGGAGCGCTTGGACGCTCGATACCTCGCGCGTCAATCTGCGCAACGCCCTCAACATCGACCTCCTTCTCAATCCCGAGATCCTGACCGCGGCCGAAGTCGTCAAGTTCCTCGACAACCCCGACGCGTTGGTCATGAACTACTATGCGCACGGCAAGGTGCAGCTGCGTCAGTTCGTCATGGACGAGAAGAGCGACTTTTGCCATCGCGCCCTCAAGGATTGCCGCATGCCGTCCGGCGTGCTCGTCGTGATGCGCTCGCGCGCGGGCGAGATCGTCATCCCCA
>JAFGFN010000070.1 GCA_016931035.1 Candidatus Sumerlaeota bacterium
AAGGGCATCCGTAAAGTGCCTCAACTTGTCGCTAACTGTCTAGTTAATTCTTCTAGTAATTTCCCCAAGATCGCGGGTTGCACCCCATGGGAACTAGACCGAGAGAGAATCCCCGCCAAGACGGTCTTCTCGATCGACAGCGACTGGAGAATCTACCGGGTGTCGGCAGCCCGATTGACGGAAGGATTTGCGTATGACCGACACGTTTCCTTCGCTGCGCGAACGTTTAAGGCAGGCGGCCCCGGACCTCGCCGCCGACCTCGATCTGCAATGGCGCATCGCCAACGACGAATGGTTGCCCACGATTCCAATGAGTCTCGACTCCTCGAACGGACTCCCTCACATCCGTAACATCGAGAGTCACCTGGACGAAACCTTCTCGTCTCTTCACAAGATCACCCCCTCGGCCGCCGTCCTTCACATGCGGCCGATCGAGAACTACCTCCTTCTGGCCTCGATTCTCTTCCACGACCTCGGCCGCGCCGACCCCACAGCCCGGGAAAATCATGCTGTTCGCACACGCAAGTATATGGAGCAGAGGTACACCAGCCTTGGCATCCGCAACCGCGAGGTCGCGCACAGCCTGGGGCGGATTTGCGCTTCCCACGACCGGAATTCGTGCCGGGAGAAAGGCAAGCGGGAGGAAGGCAAAGAGGAAGACGCGCGTTCCCAGGAGGATCGAGAACTCAGCGATGTGGTTATCGATCCCTTCGGGGAGGTCCGCCAGCGGACGATCGCGTCGCTCCTCACCCTGGGAGATTTGATGGACAACTCCCACTCGAGAGCCGTGCCCGACTATCTGCGAGAGGACAAAGAGGTGATCGGCAGCTTTCGCGCCATCATTCAGGGCGTTTTTGCCGATCCGGCTGCGCGGCTTATCCGCACGGTTTTGGCGGCGCCGCCGAGGGAGAAGGGCGACGCTTCGCCCGCGACAAGCGAGGAAACCCTGTTCGAGTTGAACGAAGACGAACGGATCACGAAGGAGCGAAAACAGGAATGGCGGCAGTGGGCGAAGAAGCTGGGAAAGGCGCTGAACATCGAGGATAAGTCTGTGAAAGAGGAGATAATCAAACCGCTCGACAAAGCGTTCTCGGAAACCGACGAGCCTTCTTCAGACACGGCGGCGGCCAAAAGGCGTGCATTGCAGAGGAAAGATGTCAACGAAAAGACTCTCTCCCCTCGCTATAGAAAGGCCCTCGCCAAGAGATTCCGTCGACTCGACGATGGCGCCGGGGGAACGGACGATGGCGCCGGGGGAACGGACGATAGCGCCGGGGGAACGGACGATAGCGCCGCGAATGCGGACGACGAATTCGTCGAACACATGCTGGCTTGGAACATATTGCGCGTCAGACGCGCGAAGCCTGAAGATGCGAAATCGCGCGCGTTGCCGCGCAAGACGAGGATCGCCATCGTTCTGGGCGATCTTCGTCGGAATCGCATGGCGCTTTACGCCATCAGGGACCACTTGGCGGCGGTGGGATTGCCCTTGGCGACGTGGCTGATCGATTGCAGGGAATACCTCTACACGCCCTATTGGTACAAAACCCATGAACCGATCCTTCACAGAGAATACCTGATCGACGTAGCGAAAGAGATGTGGGACTTGAGTCGGCGAGTGATCGGCACGTCCGAATTCACATACGCGGAACTCGCCTCGCATCTGGGCGATTACGACGTCGCGAGGGTCCGCCTGGCCGCCCGACGCCTGGCCATCGTAACGAACGGGATGAGAGAAGAACTGTCGGAAGACGAGAAGAAGGCATTCCCCTGGTCCGGCCCGATTTGGACCGGCGACGAGACCTGGAGGTGGCGCGCGAGACTGCGAACGACCGACCGGCGCGGCTGCGTGTTCTTCACGCACGAACAAGTCGCCGGCAAGATCAAAGAGATCGTCGATCCATACGATCCTGAAGAATTCGCTTGAGGCAACCCAACCCATGAATCCAACGGAACCGACGAAGACCGGAAAGAAATGGCGAGCCCTCGAGGGAATCACTCTCGGATACCCGCTCGATCAGCTTTTGGACCAACGAATCGAGTTGGGTCTGGGCCAGAAGCCGGCGAAACGAGGAATCAGGCTCCCGGGCGAAGAACACGATTTGGCCGGGACCGGAACGATCATCATTTGCGGTCCCCCCGGGTCCGGAAAGACGACTCTGGGCCTTCAGATAGCGGTGGCTTGCGCCGAGCGAATCGAAAACAACGCCGTCTCCGCTTTCATCTCCCTGGAATCGAGCATTGACGAGATTGGGACCAAGGCCGAGCCGTTCGGCTGGGCCAAGCATCTCCGCGAGATCAAGCATATGGACGATCTGGGCGAATTCTCTACGCCCGATACATTGGCCAAGAACCTCCACTATATCCTGGCCCGACCGGAGAGAGTGAATCAAGACTCTGACGCTCCCTCCACATGTCCTGCCGAAACCGGAAAGACATGCGCCGGAGAACACATCCACGAACCCAACGTTAGCCCGTGCGTTCTCCTGCCGCTCTTGTCGCCGCGAGACATTGTGGACACCGAAGAAAGCGCCGACGCCGTCTTCTGGCGCCGGTTCAAGCAGATGGAATGCCTGCTCGTGGCGGCAAAGAGACTGGAAGAGAATCGGTCGCTCAATAGAGCCCTGTTCCGCGTCGCGGAGACTCTGCTCGCGCTCGCGTGGAGGGTGATGGAGTTTCCGGTTCCGACCGCGAGCGAGAAGAATTCGGGCGAGAAACCTGCGGATCGGGTCAAGGAACGGGAGCCCCGGGTCAAAGAATGGGGGGATCGGACCAAGAAGCTGATAGGGCGCGCCAGGGAGTTGGCGAATTGGATCGAGAATCTGATAGAGCGCCCCAAGGAAGGGGCGGATCCGGTCGAGAAACAAGAAACAGACGTCAATGAGGAGAAACCCGAACGAAGCGCGAAACCCGAGGACGTACCTTCGGGGGAAGACGCTCAGGATCCTTCGCAAAAGGGAAAGAATGAAGACGTAAGGCAACGGCTTGTGATGCTGTGCGTCAGTCTGTCCAAATCGACGGCAGAGAAGGCGAAGCAGAGGGAGAAGATATCGGAGCAGGACGCAGAGGTGAGAAAGATGGTCGCCGAGATCCGAGGCGCGATGCAAGAGGCGAACTCGTTCACGGATCGAAAAGAGCCGCGGGAACCATTGGCGGCAGATCTCCAGGAGGGACTGGAGAACGAGCTGGCTGGAATCGCGGAAACGCTGAAGAAGTCCCCTGAGGCCCATGCGATCCTGCCCGTCGTTGTGGTGGATAGTCTCAACATGTTCGGAGAGGGGCCGCTCAAGCGCAGCCACATCCACCAGCTCTTTCGCCTGTTCAAGCGCTACGACCGGGTCGGCGTCTTCCTTGCCGAAACGGGCGACGCGCTGCCGTTCGACTCGACGATCGCCGATGTCGTGATCAAACTCACGGCGACAAAGGAACACGGCTATTTCGTCCGCTACATCGAGGTCGAGAAATCCCGCTACAGCCCGCACGTTCTGGGCCTTCATCCCGTCAAGACGATTTCCAAGCCGCTTTCCGAGAAAGGGACAGAGGCGGAGTCGGACGACGAGAAGAGACAGTACAACACGCCCCCCCTTCCCGCCCGAATCGGCTGGTGGAAGGAGAGAGGAAAGACCGATTATGAGACCGCTGGAGAACCACCCCGCCTGGGTCTGGTTGCATTTCCGTCGCTCCATTATACGGTCTTGAGAACCGAACACTCCACGAAAGCGACGCTCGATGAAACGGGCAAACCAACGGCCGATCAACCTTCAGGTCCTTTCGTGGAGTGCTTTCCCTTCAAGGCGATCGATGCCGTCATTCCCCGAAGTCTCCTGCGGGCTTCCGTCGTCAGAGGCCGCCCCTCCAGCGTCAGAAGTCAGGCGCCCGGCGAGGAAAACAAGAAGACGGAGGAAGAAAACGAGTACTTGCGAGGCAGCACGCTGATGATCGAAGGCGACAGAAGCACGCTGAAGACCAGTCTTGCCCTCAGCTTCCTGGCCGACGGACTCGTGAAGAAGGAGTCCGCTCTTCTCATCCGGCTGTCCGACACCCCACTGCTCCAGCCAAAGGACCTGGAAAACCGGCCTCCGGCAAGCGAGATGTTGGCCTCGGAACGCGGTTTCTCTTGGGCGGACGTCAAACCGGTCGAAGAGACGCCGACAACGCGGTGGCAGAACCTGGTCTCGGACTTGAAGGCCTTGTTGGCGTGCTGGGAGTGGACGAATCCCAACAGCGAGGCACAGAAAACCAACAGCGAGGCGCGTTTGTTCGAATTCGACTTCAAGGGGGGCAATCTCCTGCCCGAGGAGTTCGTCCAGTTCGTCATCGACGTACTCATTCGCCGAACCGACCTGGACGACACGACCAAGATCATCCGCCGCGTCGTGTTGGACGACGTGAGTCAAATCGACGTGAGCTACCCGTTCCTTCGCGGGAGCTTGACGGGAGGGAACCTCTTCCTGCCCACCCTGGTGCACGTCCTGCGCAATTTCGGCGTGGATCTTGTGATGGTTGGCACGACCTCGGGTCTGGTCGAGGCGGACGACGCGGTCAGGCGGGCGCGTGCGCTGGCGGACAGCGTTGTTTCATGTCGATTCGTGGACGTGTTCGGCAAGCGACAGGTTGTCGTGAGCGGCGGTGTCGCCGGAGAAGCGGAGGGTGAGTTCACGCTCCCGGTCCTGCGCCTCACGGGGGAAAAGGGGGCCAAACGCCTCGACCTGAACAAAGAGTACCTTGAAGGTCTTGTCGGACTCGAAACGGGCAATCCCCACCGGCCCGGTCTGATCCTTCACGTCTTCGAGGGGGACGCGACGATTCAGGGCGAGTACAACCGTGAGATGGCCACTATGCTTCGTGCCGGCCTGGCCCGCCCCGAGCGACGGCGCTACGAAGCGGCCGGAGCCGAGGCGGCCCGCCGACCCGACAGTCCGGGTTCGACAGAAGCGGTGGACGTGTCGGTCGAGCCCTTCAATTCCCAGTTCTCCGAGGCCATCCACGACTCGCTCGACTTCTTGCGAGACAGACCGGTGGACCGCACCGTGCTTTGCACCGTGGACGAGTTTCTCGGAGAAAAGGCCAGTCTATTCCTGCCGCCTCGAAGAAAGGGGGGCCGGGCTCCCATGCCCGGCGAGAGTCTGCCGGACGAAAAAGAACTGATTCTCGAAGGATATCGACGGGGCATTCTGGAATGCGCCTGGCCATACTACTGCAATGTATTGCTTATCGCATTCCACTCCGAGCACATCGCGAAGCTGAGTGACGACTTGCGGCCGTGCTTGACGTGGAAACGCGTCCTGGAAGCGGTGAACGAGGGCGTCGGAGGCGACAACACTCTCCCTCGCTATTCGTTCTGGTACGATCAGACCGCGCGAGAGACCCTTTCGTGCATGCTTCTCGATGCAATCATCGCCCCTTACGAGAAGCCTCAGATCAAAGGACGGGGCGGCAGGCGCGACCTGAGGAGACTCCGAGCGTGGTATAGCGATCTCTTGGGATTGAAGAAGAACGCCGCGCCGGACGGAGGCGAGGTCACACGGAAGCTGGGAGAATGTCCGCCGAAGATGACGTCGAGGCGGGGCATTGACGGAGAGATAGAGCAATTGAAGTCGCTTTGCGAGCTTCTGCGCATCGGATGCGGTTCCGCTCGCGATGAAGCTAGGAAGATTGTGAATGCCGAGAGGGAGATGGAGGGCAAGCCGGCGCTTGAGGGAGAGGTGTTGAAACGCAAGGCCGAAGATCGCGTTCGTTCGGGCAAGATCGCGTTACCTCCCAATGCGAACCTTTACGTTTGTTGGTACTCCCACTTGCGAGAACTGATCGAGAGAGAACCTTCGCTTGCCGAGAAGCTCTGCGTTTGCGCTCTTCCCGGCGGCGGATTCCGAGGCGATTGGTATATCGGCATCTTGAAGGGTTCGGTCAGCGCCGAGTTGGGACGTGAGGCGATCGAGAAACTCTGCCGCAAGGAAGAGGAATACAAACGCTTCGCTCGCGGCGTGGGTTTGCCCGTGAGGACGGAATTCAGGGACTCGGGCGGTTATTTCGCCTGGCCGCTGGCGCGCGACGACGTGCGCGTCGCACGGGTGTTCGCCATTCACGAAGAGGCGACGCTGCGGTCCGACATCAACAACTACACCAAGATACGTTCCACCCTCTCGATGGTGGCGTGGCAGTTGAGCCGATCCGAGGGCGACTATGGGGACACGATCGGGAGGGTCGTCGGGGATCGTTTGTTCGAGCAGCTTCGGATGCTGGCTCAGAAGGACTGATGCCGCCTCGATGGGACCTTGGCCCAGGCGAACTCAGAGCAGATCGCTCGCGAGTTCGGCGAGGAGGGAACGTTCGCCTTTCTCGAGGTTGATGTGGGCGTAGAGCCCCTGGCCCTTCATCTTCTCGATCATGTAGCTTAGGCCGTTGGACCGGCTGTCGAGATAGGGATGGTCGATCTGGAAGATGTCGCCGGTGAAGACCATCTTGGTGCCTTCGCCCGCGCGGGTGATGATGGTCTTGACCTCGTGAGGAGTGAGGTTCTGGGCTTCGTCGACGATGAAATAGATTTTCACGAGGCTGCGGCCGCGGATGTAGGAGAGAGGGGCGATGACGAGCTTCTGCTCGTCGAGGAGCTCTTTGATGCGTTGGCTTTTCGCGTCGGATTCCGAGAATTGGTGTTGAATCACGCCTAGGTTGTCGAACAGAGGCTGCATGTAGGGGCTGAGCTTCGACTCGATGTCGCCCGGCAGGAAACCGATGTCCTTGTTGCTCAGGGGGACGATGGGGCGCGCCATGTAGATCTGGCGATAGTTGCCGCGTCGTTCGAGCGCGGCGGCCAGAGCCAGGAGGGTTTTGCCCGTCCCGGCCTTGCCCGACAGACTCACGAGTTGAATCTTGTCGTTCATCAGCGCGTTCATGGCGAAGGTTTGTTCGGCGTTGCGCGGCGTGATGCCGTAGGCCGTGGTTTTGTCCACGTGGCGCATGGTCTGCGTTGGCGCGTCGTAGGTGGCCAGGGCGGACTTCTTGCCGTTGCGCAGCACCATGAACTCGTTCGGCGTCGGCGGCTCTTCGAAACCGAACCCGTCCGCTTCGACCTCGTAGGGGTCTTTGTAGAGCCGGTCGATCAGCGCCTCGGGTACGCCGTCGCGGACGCGTTTCCCCGTGTAGAGGGCCGAGACGTCCTTGACGTGGTCGGTCGTGTAATCCTGGGCCATCACGCCGACGGCTTTGGCCTTCATTCGAAGGTTCACGTCCTTCGAGACCAGGATGACGGGCGTCTCGGGATGTTCCTTCGCGATCCAGTAGGCCGTGTTTAGAATCTGATGGTCGGGCTTGCCCGACGAGAAGCTGTGGCGGATGTCCGGATGCAGCTCGCGGTCGAGCTTGATGACGATGTTTCCCAGGTCCGGCCCGATCGGAATGCCTTCGTCGAAGAGTTTGTCGCCGCTCAACTCATCGACGGCGCGGGCGAAGGCGCGGGCGTGGAAGTTGACGGTGTCGTTGCCCTTCTTGAAGTGGTCGAGTTCTTCGAGGACGGTGATCGGAATGACGACGTCGTTGTCCTTGAAATTGAGAATGCACGTGCTGTCGTGCAACACCACGTTCGTGTCGAGAACGAAGGCTTTCTTCTTTCCTTGCTTCATGTCGGCCATCCTTTGTTCGGTGGCTTAGAGGCTGCCGGTTGGAGGCGATGGGCGGCGGGTCGTGGGCGGCGCGGAATCGACGGCCCGCAACCCTCGTTCTTTTTCTCTCATCCTTCTTCATCGGCCGAGAGGCCGTATTCCTCGATCTTGCGATAGAGGGTTTTGCGCCCGAGGCCGAGGATTCGCGCCGCCGCGGCGCGATTGCCTTTGGTTTCCTCGAGCGTGGCGCGGATCATCTCCTTCTCCATTTCGGCCAGCGTCGCGCCGACCCGGAGTAGGAGCGTCCGACGCGACGACGCCTCGGCGCGGATCTCCTCGGGCAGGTTGCGTGCGCCGATTTCGCGCCCCTGGGCCAGAACGACCATCCCCTCGATGGCGTTGCGCAGCTGGCGTACGTTGCCGGGCCAGTCGTATTCGCACAGCATCGTCATGGCCTTGGGAGCGATCTTGAGGAGCGGCTTGCCGTTTTCTCTGCAGAATTCCTCGAGAAAGGCGTGGACCAGCAGCGGAATGTCGTCGCGGCGCTCGCGAAGCGGCGGGATCTCGATGCGCACGACGTTGAGGCGGTAATAGAGATCTTCGCGGAAACGCCCGTCGCGAACGGCCGACTCGACGTCGCGGTTCGTGGCGGCGATCACTCGCACGTCGACGCGAACGGTTTGAGTTCCGCCCACGCGTTCGAACTCCTGTTCCTGAAGGACGCGCAGGAGGCGCACCTGGAACTCGGGCGCGGTCTCGGTGATTTCGTCCAGAAAGAGGGTTCCCTCGTCGGCCAGTTCGAACCGGCCGATCTTCTGCTTGCGCGCGTCGGTGAACGAGCCGGCCTCGTGGCCGAAGAGTTCGCTCTCGAGGAGCGTCGTGGTCAGGGCGCCGCAGTTGAGTTTGATGAAGCGTTTGCGTTTGCGGGGCGAATTGTAGTGGATGGCGGCGGCGACGAGCTCCTTGCCCGTCCCGCTCTCGCCGGTCAGGAGGACGCTGGCGCGGGTCGGGGCCACCTGTCGCACCTGTTTGTAGACGGCTTCCATCTTGGCTGAATGACCGACGATCGAGGCGAAGCCATGGCGTTCCTCGAGCTGCTCGCGCAGAGCCGCGTTCTCGTCCTTGAGATCGCGCTGCATCAACACGCGCTCGACCAGAAGGCCTAGCTCGTCGAGGTTGACGGGCTTCATCAGATAATCGAACGCGCCGAGCTTGATCGCCTCGACGGCGGTTTCCACCGTCCCGTGCCCGGTGAGGATGATGGCCTCGGTCGAGGGCGATTCGTCGCGCACCGCTTTGAGGAGTTCGAGGCCGTCCATCTCGGGCATCTTCAGATCGGTGATCATCAGATGCACGTCGCCCGCGCGTACGATGTCGAGCGCCTCGGACCCGCCGGCGACGGCCAGGATCTCGTTGTTCTTGCCTTCGAGACCCCAGAGCAAGCCGTCGCGCGTGTTCTTCTCGTCGTCTACGATCAGGATGCGATGTTTCATAGGTCCGATTCCAGGTTTCTGGTTCCTAGTTCCTGGTTTCCCGCTCCGTCCAGTCTGGAATCAGTTCACGATTTGCAGAAGGACCTGAAGCGAGACGAGCGCGTAGACGCCCGCAACGAGGTCGTCGATCACGATCCCGAGTCCGCCCTTCAGGGCCTGAAGGTTGTTCGAAGGCCACGGCTTCAATACGTCGAAGAACCGGAAAAGAACGAACCCCGCGGCGGCGGCGAAAGCCGTGTGCGGCGCAAGGAACATGGTCACCAGGTATCCTACGATCTCGTCGATCGCGACTCGCCCGTCGTCCTTGCGTCCGAAGACGCCTTCGGCGACGGTCGAGACCTGAACGGCGAGAACGATGAGGATCGCCGTCGCGACGGCGTATCCGAACCATCCGAGGAAGGCATAGGGTCCCGTCATGAACCAGAAGAGAACGACCCCGACGAGCGATCCGACGGTGCCCGAGGCGAACGGGGCGTAGCCCGTCCCGAGGCCCGTCGCGACGGCCAGCGAAATCGCGCGGAGCGGCCCGGGTTTCAGGTTGCACTGGACGGCGGCACCCTTGGACCATCGTTTCCCTCGAGGCGTCTGAGTCTCGGTTTCGGTCTCTACCACTCTTTCCGACTCCTTCGGTCCGGGATCTATCCGCCTCGAAACGAGGCGTTCTGAGTACAACCTTCAGGTTGCTCTTGTCACTGGAAGAGCAGGCTGAAGCCTGTACTCAGAACAATTCCGTCTCCAATCCGCCCAAGAGAAACCGACGCACGCTTGGCGCCTACGCCAACTGATCGCCCAGAATTTCCTTCAGCGCGGCGTGTTCCAGGATCCCCTGGCGAAGAACGCGAAACGGCTCTTCGACCAGGCTCAGAACCGTCGACACGGCGGAACCGGGCGTCGGCCCGCCGTCCAGAATGAGATCCACCTTGTCGCCGAGGATCTCCTCCACTTCTTGCGCGGTCGAAGCCGGGCGTTCCCCGGTCCGGTTGGCGCTGGTCGAGGCCAGCGGCCGCGCAAGCATGTTGATCAACCCGAGCGCGATCATGTTGTCGGGCATCCGAAGCCCGAGCGTGTCGTCGGGCGATACGGCCTTGAGCGCCGCCGAGCGCTTGCGCACGACCAGCGTGAGCGGCCCCGGCCAGTGGCGGTCGATCACGTCGTCGATCCCCTCGGGAATCTCGACGGATAGGGTGCCGAACATCTTGAGCGAATCGATCAAAACGGGCAGCGCCTTGTCGGCTTCGCGTCCCTTGATGGAATGGAGTTTCTCGACGGCCTCGGGATTGGTCGCGTCCGCGGCCAGACCGTAGACCGTATCGGTCGGAAACGCGACCACGCCCCCGCTCAGAAGAACGTCCACGGCGCGTTCGATCACGTCGATATAGGGCGCGTCGGGATCGAGCTTCTGAATCCGGCTGTCGGGACGCGACCGGGTCGGCTCGATTCTGGGCACGGACTTGGACGAGGCGATGGGACGCCCTGGACGGGTCGGCGCGGAATCCTCGGGCATCTTTTTCGACTCGTCAGGAGGGGACAACGGGGACGACGCGGCCGACTTCCGGTACTTGGCGGTCAAGGCGACATTCTGCGACTCGATCTTGTCGGCCCACGAGGCGCGCAGCGAACGCAGCTTCTCGCGGATCGACGCTTCGGAAACGGCCAGAATGTGGAGCGCCAGGATGACCGCGTTCTCCGCGCTGTCGATCCCGACGGTCGCCACGGGAACGCCCGGTGGCATCTGGACGATCGAGTAGAGCGCGTCCGTGCCGTGGAGTGGCGAAGCGTCGAGCGGAAGACCGACGACCGGCAGGAGGGTCTTCGAGGCCACGACGCCGGGCAGATGGGCCGCAGCGCCCGCCGCCGCCACGATCACGCGCACCCCGCGCGCTTCGGCATCGGCCAGCCATCGCGCCAAACGGTCGGGCGTGCGGTGCGCCGAGGCGATCTCGATCTCGAACGGGATCTCCATCACCCGCAGGAGGTCGAGTCCCCCCTCGATCCGGTCCACGTCGCTCGAGCTGCCCAGGACAATACCGATCTGCGCCGTCATCGCCGCGTTCCTGTTCTCCGCCGTTGGATTCGGGAAACCGTTGAATTCGGGAAACGAACCGACGTTTCCGCGCGCATTCTCTCATCGTCGCCCCCGAAAGACAAACAAAACCCACCCCTCGGACCTTCGCCTGTGTGAGAGACCGGAGCGGCGCCCTGGGAACGCCGAGCGCCAGCTCGGCTTCCTTTTTCTCGGCTTTCGTTTTTCTGGCTTTCTTCTTCTCTTTTCCGTTTGTGCCGAGCTGGCGCTCGGCGTTCCCAGGGTCACACCCCGATGCACCCCCCATTGTCCTGTGGCGGGCCGCGCCGCGAGCGTGTAGAATGCCCGGAGATTTTGAAGACACGGGCGGCACGGATGAACGACGCTAGAGACTTACTCCGAGATCGCCAGGTCCTTTCGTTCGACGCGGGTTTCACCCTAGTCGAACCGCACCCGTCGGTCGGCACGGTGTACGCCCGCATCGCCGGGCGGTTCGGCTACAAGGTGGACCCGGACCGAGTGGACCGTCGTTTTCGCGAGATCCACTTGCGAATGACCCACGAGGCGCGCCGGGCGGACCTCGGAAGCGACTATTGCACGAGCGAGGAGAAATCCCGCCGCTGGTGGGAAGCCGTCAGCGCCGAGACCCTTGCCGAGTGGGTCCGCGACGCCGACCGGGGCCGCGTCGCCCGAGCGACCTTCGAGGAATACGCCGGTTCGGACTGCTGGCGCGTCTATCCCGACGTCCACGAGTCGCTCGACGCCTTTCGCTCCCTCGGCCTCCGCCTCGTGGTGGTGTCGAACTGGGACGCGCGTCTCGAATCGACCCTGGGCGAGCTCGGGCTGACGCCGCGTTTCGAGAAGGTCTATATCTCGTCCCAAGTGGGATACGGCAAACCCGATCCGCGCCTGTTTCGCCACGTTCTCGACGACCTGGGGGTCGCGCCGGACCAAGTCCTCCATGTCGGCGACGATCCGGTCGACGACGCGCAAGGCAGCGCCGCCGCAGGCATCGACCCCGTCTTGATTCAACGCCCTGGACGCCCCTTTCCGGGCGGCGATTCCTGCCCGACAATCCACGCTCTCCGAGATCTGATTCCATGACACCGTCTCTCGTCTCCCACGCCGCGCTCCGCGCCGCCGTGCATTCGATCGCGGCGTTCCTCGTCCTCTCGACCCTTTCCGCCTGCGGTCCCCGGGCCGCGGAGTCGCCGTCGAGCGGGAATGGCAGTAGCGAGCCCTCCTGCCCGGCGTTCGCCGTCCTGAGCGCCGATTCGTTCAAGCGTTACGTCGACGAGTTCAACGCGATGGAAGAGGAAGACGTTGTCAATGCGATTCCCAACTCCGGAACGTGGCGGTGGATGGCGAGAAACGTCCCTCGCTTCGAATGCCCCGACAAGGAATTCGAGCGGACCTATTACTATCGCTGGTGGGCGATGCGCAAACACATCCGCCGGCGCGGGCGTCACTACGTCTTCACCGAGTTTCTGACCAAGCCGTGGCCGATCTCGAGCGCCTTCGGTCACGTCGTCATGGAGGGACGCTGGCTCCACGACCCGCGCTATCTCGACCAGTGCATCGACTTCTACTACCGCGTCGACCCCGACCGACTCCACAAGTTCAGCCAGTGGTCGACCGACGCCGTCTACCGGCGCTATCTCGTCAACGGGGATCGCGAGTTCGTCGTCGGGCTCCTCCCCGTCCTGAAAAGCGACTACGAGCGTTGGGAGGAGGAGAAGTATTCTCCCGATCTCGGCCTGTTTCTTCAAAGGGACGTGCGCGACGCGATGGAGGAGTCGATCAGCGGGAGCCGCGACGTCGCGCAGGCGCGCCCGACGATCAACAGCTACATGTACGGAAACGCCCGGGCCATCGCGCACATCGCCGAGCTCGTGGGGAGCGAGGGGACGGCCGAGACGTACCGCCACAAGGCGGCGCGGTTGAAGACGCGCGTCCAGGAACGCCTGTGGAACGAGGAGGACCGGTTCTTCGAAGTGTTGCGTCCCGACGGCTCGCACGCCCGGGTGCGCGAGGCGATCGGTTTCATCCCCTGGTACTTCTCTCTACCCGATCCGGGGTACGAAGACGCCTGGAAGCAGCTGGCCGATCCCGAAGGTTTCCGCGCTCCGTTCGGATTGACGACGGCCGAGCGTCGGCACCCGGAATTCCGCAGTCACGGGGTGGGCGAATGCGAATGGGACGGCGCCGTCTGGCCCTATGCGACGGCCCAGACTCTCACGGCCCTGGCCAACGTCCTCAACGCCTACGATCAGGACCACGCGACTCGACGCGATTACTTCGACGCGCTGGTCGCCTACGCGCGATGTCAGCGCCAAGAGGGCAAACCCTACATCGGCGAGTACTTGGGCGAGAAGACCGGCGAATGGATCAAGGCCGACGAGGTCCGCGGCCGCCACTACCTCCACTCGACGTTCGCCGACCTGGTCGTCACGGGCGTAGTCGGCCTGCGCCCGCGCGAAGACGAGACCGTCGAGGTCCATCCCCTCCTTCCCGACGACGCGTGGGATTCGTTCTGCCTCGACAACGTCCTCTACCACGGCCGCATTCTCACGATCCTGTGGGACCGGACGGGCAGCGCCTACGGACGCGGCAAGGGTCTTGCCGTGTACGTCGACGGGCGCGAAATCGTCCGCTCCGAGACTCTGCGCCCGGTCTCGGGATCGATGGAGTGAACCTCGCTCGCGCCCGCTCTGCTCCGGCGTTTCACCGAGAGACACGACTTCGATCCGCGACAGGATCTGCGACAAAAGCCTTGATGCCCACGCGGCAATCGTCTACCCTTATTACGGAGATGCTCCTAGGCACTGACAGTCTCTCGAAAACCGAGGGCGGGGATCTGCTTTTCGGCGAAAAGGGGAAGGGGCGATCTCGTGTCTTCGTCGCGTCGATGAAGCGCACGAACGCCCGCACCGTATGCGCGGTGATTGCAGGGACGTGGCCCTTGGCCGTGAGAAGAGAAATCTGGAATCTGTGTCGATAAGAGACATGCCGTACGGCAAGTGAACCTATACCGCCGCTCGAGCGGCAAGGAGGAGTTGGACCATGAAGGCGCGGAGGATTCACCTCACGGCCATCTTGTGGAGCGCCGTCGCGATCTGCGTTGCGACAACCGCCGCGTGGGCGCGGCCCTTGCCGAGCGTCCCCTCGCAGGTGAGCATTCAAGGCACGCTGACCGACTCGGTCGGAAATCCCTTGATGGGCAACCGCATGTGGCGAATCCAATTCTACGACGCCGAGACCGGCGGCAACACGCTCGGCGAGGCGTCGAGTGGGACGCTGAGCGTCGAGACCTCGGGACGCTGGTCGATCTCGTTCACGCCGCCCTCGGAAGCGCTGGACGCGGGCTCGACGTACTACGGGAGTCCGGCAATCGACGTAGAGGTCGGGGTCTGGTACGAGATCGCCATCGACTCGGCGACCGTGCCCGACGGCGCAATCGACCCGGCCGACGTCTTCCCGAATCGGGTGCGGGTCGAAAGCGTGATGTTCGCCCGCAAGGCGGGCGACTCCGAGAATCTGGGCGGCACTCCCGCCGGGGAATATGCGACGGGTTCGGACCTGACAACGGCCCTCGCCGGAAAAGCCGACTTGGCCCACACGCACGATCTTCAGGACCTGGGCGGCGCCGCGACCGACGCGCAAGTGCCCGACGACATCGCGATTGACCATGCGGCGAGCGCCGATTTCGCCACCTCGACGAGCGAGGCCGCGCACGCGGCGACGGCAGACGAAGCGACTCACGCGGCGGATGCCGACAATGCCGCTTCGGCGACTCTTGCCGGTCACGCGACGACGGCGGACGAAGCGACACATGCTTCAGCCGCCGACACGGCCACCTCGGCGGGCGTCGCGCTCGCGCTGGAACCCACGGCAGCTTCGGCCTTCGCCACCGACGCCGAACTCGCCACCGGCCTGGCGACGAAGTCCGACACCGGGCATAGCCACAACATTCAAGACCTCGGCGGCGCCGCGACCGACGCCCAAGTGCCCGACTCCATCACGATTTCCTCCGCGGGGTCGGTCGACGCCGGCGCGCTCAAGAGCGGCACCGTTCCCTCGGCCCGCCTTTCGCTCGCCGATTCCGACGTGCCCGACGACATCACGATTTCCTCCGCGGGGTCGGTCGATGCCGGGGCCCTCAAGAGCGGCACCGTCCCCTCGGCCCGTCTTTCGCTTGCCGATGGAGACGTACCCGATGGGATCACGATCGACGGCGGCAATGTGACCGTCGCGTCGGGCCAGACTCTCCGAGTCGTGGACGGAGGCGGGGCGGGCAAAGTCCTGACTTCCGACGCGAGCGGCAACGCCAGTTGGCAGACCGCCGCGGGCGGATCGTCGGCGCTATACTTCGCTAAGAATTTCACGGTGAATTCGGGCAAAAGCGTCACGGCGGGCGACGTGGTCGAGATTCTAAGCACGGGCTACATCCAGCCGGGCGACGGCCAGGCGGCGGGCGAAGTCCAATACTCCGGCATTGGAGACAACGCTTCCAGCGTGAAGAGCGCCAAGCTGACTTCTTCACTTTTCGTCGTGCTCTATTCCACGTCTTCGAATCTCTACGCCGTCGCGGGAACCATCGGCGGAACGACGATCACATGGGGAACGCCGTTTTCCATCGTGGGTTCATCTTACAGTGCAAACATCGGCATCTGTCGGTTGAGCGACACGACGGCCGTCGTCGGTTACGGCAAGCCGCACGCGACCACCGGAGAAACTCACTACCGCATCGTCACGGTATCCGGTACGACCGTTTCGGTTACCGCGTCCTTCGATAGTACGACGAGCATGGCCACTCCGGTCATGGCGCGCGTCAGCGATACGCAATTCATCAGTGTGTCGTCGTATAATTACAGCGGGAACTACACGATGTACGTCCAATCCGGAACCTACTCCGGCGCGACGATCGCCATGGGATCTCGGGTCGATTTTTCTACGGGCGATGCGCCCGATCCGGGCGGTTGGAGCATCGTACCCGTCTCTTCGGCCTACGTTGTGCTCGAGAGCGTCTATACCGGCGACTTTTTCGGACGAGTGGTCACATTGAGCGGCACCACTCCAACGGTCAACGGCCGCGTACAACTCGCGACGGGCGAAGCCACGAATCTTTACGCCGCGGCGTCGACGGCCACGACGAACAAACTCTACGCGGCGTTCACGATCGGAAGCGTTTACTATCTGCTCACGACGACGCGCAGCGGGACCTCCTTTACCGGAACCCAAAGCGCCACGTGCAGCTACGACTTGCGTTCGGTGACGGAAATGGCCGCCAACGAAGTGGTGTGCGGCGGGTATTCCTCGAGCGAAGCCCAAGCCTATGTTCAGCAAGCCACGGCCAGCTCGTCCTCCGTCTCGCTCGGGGATTATTATAGACTCGGGACTTCCAATACCCCCGACGCAAGCAGCATCGGCGTTCACTATCTGTCGAGCAGTCAATTCATTCATCTGATGAAAGCCGGCACACTCTGTGGGACGTTGTGGAGCTATTCCTCCGGATCGCGTTCGAGAGCCCTGGGCGTCGCCGACGGATCGGCGAGCGGAGGATCGCCCGTCTCGGTCATCGTCGGAGGCGTATCGGACAACCACAGCGGTCTGACTCCGGGCAAGTATTATTACGCCCAGGACGACGGTTCTCTAACCGATACAACCCAGAACACACGCGTGGGCATGGCCGTCTCGGCGACCGAAATCCTTCTCGATATGGAGCGATGATTGCACGATCCGGTCCGTTCCGGACAATTCGACAAGGCGCGGGGGATTCGCCCTCGATGTCTCGATGAGGAGATGAGGCTCTCATGAAAACGACAAGAACCGTTTGGTGCATTCTTGCTCTTGTGTCCCTTCCCTTTGCGGCGCGAGCTTCCACGATCGTCAATCCCGCCGGAGCCCGGCTCGGCGACGTGACGCATTCGTCCGACTCGTTCGGCACGTCGGTGAACCCGGCGGGCGCGACGGCGAGGTTCGCGGGCGCGAGCGATCGCGGGCTCGAGGCCTCGAATTCGATCGGCGTGATCGTCTACGTCGGTTTCCTCCCCCCCGTTCCGACCGACGAGGGACGGGTCGAGATATCGGAGATCAGCGACCCCGAATACGGCATGGGGATCCTGCGCGTCGGCGCGCGGGTCTACATGGACCGCAATTACGTGTTCGCCGCGCCGATTCCGGCCGACTTGGAGGGCTGGCAGTACATCCTGACCCGCAACAACGACAAACTCACCACGACGGGGTTGTCCTTCCAGATCGACCGCCCCGCCGTGGTCGTGGTGGCCTTCGACCGCCGCATTTTCCCGCGTCCCGAATGGCTCGACGAGTGGATTCAGCTGGCCGAGTTGATCCACACCACCGATTCGTACCCCGACCGGTTGCTCTTTAGGCGCGACTTCGACGCGGGGATCGTCGAGATCGGCCCCAACGTTTCCACCGAGCCGCAGCAAGTCAACGGGTTGAGCATGTACACGGTCATCGTAGGCAACCAGCTGCTCTCGGCGCGAAACGAAGTCTGGATGCTGTACCGGTAAATCGCTTGAAACCTCCGCCCTGCGCTGATATGAAGGAGCGTCGTGCGCGCCCTGCGCCGCGCGGCCATGCCCCATGGCTCCTTCGAACATGAACGCGGCCCAACCCGAACTCTCCGTCGTCATCCCGATGAAGAACGAGGAAGCGAACGTAGCCCCTCTCCTCGAAGAACTCGAGGGCGTCCTCGCGCCGCTCGGCCCGCACGAAATCCTCGTCGTCGACGACGGCTCGACCGACGGCACTTGGGCCGCGCTCGAAACGCTCAAGTCGCGCATCCCCGCCCTGCGTCTCGTCCGACTCGACCGCAACTACGGTCAGAGCACGGGTTTCTGGGCCGGACTCTCGCGCGTGCGCGGCCGCATCGTCGTCACGATGGACGGCGACATGCAAAACGACCCGAACGACATCCCGAAGATCCTGGACGAACTCGAGAAGGGGGCGGAAGTCTGCCTCACCTGGCGCGCGAACCGCCGCGACTCCTGGTTCAAGAAGGTGCAGTCGCGCATCGGCAACGGGTTCCGCAACCGCCTTCTCAGGAGCGACATCCGCGACACCGGGTCGCAGCTGCGCGGCTACAACGCCTACTGCCTCGAAGACCTTCCGCATTTCGAAGGCATGCACCGCTTCATGGGCAACCTGTTCCTGATGCGGGGCTATCGCATCGTCCAAATCCCCACCAACCACCGCCACCGCCGCGCGGGCACGACCAAGTACGGCATGGGCAACCGCGCCTGGCGCGGCCTCAAGGACCTCCTCGCGGTCCGATGGCTTTCCACCCGCACGATCCGCTACCGAGTGGCCAAGGAAGACTGACCGAGCTGAAACGAGAGACAATCGTCGCGTCGACCTCTCCGGCGTCGCGACCGTGATGACCCCCGGCATGTCCATTCAGGTGGTCAACCGATATGGCGAGATGCTGATCACGGCCGGCGAGGGAACGAAACGTCTCTATTCGTGGGACGGAGAGACTCGCTGGGCGCGTCATGATCCCCGGGGGAGGCGATGGAAGAATGGCAGCCTGGGACTCTACTTCCCAGGTCTGGGAAATCACTGGAAAGAGAACAAGGGCATCGCGCGAGGCGTCCTCGAAGAAGGACAGATGCATTTCGAGACGCAGGCCGAGGCGATCCTGTGGTTCCATGCCCTACCCGATTACGGCATCTCGCACGTCAGTCGCAGCGACGGGGTCGTTCGTTAAGGAATCGGGTTGCCGGTCGCCCCGATTGCCGATTCCGGTTTCGAAGAAAAAGAAGGCGGCGGGCAATCGACCTTGGGAGGTACCCGCCGCCTCGTCCTCGGGAGGAAGTGAGGAGGAAAACTTGTGGGGTCGCGCCGAGTATGTGTCTAGCGTTCGCTCACTGCCCGGGCCGTCACGTTTCCTGCGAAAAACGGCGGGAAACGCGCCAGCCCTTGGCTTTCTTGTCCCGTCCACCCCGGCCTGAAGGCGACCTTAAGAAAGGTTCGGGCAAACGGGGAGCCTGCTGAAGCCGGCTGACTTGCGGCGCACGCATGCCGCCAAACACATACTGCGCCGAGGCGCGACAAAAGAGGCATGGGGCACAGGCCTCGGCCCGTGGCCCGTTCTACGACCGCTCAATTATGCGACCGCTACTTACGGGGCAGGAAGACCAGTTGCGATCCCGTGCGGTCGAGTATGCGCAACATCACGGTTCTCTTGTCCTTCCCGGTCTCGAGGGCTTTTCTCAGGTCTTCGACGCCCTGGATCTCCATTCCGTTGGCTTCCTGAATCACCATTCCGGGCTTGAGCCCGATTTCGTAGGCCTTGCCGGCCACGTCGACGTTCGTGATCAGGACGCCTTTCTCGCCCGAGAAGCCCGCTTTTTCAGCAGTGTCGGAATCGAGGGTTCGCACGCCCATTCCGATCGACTCGATCTCGACCTTGTCGTCCGAACCGGAGCGCGGACCGCGATCCTGCATTTGATCCGTTAGGTCTTTCTGGGAAGGACGCAGCGCGAGCTCGGCCGAGATCTTCTTTTCCTTGCCGTGGCGAACGACGGTCAGATTGATCTTTTCGCCGGGCGCATACGAAGCGATCTTGTTGAGAACGTCGTTCATGCTCTTGACCGGTTTGCCTTCGATGGCGACGATGGCGTCGCCCGAGCGCAGGCCGGCTTTCGCGGCCGGCTTGTCTTCAAAGACTTCCTCGACGATGGCGCCTTTGCGATCGCCCGTGTCCAGGTGCTCGGCGGCCTCGGGCGTCAGTTCGCCGATCTTCACGCCCAAGTATCCGCGCTCGACCTTGCCGTACTTGATGAGTTGGTCGGCGACGGCCTTGGCCTGGTTGATAGGGATCGAGAAGCCCAGCCCCTCGGACCCGCCCGACGTGGTGACGATGAAGGTGTTGACACCCACGGCCTTGCCGTCGGCGTCGAGAAGCGGTCCGCCGCTGTTGCCCCGGTTGATCGCCGCGTCGGTCTGGATAAAGTTGGCGAAACTCGTTACCCGGACCTCGGATCGGTCGAGCGCGCTCACAATGCCGAACGTGACGGTGCGCGAGAGTCCCATGGGACTGCCGACACCGATGACGAAATGGCCGACCTTGAGATCGTCGGAATCGCCCAGCTCGAGCGCCGGGAGTCCCTTGGCCTCGATCTTGACCACCGCGACCTCGCTCTCAGGATCCGCGCCCAGGACCTTGGCCGGATACTTCGCGCCGTCGGACATGATGACTTCGAGCCGATCCATATCGGCGACGACGTGGTTGTTCGTCAAAATGATCCCTTTCGGGTCGATGATGAATCCGCTGCCCAACGCGTCCTCGCGCCGCTTGTCGGGAAGATCGGGCAATCGGAAACGGAACTGCGGTCCGAAGGGCCCGAAGAACTCCTCGAACTGCTTTTGCATATCGTCGCTGGAGGACGCCTTTTCCTCGCGAATCGACGTGGCGTGAATACTGACGACGCTGGGCTGCGCCTTCTCGGCAATCTGGGCGATTTCCTCACCCATGGTGCGAAGAAGTTGAGCGGACCCAGGCGCAACGGCCAGCGCGGGCGCGACACTCTGTCCCACCCACAAGGCCGTCACAATGGCGCACATCCAGAGGGCGGCGCTGAGTTTTCTCATCTCTATCTCCTTTCGGAACCGGTATGCTTCGCTGAGATCCCTGTCTCTAGGATCGCTCTTGGGGTCTGGCGGCGTCAAGTCCGAAACGCAGCCGACCGGACCGCGACCCACCCCTGGCCACCGCAAGAGGCGTGCCGGGCGGAGGGACGTTCAGAGGTTCCAGGTTCGAAATCTGGGGAAGGGAGCCACAGTCCTTCGGCCGGGAATCCGCGTCGATCCGCGCCGGTCCGTGGCAAGGACTCTCTCCAGGCACGGATTCGCACGGATGAAGAGAGTGAACGCGAGAACGGGAGAAGGGGAGAACGGAAAAAAGCGAAGAGGTGGAAGACACCAAAGCGTGTCAACCGGAAACCAGGACTGGACAGAGAACCTCCCCAACCCCTCCTCGATCCTTCATCCCATAAGGTCGTTTTTTCTCATTTTCCCATAGCTTTTTGAAAACACTTGTGTTAGGTGTTTGCCAACT
>JAFGFN010000071.1 GCA_016931035.1 Candidatus Sumerlaeota bacterium
AAGGGCATCCGTAAAGTGCCTCAACTTGTCGCTAACTGTCTAGTTAATTCTTCTAGTAATTTCCCCAAGATCGCGGGTTGCACCCCACAGACAGCGGACGAAGAGGGCGTCCCGGCAGGACGGGAGTCGATTCACCGGCTCGACCGCATAGGGGAGGGGTGCGCCCAGCGAGATACCTCTTGAGCCAAGGGAGGCGTCTATGGGATTATCCCAGGCGGGTTGGACAAGACGTGGTTTTTCGAGCCGACTGTGGATGCTCTCGGCTCCGACATCTTGAAGACAGGAGACTGCCATGAAGCGATCCGTGTCCGCAATTCTGCTGCTCTGTCTCTCGGCGACGGCATTCGTGGGATGCCAACTCACTCCCTCCTTCACAACGGGTTATCGGGTCGACTCGGTTCGACTTCTCGATGTCCCGCTCCAGGATTCCCTGGCGGTGAAACGGTTCGAGGACCAGCGCGCGCCGCGCCGCTACACGACCGCCGGGAAGCTGTTTCTGACCTACATTCCCCTCATTCCATACGTCTCGTTGCCCTTCGAGCGCCTGGAGGAAAGCGTCCGAATGCAGAGCGACAACATCCGGGCCGGAGGACGCGGCATGACATGGGGCGCGCGACAGAAGGTCGCGCCCGATTTCGAGACGTACGCCTATCCGACCAGTTTCGCCCAGGCCGTTGCCGAGGATCTCGGGGCCAGCGGGCTGTTCTCCGAAGTCGTCTATGTCGGCGACCGGGAGCCGGACGGCCAGCGCTACGTCCTGAACGGGGCCGTGCGCGCGACCCCCTTCAAAACCACGGCGACTTCTTACATGCTCGGGATGCCCGGCGTGCTGCTTTGGATTCTGCCCATTCCGATGGCCAAGGTCTCGGCCCAGACGCAGATCGATCTGACGCTGACCGATTCGACAACGAACGCGGTGGTCTGGAAACGTTCGCTTCAGAGCAAGGTGAGCCGTCTCGTCACGTTGTACACCAGCTCGGCGATGGTCTACGGACAGGCGGGAGCGTTCTCTCTCAACATCATACCGCCCCCATCGAAATCGAAGGTCGACCGACGGTCCTTGTTCTCCTGGCACTTCGAGGCGCTTCGGCGCGCCATGGCCGAGGCCAAACCGGACTTGGCCAAGGCCCTTAAGTCTAGGAAATAGAGCGCTGGACGGTCGCGGGCAACCACCCGGGAATCGCGTTAGGCCGGCGTCGGCGGGGGCGAGAGAGCTCGTTTCGCGGCCGCCGCCGCGACTCCCGGCTCGACCTCGCGTCCCTGATGGCGGAACGCTTCTTCGAGCGCCGTCATGAGGGAGAGAATCGCTTCGTCGTCGATATGCCCGAGCGCGGCGATGCGCACGATGCGTCCCTTGAGACGCTCCTGCCCACCCGCGACCGTGAACCCGAACTCGTCGCGCAAACAGCGGATCAGACGCCCCGCGTCGATCCCGTCGGGCGGAACCATCGCCATCACGACGTTCGACGGCGCGCGGCTGTACTCGCACATCCCGAGCGTCTCGCATCCCGCGCGGATGGCCCGGGCCCGGCGGGCGTGGCGCAGCCAGGCCGCCTCGACGCCCCCAGTGCGCCGCACGAGGTCCACGGCGGCGTTCAGGGCGACCGTCATCGTGATTTGGCTGGTCCAGGGGGTCGTGCCCTCGTCGAGCGACGCCAACGCTTTCTTCAGACTGAAATAGAAGACCGTCGAGTCGCACGACTCGATCCTCGCACGCGCCTTGGGGCTCACCGACACGAACGCCATCCCCGGCGGCAGCATCAGGGCCTTTTGCGAACCGGTCACGACCACGTCCACCCCCCACGCGTCGGTTTCGAGAGGCTCGGCGCCCAGACTCGAAATCGCATCGACCACGAGCACCGCGTTCGTCCCCGAAACGACCCGCGCGATCCCTTCGATGTCGGAAAGGCTCCCCGAGGTCGTTTCGCAATGGGTGGTGAAGACGACTTTCGCGGCGGGGTGTTCGCGGAGCATTCTCTGGACTAGGTCGGGCGTGGCGCCGAGGCTCCAGTCGATCTCGTAGCCGTGGGCGTCGATCCCATAGGCGCGGCAGATCGCGCCCCAGCGCTGACTGAACTTCCCGGCCGAGACGTAGACGGCCTGGTCGCCGCGCGCCAGGAGACTGGTCGCCGCCGCCTCCATGCCGCCCGTGCCCGAGCAGATCAGGGGAACGACGGGATTCTCGGTGCGAAACAGGTATCGGAGGTTTTCGCGCGCCTGTTTGAAGATCGGCGCGAACTCGGGCGAGCGATGATGGACGATGGGCCGGGCGAGCGCCTCCAACACCTCGGGAGGGAGATTCGTCGGACCGGGGGTGAACAAAACATGCTTCGCCATCTCATCCTCTCTATCGTACTCCTACTCGTACTCCTGCCCGTTCCCACTCGTTCTCGTCTCACGAGCGCCCTCGACTCTCATGGGAAGAAGAGTCCCCACCAGCCGATTGCGAGCACGAGTACGAGCAGAAGTACGAACGCCACTGAGAATCCGAAAGCGAGTGCGCGATGGGAAACCGAAACCGGGATCGCTAGTTCAGCGCCGACCTCCACTGCTCGACTTCGGGGGAGCGCTCGCCGCCGAGTTCGATGTACCGGCTGTAGTGGTAATAGGCGTCCAGCTTGTTGCCTTTATGGTCCTGATAGATAATGCCCAGGTTCAAATGGGCGTTGGCGTACTCCGGCTCGAGCTCGAGCACCTTCTTGAAGTGCTCGATCGCTTCGTCGTAGTTCCCCGCGTTCATCTCGATGATCCCCAGGTTGTTGAAGGCCCGGTAGTAGCTCGGGTCGATCTGCCCGGCGCGCTTGAACGCCTTGCGCGCGGCTTCCTGCGCTTCGGGTCGCTTGTCGTTGATGAACAGGTTCCCGATCTTGAGTTGGACTCGAGGCTCGCGAGGATGCATCTTGGCGGCCTTCTGATACTGATCGAGGGCGGCTTGGGCTCTCCCTTGCTTGTTCAACACGTCACCCAGGGCGAGGAGGCCGTCGAGATTGGTCGGATCGAGACTCAAGGCTCGGGTAAACTCTTCCTCCGCCTTATCGTATTCTCTCATTTCCACCAGGCTCTTGCCGTTCTGATAATGATAGGGGAACGTGTCGAGCATGATGCTCTGACCCGTCTCACGAGAGGAAAAGATCTTCCCCCCCTCGGCGTCTACGCGAGACCGGACCTCGGGCGCCGGGCGTCCGCTCTCGGTCCTATCGGTGAACAGCGTATTGTGGATTTCCTCGTAGCTGACCGGCGAGGGTTTCGGCTCGGGCGTCGGCGTCGCCGTCCTCGCGGGCACGGGCGTCTCGGGAGCGGTCGTCGCGACGGGAACAGGAGTCGGGGTCGTCGCGGGTCGAGGTGCGGGAGTGGCCGTCGGGCGCGGCGTGGCCGGGGGGGGCGGCTTGGGCGTGGCCGTCGGCGCAGGGCGCGGCGGAGTCGCGGCCGGTCGCGGCGTAGCCGTGGGTTGCGGTCTGGGAGTGGCCGGAGTCTCGATCTCGGGCAAGGACTCGGAGTCGAGGGTCGAAACGCGCGGGGCCTGCCCAGGAGTCGGCGAGGGTTTGGCGGCGACGGCGATCGAGGGCGCCGGCGCAGGTTCGGCGGCTCTCATCTCCTCGGTGGTCAAGAAGTCCTCCATCCGAAGCGGCCCTTGAGCCACTTGCTTCGGCTCCGGCGGGCGCGGAATCTCCACCTCGGGCAGGGCGATCACTCGCGGTCCCGGCGTCGGGGCGGGCGTCGGTTTGGAAACCGAAGGCTTGGGCGTCGGGGAGGCAACCGGGCGGAGCCGCGGGGTCTTGGGGCGGATAATGACCGTGTTCGAGCGCTCGTCCTCGGGCGAGGCCGCTTTGGTAGTCGTTGGGGGCGCCGCAACCCTTTCGCGGGGCGGCCTCTGAGGCGACGCTTCCGCGATTTTGGTCATGCCGGGCTTGGCGGCCGCGACAAGATCGGGAGGGGTTTGGCTGGGCGTCTCATCGGGCGCGGTGATGCGCTCGAGAACCGGTTGGGGTTTCAGCGACTTCTCGGCGGGTCGCACGTCGGCGGTCTCGACACCGGTTTTCTTCGCCATAAAAGGAGGATTGGGCATCGCCGGAGGCAGATCGCCCTCGACGGTGCGGGCGGGCATGGCCGATCCGTCGTCTACGAGGAGGATCGGTTCTTCGTCCGCGGGGCGGGCGACCGAAGGGATACGACGCGTCGTTTCCGCGACCGACCGAGCGGTCGGCGCGGGTCGGCCGACGGCAGGGCCGGCGGCGGCGCCCAAGGAGGACCGGGGCACGCCCGACTTCTCGCGCAAGAAACGCACGCGCTCGAGTTCGAGAAGCGCCATGCGGTAGTCGGGCTGCATCTCGAGCGCGCGGTTCAAGTATTCTTCGGCGCGGTTGAGATCGCCGATCTCGGCGTAGCAGTGGCCCAGCTCGTAGAGGATCAGGGGTCGGGGGGCGAGCGAAAGCGCTTCCTGATAGCAACGGATGGCCCGCGTGTACTCGCGCCGGTCTTCGTATCGGGTTCCTTCTTCGAACTTGTCGGCGGCGCGGCCGCGCAGTTCTTCCGGCGTCGGCGGGGCGAAGGTCCGGCACCCGCCCAGGGCGGTCGTCAGCGCGGCCACGGCCAGAGCGGCGGCGAGAACGATTCTCAGTTTTCCAAACGTGGTTCTGGACATGGTATCGCTGCGCTTCTCCCCCAAAAAGGATACCCGCCCGCTCGAAACGAGCCGGGGCCGGCAGGCCGAGGCGTCCTGGCGCACTGGCGTTTCCGCCGGAAAGAGATTCATTATTAGGCCGGAGACCGAAAAATCAAGCACAAACCCATGCACCCGACGCCGTCGCGCGCAACCCATCATTTCCAGGAGTTTCCCCAGTTTTCGGGCGTCAGGTCAGGACGAAGCCGAAAAGATCGGGTTGCGATGAAGGGGGAGGCGGTTTGAGCCGC
>JAFGFN010000072.1 GCA_016931035.1 Candidatus Sumerlaeota bacterium
AAGGGCATCCGTAAAGTGCCTCAACTTGTCGCTAACTGTCTAGTTAATTCTTCTAGTAATTTCCCCAAGATCGCGGGTTGCACCCCAAGGGAGTTCCGCCTCGATTCTCCCGAGCGTCGCTATCGCCCGCTCGATGGCCGGGCGGCGATCTTGGGATTCAGCCGTCAAGGCCTCGATCGTGTTCATCTCCTCCAGGATGAAATCCTGCGCTTGCCCCGCCAAATCGTGCACCGAGCGGTCGAAAGCGTCGGACCATTGGCCCGCCACGCGATGCAGGTTCTTCTCCACTTCCCACGGCAGGCGGCGAAGGAAGTGCCGACGCACGAGCGGTCCGAACAACCACATGGGGATCAAGAACCAGATCGATTGGAGCGGAGTGTCGAAGGCCCAGCCGATGTTCACGTCGGGGCGCTTGGGTTGCCGGACGACCGCCTCGAACTGCGCCCCGCGAAAGTCGATGCCCAAGGCCTTGCGAATGCCCTCGGCCAAACGGTCCTGAAAGGCGCGAACGACTCGCGAGAAGCTGCCTTGCGCCACCGATAGGCGCCCCTGGGCGATTCGGCTCCCTTCGTCACGCGACAACGGTTCGAGTGTGTTGCGAACGGATTCCTTCGCCCACTTCTCGAATTCTTCCGCGGTTTCGCTAAGGTTTCCCTTCCATCGTTTCATCTCTGCGCGCAGTTCACCGGCAAGGCTGGAAGTCAGTTCTTTGTGGCGTTCGAGAAACGCACTCAGGCACACCTCGCGGAATCGCGACTTGAGATCGTTCGACATCAGCCACAACTCGTTGCGAACCGTCGCAAGGATACGCCGTTCTTCCCCGAGCTGCTGTCCAAGTTCCAGACGGGCCTCTTGCGCGGCCTGAGCGGCCGACAGGGCGACACATAAGTATTCGCGGCACTTGGCGGCGAGTGAATGCACTTTGTAACGGACGATCTCTTGCGACTTTTCCTCGTGCCGGGCAGCCACTTGTTCGAGAAGGTATTCGCGAACCCTCCGCCGCAACGCCTCGAAACCGGGCTTAACCGAATAGGGGAAGATTTGCACGGGACCGGCGACGGCCTTATCTACTTGCTCGCGCACAAACGCCAGAACATCCTCCAGTTCATCGGGCGCGACCAAGTCCGCCTTGGTCATCAGAATCGAAACCTCCGGCGTACACTCCAGCGTCTCCCTTAGCAGATCGATGTCGGAATCGGAAAGCGGCGAGTCCACGCTCACGGCCATCAAGGCCGCTCCGATTCGAGGCAGCCATTCTGACGAAGTGCGCGTGTTGTGAGCGTAAACGCTACGCAAACCCGGCGTATCGACGAATCGCACTCCACGATACGCGGCCAAGTTTGCGACCTCGACATCGACAAGGCTCACGCCCTTGACGTTGT
Source organism: Candidatus Sumerlaeota bacterium (assembly GCA_016931035.1). Lineage (GTDB taxonomy): Bacteria > Sumerlaeota > Sumerlaeia > UBA8349 > UBA8349 > JAFGFN01. Next base: position 1,383 of record JAFGFN010000072.1, read on the forward strand.
TCGGATTCTGCCTCTCGGTGACGAACTCGGCCAACCGGTCTAACGGGATTTCTATCCGGCCGCCGTCCAGGCCGGTAGCGACCGCGCGGTCGCTCGGACCATGAGAAACCCGCGTGATAACGGATGTGAGGGGACGCGCGGCTACGGGCAAAACGTCTCGACCGAAGATAGAGTTGAGAAACGAGCTTTTGCCCGCCTTGAAACGTCCGACCACGGCCACGTCGACGATCCCGGCGTCCTCCAGAACCCTTGCGCAAGCGTCGAGATTCGCACAAAGGGAGCCGATTTCGAACTCGCGGCAAATCCGTCTGAGATCGTCGAGAGTCGAGACCGCGCCCTCGCGTGCTTGGAGGCCAGACATTTCGATCTTCTCGCTCACGTCAAGATTCCCGAGTCGCGTTCAGACTTGGCGCGCAATCCGCGAAATCTCGTCCATACGTTCGATCAATTCCGCGACCTGAGGATCGAAAAAGGCGGCGAAACCGGGCGCCAGTTCCCCGTATCTGCGGAGGTGCTTCGACTCGAGTTCGACGAGCGACTCCCAGAACCAGGCGCACTGGGACCAAATCAGCGTCGAAATCCGCTCTGTCTTCGGTTCCAGTGCGAGTTCGTCGCGAAGGCGAACGACAACGGCGCGTATCGCGGCAATCTCGGCAAGTATGACCTCTTTCCGGTCGTCGCTCAGATCGTTGCGTTCGCTGTAGAGCGGTCCTTCAGCCGTCCTGCCCTTGGTCCATCGCTCGAAGCGGCAGAGGATCTCGTCGAGCAACGTCAACGTGACGGAGATGCCGCGGCGGTGGTTGTCTCCGATGAACGTTCCGGACGGTCGCGCCTCCTTCGACATCAGTCTTCCTCCCTGCTGGTGTCTTCGCTGACCTTGTGCGTCCCAAGCGCCTCCATCCCGACCAGGAGATGCTTGGGCGTGAAGGCCATGCCGGCGATGAGGGTTGGCACGACGGCGCTCGCGACGACCGTAGCCACCAGGAAGGAGTATTGCCCTTGTGTCACGATGCCGTGAGAGAAACCGTAGAGCGCCGAGATCGTGCCGAAGGTCAACCCCGTGGACATCATGAGCGTGTAGTACCAGCGCTCGTTGCGTTCGCGACGGAACAGTCCGATGAACGGGTAGAGGCCAAAGATCTTCGACGTCACCTTGGCCCCGAGCAATCCGAAAAAGACCAAAGGCGCCGAAACCAGCGCGGACAGAGAGACAAGCGTTCCGGCCCGGAGGAAATAGAACGGCGTGAGGAAACCGACGGTCAGGGTCCGCAGGCGTCGAATCCAGAATTCGTCCTTTGCCGCCCCTCCGGCCAGGACCATCCCCGCGATGTAGGCTGGAAGGACCGCCTCGCTACCCGACCAAAGCGCCAAGGCGCCGAGGCCGAACAGGACCAGCATGACCCATTTGGTCCTGATCGCCGCGGTCCGATGTGCGTAGCGGTTCGTCACCCACTCCGTGAGATAGGGCAAGCAGCCCAAAACGACGGTGCCGACCGCGACGAACACGACGGTTCTGTATGTGAATGGGGCGAAGAGAAGCCCCAGAGCGATGACCGTCCCCAAGTCGTTGACGAAGCAGGCTCCGAGGATTCCTTTGCCGAATTCGGTCTTGTTGAAGCCGGTCTCGAGCATGACCGCGTAGACGACCGCCATCGAAGTCGTCGAAAGCGCTATGCCGCAAAGCAGACCCGCCCGAACGTTCCACCCGAGTCCGAAGCGCGCGATCGCCGCGCACCCCAGGAAAGGCGCGAGGAAGCCGATCAAACCGACGACGCTCACCTCTTTCATTTTCGCGCGCATAACGGCGGGGTCGAGCTCGGCGCCGGCAAGAAAAGTCAACAGGACGGCGCCGCAAGAGGCGAGGAAACGCACCCAGTCGAGGTCCGAACCGAGCGCTTCGGCCTTGCCGACGCGAGTCGCCACGGCGGCTACGGCCACGCCGACGCAGATTTCGATCAGCGCGACGGAAACGCGGAGATGATGCGCAATGACGGCGGAAACGATGGCCAAACCGAGCCACACAAACGCGACCGCATAAGCGTGCTCCATGATGAAGTCCTCCCCTTGTCTATCCACCCGGTCCGTGGCGCGGGCACGAAAAAACCCGCTCCGTAGCGGGTCTCCTGTCGCATGGCAACAACCCCACCGCTACGGCAACCTTCGCGGCAGGAGTCATCAGCCTCTTGGGCGGTTCCTAGTGTATGAGGGGGACTCCATCCCCAGGCATCTTCACGATGCCGCAACCCACGCGAAAAAGCAAGGCGGAAACCCCGATCACTCTACGTCGTCTACACTAGATGCGTCAGACACGTGTGGTCCGCAAGTCGCTCGATATGCTCGTTGAGGAAATCCGGAGGTTTTCGGGGAGAAAGTCGGAGTTTGAGTTCGACGTCGTTGACCGTGATGCCCATCATCGCGGCAAGAAGCCGCTTCTGAAGCCACGTCCTCATGAAAACGGGGTTGAATCCCTGTTGGGCGAACCGCATCCTCGACGACTGGAGGATTCTCAGGCACTCGCTGAGAAGCGCCGCCCGGAAGACCGGGCGATAGGTCTCGAGAACGTGCCCCTTCAACTGCATCACCTGTTCTTCGTAGCGGTTCAAAAAGCTTTCGACAAGGTCGAGCACATCGGCGGCGTCGGTCATGTGATCGAGAATCCAGTCGAATCCCTTCTTCAGCGCGACGGGGTGCAGAGCTTGGCGCAGGGTCTCGCCGATCTCGTCGGGAACCTCGGAGGGTAGGATTGTCCGCATCCGGGCGTCCGTGGACTTGCCCGGAGAGGATCTCTTGCTAGTCACATTGTTCATTCCTGCTTCGAAACTCACCTTCGTGTATATCCTGCCTTCTCTCTCATCTCTCTCTCAGGAAACAACATTTACCTTAAGATCATCGGAAAATGCAACGGTAAAGATTAGCGATTCCTATCTTTCCGACTGTTTTGGCCGATTCCGTATCGAATTGCGACACGCATCGAGCCGGGACATGGGCCCCCGCGACACACTGCCACTCACAGAATCTCCGTCCGGCTGTCCACAAGTTCCAGGTCCCGCCGGGTCTCGAAGTAGTGCCTTGCCCGGTTGAGCGTGTTCTCGACCACCGTCCTATCGTTCGAGACCGAAACCATGGCGACGAGGGCGCTGCGCCACACGTCCTGATCGCCCACCTCGGCCACCGCCAGGTTCAGCTGAGTGCGGATGTGTTGAAGACACGGTCGAACGGCGCTTCGTTTCTCCTTGAGGGAATTGCACAAGGGAATGTGCAGTTCCACGTGCATCAGACCGACGACGACGGAGGGGGGATCGTGCATTGGACGACGGTCTCTACATGACCGGGGCGACTTCTTCGAGCTGATAGGCCTCTATGACATCGCCTTCCTTGATATCCTGGAAGTTCGACAGCGTAATGCCGCATTCATAGCCCGACTGGACCGAACTGACGTCGTCCTTCACGCGCCGCAGGGAGCCGATGGCGCCCTCGTAAACCACCACCCCGTCTCGGACGAGCCGAATCTTGTCGTTTCGCGAGATGTTGCCGCTCGTGACGTAGCATCCCGCGACGATTCCCGTTCGCGAGACCTTGAACACCTGGCGCACCTGGGCCGCGCCCCGCGCCACCTCGCGATACTGCATGTCGAGCATCCCGACCATCGCCTTCTGGAGATCCTCGAGCAACTCGTATATGACGCGATACGTTCGGATATCGATCTGTTCGCGCGAGGCGAGATCGGCCGCCGTCGCGTCGGGCCGGATATTGAAGCCGACGATGATCGCGTCGGAGGCCATGGCCAGTTGGACGTCGGATTCGGCGACGGCGCCGACGCCCTTGTGGAGAACGACGATGTTGACCTTCTCGTTGCTGAGCCGCTGCATCGACTGCTCGACGGCCTCGACGGAGCCTTGGACGTCCCCCTTGAGAATCACGTTCAGGTTCTTGGGCTTGTCGTCCTGGTTGAGGAAATCCGACAGCCCCTCGAGCGTGACGTGGGGGCGCAACGACGCGTTCTGCATCTGGCGACGACGGCGGACCTCGCGAATCTCGGCGATTTGGCGCGCCTGCCGCTCGGACTCGAGAACGATAAAGCTGTCTCCCACCTTCGGGCATCCGTCCAACCCCAGAATCTCGATCGGATACGAAGGCAACGCCAGTTCCGCCTCGTGCCCGTGTTCGTCCACCATCGCGCGGACGCGGCCGCTTACGTCGCCGCAGACGAACGGATCTCCGACCCGCAGCGTCCCGCGTTCGACGAGAACCGTGGCATTGATCCCGCGCAGAGGGTCGACTTCCGATTCGATCACGACGCCGCTGGCTCGACAGTCGCGGTTGGCTTTGAGATCGAGCATCTCGGCCTGCAACAAGATCATCTCGATCAGGTTGTCGATGCCCTGGCCGCCCTTGGCCGAGATCTCGCAGAAAATCGTCTCCCCGCCCAGGTCTTCGGACAACAGACCGTACTGCATCAGGTCGTTCTTGACTTTCTGCACGTTGGCCCCGGGCAGGTCGATCTTGTTGATGGCCACGATCATCGGGACTTCGGCCGCTTTCGAGTGATTGATGGCCTCGACGGTCTGCGGCATCGGGCCGTCGTCGGCGGCCACGATCAAAACGACGATGTCCGTGACTCCCGCCCCGCGGGCGCGCATGGCCGTGAAGGCTTCGTGACCCGGCGTGTCGAGAAAGACGACTTCGCCGTTCGGCACGGAGACTCGATAGGCGCCGATGTGCTGGGTGATTCCGCCGTACTCCCCCTCGGCGACCTTGGTCTTTCGGATCGTGTCGAGCAGCGTTGTCTTCCCATGATCGACGTGACCCATGATCGTTACGACCGGAGGACGCGGAAGAAGATCGGTCAGATCGTCCTCCTGGCGGAACTCCGCTACGTCGTACTCGTCGCCTTCGGGGACGATTTCCACATGCACTTCGAATTCTCCCGCCAGCAACTCGCACAGGTCGGTCGAGATGATCTTGTTGATGGTGAGCATCTCGCCGAGACTCATCGCTTTCGTCAAGACCTCGGCGGCAGACACCTTGATCTTTTCGGCAAACTCCCCAACCGTCATGTCGCCACGCAACCTGACGACCTCGGGCGGCTTGGCGACGGCCGGAGCGGACATCCCACCGCGCCCAATCCCGCCGCCTACACGGCGCTTGACCCCGCCCCGGACCCCCGGGCGTCCTTCGACCGACTCCTCGATCGTGTCGATATTGAGGAAACGACCCGGTCGGATTCTCTTTTCCGTCTTGCCCGTTCCCTTGAGCGGCGCCGGTTTGCGTCGCCCCGCCTCGCCGCCGTCTTCGTCGCCCTTACGCTTGCCCGGTCCGCTACGGCGGGTGGGCCTGAGTTTCATCACTTCGATCGACGGTGGAACGGTCAAATCGGCCGCTTTTTCCCCCCTGGCCGCCGGGGTTCGCTTTCGATGCAGAGAGGGGAGTTGCTGGAGCTCGACATCGCGTCGAGCGAAGGGCTGGGAACGACGCGCGCCAGCACCCGGCCCAGGAGCAGGGCCCCCGGCGGGTTCCGCGCCCGGCCGAAGTCCGACGCGTTGACCCTCCGTCGGCTCGGCGCGCAAAGGCGCCGGCTGTCCCGGCGCGGACGGCTTCGCGCCCGAGACGCCAGGCCTGAAGGCCGCCCTTCGTGTCGCGACGTCGAGTTCTTGATGTTCCAGCTCGACACGTGGGGTGGCGCTCGTTCCTTCGGGCTCCTGCTTCTCGCGAATCTTCTGGCGCTCGGCGCGCAGCGCCTTGGCGCGAGCGATCGCCTCGAGGGCCAGCGCGCGGGCATCCACGGGTTTCTCGGGCTCCGCCTTCGCCGCCGGCGCGGCCTTCTCGACGCGTTTCGCGGGTTTCTTCGCCGCCGCAGCCTTCGGGCGTTCCTTCTCCTCCTTGGGAGGGGACGAGACGTCAATGGTCGCGGTCGCGTGTCCCGACTTCTCGAGATCGTCGAGGAGGATTCGCACCATCTTGTCCTCGATCGAAGACGAATGGCTCTTCAGCTCGATTCCGAGGGACCGGAATCGATCAAGCAGTTCCTTGTTGGACATGTTCAACTGCTTGGATAAATCGTAAACCCGCATGCAAACTCCCTTGTCGCCTCCGGTTGGAGACGACACGATTGCGACCAGGCCCACACAAGCGCCCTTGCCGTGCTAGGCCACAGACGGTCCATTTAAGAGGAACGCGACTGGGCATGTCAAGTCTCGAAACGCGCCTTCTACTCTCTCTCGTCATCCTCCGACTCGTCCGATTCTTCCGAGTCGCTCGGCTCTTCCGGTTCCTCCGATTCCTCAGACTCTTCCGATTCCTCGGGCTCTTCCGATTCCCCGGGCTCTTCCGATTCCCCGGGCTCTTCCGATTCCTCGGGCTCTTCCGATTCCTCGGGCTCTTCCGATTCCTCGGGCTCTTCCGATTCCTCGGGCTCTTCGGGCTCGTCCGACTCGGTCGGTTCCGCTTGAGAAACGCCCTCTTCGCTCTCGGGGGTCGGCTCGGTCGCACCGGACTCCTCCGCGCCAGCCGCTGCTTCCCCACCCTCTCCGCCTTCCGCTTCCGCGGCCTGAAGCGATTCCTGGAACTCGGAAGGCATGAAGAAGCCGGGGGCCAGACCTCGCCGCCGACGCTCCATCTGCATTTCCTGAAGGGCCTCGACGTATTCGGCCGCGCCGCCGATCAGCTCCTCGGCCAGCTCGACGTTGTCGTTCGTAAACGAAAGCAGGTCCTGGGGCGAGGCTTGCGAAATCTTGTCCACGCTGTTGACCTGCGACCGCAACAGGGCGTCGCGGGCGAGGTTCGAAAGGCCGGTGATTTGAAGCAGGAAGTCTTCGAGATAGCGGGTCTGAATCTGCTCGTAATCCAGTCCTTCCTCTTCCTCGGACCGGATATCGAGGCGCCAACCCGTCAGGCGCGCCGCCAGTTTGCTGTTCTGACCCTTGCGGCCGATGGCGATGGCCAGGTTGCCCCGCGCCACGATCACCTCGGCCCGTTTTTCGCGCTCGTTGAGGTGAATGCCCCGGATTTTCGCCGGGTTGAGCGCCGACGAGATGAAACGCACCGCGTCGATCGAGTGCGGGACGATGTCGATCTTCTCGTTGTCGAGTTCGCGAACCACCATCTGGACGCGCGAGCCCTTCATCCCGACACAGGCGCCGACCGGATCGACGTCGGAACTCATACTGGTGACGGCGATCTTGGTCCTGACTCCCGCCTCCCGGGCCACCCCGATGATCTTGACCGTGCCGTCGGCGATCTCGGGCACTTCCTGCTCGAAGAGTTTCACGACCAGGTTGGGAGACTTGCGCGACAAGACGATCAGTGGGCCCTTGGGCGTCTCGCGAACGTCGGTGATCAGGACTTTGAGACGGTCGTTGTGTTTGAAGTGCGCCCCCATGGGTTGTTCGTACAGGGGCATGGTCCCTTCGGTGCGGCCGACGTTCATGATCACGTCGCGCCGCTCGAAACGCTGGATGGTGCCGGTCACGACGGTTCCGACGCGATGCGAATATTCCTCGTAGATTCGGGCCCGCTCGGCGTCGCGGATGCGCTGGACGACGATTTGGCGGGCCGACTGAGCGGCGATGCGTCCGAAGACGGCCGGGTCGATCGGCACTTCGACTTCGTCGCCCGCTTCGATCTTCTTGTTCTTGAGAATGCGCCGGGCGTCGCGGCGCGAGATTTCGAGCCGATCGTTTTCGACTTCGTCCACCACTTGTTTCTGGACGAGCAGATGGAGTCCACCCGATTCCATGTCGAGATCGGCCCGCGCGCCCTTGAACTGAGAGAGGTTCTTCTTGGACGCCGCGACCAAAGCGTGCTCCACCGCCTCCTTGATGATCGCCGGGTCCAGGTCCTTCTCTTTCGCCACGGCGTTGACGTAAGATTTGAGATTCAAGAAATCCATGATGTCGTTTCCTCGCGGCCCGCCCGTCGGGCCGGACTGCGCCTGAAAAATAAAAAGCGGGCACACGCCCACTTGCCACACCCCACTCCAACAGCGGAGTGTAGAATCCATTCGGCTCTTTTGCAAGGGTTATTTTGCCGAGCGAAATGGGTTTTTCGCGGGCGGCGCGCGGGCGATCTACGTCGCCACGAGGGCGGAACGCTTCTTGATCTCGCGCAACTTGCCGGCCAGCAACCGACGCTTGACGAACGGCATGCGATCGACGAACAGCACGCCGTCCAAATGGTCGATCTCATGCTGGATGCAGCGCGCCTCCAATCCCTCGGCCCGTCGTTCTCGGACGGCGCCGGTTTCGTCCTGGTAGCGCACCTTGACCGAACAAGAGCGAAAGACGTCGCCCTCGATCTCGGGAAGACTCAGGCAACCCTCGGCGTGCGACTCGTCGTCGGGCGATTCCCAGATCAGTTCCGGATTGATGTGGACCTTCAGGTTCCGGACGCCGCGGTCCTTGCCCCCCTCGTCTTCGACCCAGTCCACGTCGCTGACGAACAGACGCACGTTGCGCCCCACCTGAGGAGCGGCCAAACCGACCCCTCGATCCGCGTACAACGTTTCGGCCATGTCGCGGACGAGTTGCCGAACATCGTCGTCGATCGTCTCGATGGGCCTGGACTTCTCTCTCAGGCAGGGATCGCCATAGATCCGTATCGGAAGCTGGGCCATTCGTGTACGCTCACATCCGAGTTTGGGGAAGGGAGCCGTCAAGCGGCGTCCCTTGCCGGTTCCAGATCGAACCATTGTTCGATTATCGCACGTCCAATTCGATCTGACAAGGGCCGAAGAACACAGAATTCGAGGGAACGCGTTCCGCCGTCTCCTCAGGTACGACTATCGCTTTGAATCGTATTCGAACAGCTCATACCGCGCGCGGTTCTGCGCCCAGAGCAAGATCTTCGAATCGCTCTGGAGCGCGCGGACGCGGATCGGGAGAAGAAGAAAAGGGAAACGCCAAGGCGCGGAGACGCCAAGAAGAAACTCGGACGGGATTGCAGGATGAACGGGATAGAAAGCGTGCAGCCTTCTTTTCCTCATCCCGTAATCCTGTCATCCTGTCAAAGATTCTCTCCCTTTCCTCTCGTCTTGTCTTCCTTCGCGGCTTGGCGGCTTGGCGTTTCTATCTCTTTCTCTTCATCATCGCCGCGTTTAGCGCCTTAAGGCCAGGGCCGAGGCCGTGCGCGAGCCGACGAGAAAGGAAGGCGAGGGGCGGCGGGCGTAGCGTTCGAGCGAGCCGAACAGGTTCCACGACGACGCGCCGAGCGGCACGTCCTGCCAACCGTAGCTCCAGACGTCGTTAAGATAACCGGAATAGTCCGACCCACCCGTCAGCCAGATGCGCTCGCCGAGAACAATCGAGGTATAGTAGACGCGTCCTCCCCACGGAGCCGAAGAGGTTTCGCACGTCCAGGTCTTGCCGTCGGACGAAGACCAAGCGTCGGACAGCGCTCCCTGAGGAATGCCGTCGCCCCCCATCACCCACATCCGGCCGTTCCAGACAACGGAGGTATGCTCCATTCTCCCCTGCCATCCGGCGTTGGAGGTCTCGAGCGTCCACGACGAACCGTCGGGCGAGGACCAGACGTCGTTGTACCGGATCTCCTCGGGATACTCAGGGGGGGGAGGAGCAGTGTAGGACCGACCACCCATCACCCACATTCGGCTGTTGTGGACAAGGCACGTAAGCCCAGAGCGCGCGTGCCAACTATACGAGGGAGAAGTCTGATACCAATCGACACCATTTGACGACCACCAGATCTCGTTGTTGCCATACCCCCCGCCCCCAACTCCTCCTCCCAGAACCCAGATCCGGACGTTGAACGCGAGGCAACCGAAAGCCCCTCGCGGACTCCATCCGGCCGAAGCCGTCTCGAGGTCCCAGCTCACGCCGTCGGCCGACGACCAAACGTCGTTCTTGAGGGCGTCGCTGTAGCCCCCCAGGAGCCAGATCCGGCCATTGAACTCGACGCAGGCGCGATAGACTCTAGGACCCCAGGGGGCCGTCGTCAACTCCTCGTCCCAGGCGACTCCGTCGGACGAGGACCAGACGTCGCTGTACAGTCCGGTGCCAACGCCGCCTAGGACCCACATCTTTTCGCTAAAGACGAGCGACGCGTGCTGGCCGCGAATGGGCCACTCGGCGTGTTCGGTCGAGCGCGCCCAATCCAGCACCTGCTCGGCGGCCAAACCGGGAGGGAAGAAGAAGACAAAGATGAAGGTGCAAACACCGCAAACGGTTTTAGTACTACTCTGCCACTTTGGTTCAGGGAGGTCGGATTGCTCTTCCGCAATACGGACATTGTCTTCTCTCCTCAAGGAGAACTAGG
>JAFGFN010000073.1 GCA_016931035.1 Candidatus Sumerlaeota bacterium
AAGGGCATCCGTAAAGTGCCTCAACTTGTCGCTAACTGTCTAGTTAATTCTTCTAGTAATTTCCCCAAGATCGCGGGTTGCACCCAGCGCCTTGCCCCCGAGAATCCCCAAGTCGCGTCTCGACGCCGAAGCAGGCTGAAGCCTGTACTCCAAACTCGTTCGCGGTACCAAACTCGTTCGGAGCGCTAGGCTCGTTCAGAGTACAGGCTTCAGCCTGCCTGTGAGTCTTTCAAGATCGGTCGGAGCAAATGAGAAGCAAGCGGCGGGAAAAGCCTTGAAAAGACAGGCGTTCGCGCCGAAGATACGTGCGATGGCGGTGGCATGGGCGTCCCGCCCGTGTCTTGTTCCGACAAACCGAAGACATGACCGGGACGGTCATGCCACACTTGAAAACATGGCCGGGACGGCCATGCTCGCTTGGAGATACGTTTCATGGCTGCCCCACTCAACGTCGGCATGATCGGATTCGGCAACATCGGCGCCGGGGTCTTGCGCGCGCTCGAGTCCAACTCGAAACTGGTGGACGAGCGCGTCCCTCATCCGATTCGCGTCGTCCGCATTGCCGACATCGACACGACGACGAAACGCAACGCCCCCTACGATCCGGCGATCCTCTCCGCCGATACCGACGGGCTTCTGGCCGACCCCGCGGTCCACGTCGCGCTCGAACTCACGGGGACGATCGGCCCCGCGCGCGAATTCATCGAACGGGCCCTCCAGGCGGGCAAACACGTCGTTACGGCGAACAAGGCCCTGATCGCCCAACACGGCACCGATCTTCTGCGCCTCGCCGTCAAGAACAAGGTCTGCTTCCTCTTCGAGGCCGCGGTCGGCGGCGGCATCCCCCTGATCCGCACCCTGCACCAGGGGCTCGCCGCCAACGATATCCAGGCGGTCCGAGGCATCATCAACGGCACAGCCAACTACATCCTGAGCCGCATGACCGACGAGGGCGTCGATTTCGCCGCCGTCCTGGCCGACGCCCAACGCCTGGGCTACGCCGAGCCCGACCCGACGTTCGACGTCGAGGGGCACGACACGGCGCACAAGCTGGCCATTCTCGCCACGCTCTGTTTCAACCAGGACATTCGTTTCGACGACATCCATCGCGAAGGCATCGTTCGCGTCTCCGCCGTGGACATCGCCTACGCCAAACAGGTCGGCTACACGATCAAACTCCTCGGCATCGCCAAGAAGAACGACGACGGCAGCGTCGAGGCGCGCGTCCACCCCACGCTCCTCCCCGCCGACTCGCGCCTCGCCTCGGTCAACGGCGTCTTCAACGCCGTGCGGATCGACGGCAATCTCACCGGCTCGGTCATTCTCTCGGGACGCGGCGCGGGACCCGAACCCACGTCGAGCGCGATCCTGAGCGATCTCATGACTCTCGCCTCGGGCAAAGCCGAGGGCGGGCTGCGCCGCGAGATGCGCCTGTCCATCCCGACCGATCCCAAGCGGATCCGCCCGATGGCGGAACTGCGCACGCGCTACTACGTCCGGCTCGGATTGCGCGACGTGGCGGGCGCCCTGGCCCAAGTCCTGACCGTCCTCGGCTCCAAGGGCGTGAGTATCGAGTCGATGAATCAACCCGGCGGAGAGGACAAGGGCCACGCCCACGTCCTCATCGTCACGCACGAGGCGCAAGAAGCCTGCGTTCAGGAATCGCTTCGCGAGGTCCAGAAACTCGAAATCAACCGCGCCGAACCGTTCCTTCTGAGAATCGAGGATATGGGATAGAGAGTCCACTGATGTGGGCCATGCAGGGCGGCGCCGAGAATTGCGTGGGCGAGACGGAGAGATCGATGGATATTGCCCGGTCTGTCAATGGCGTGCCGATACGGTTGACGTACGAGCGATGGTATCATATCATTGAGAACCATGACGAGCTGGTGAGTCGTTTCCACGACGTGCTGGAGACGGTAGAGAATCCCGAAATCGTCGTTCGCGGGAACGGTGGCGCATTCAAGGCGGCTCGAAACATAGGGAAGAGGCAATGGCTGGTCGCCGTCTATCGAGAGGTTTCAAAAACCGATGGATTTGTGATCACGGCATACATACTCGACACGAAACCCAAGGGAGACGCGATATGGCAACGTCAGTAGCGCAGACAACCGAAGAGATCGTAGGCAAGTGCTTTGCCATGGCGCGCGACGTGCTCCAGTTGCCCGTGCGCAACGTCTGGATCGACTACGACAAAGAAGCCGACGTGATGTACGTGAGCTTTCGCAAGCCGCAGAGGGCCACCAAGACCGTCGAGGTGGACGAGGATATTCTTGTGCGCAAAGACAGGCGGACCGTTGTCGGCGTGACCATTCTGAACGCCAGTTCTCATCGGTAGGAATACCGCCCATACGGGGATACGTCGCGGTTTCCGCCGCTTTTCTTCGCGTCGGATTCCCTTTTCACGAAACACTATTCCATGCAACGGCGTTCTCGCCGCCCCGTTGTCTGAGGAAACAGGTCTCATTCGCGTTCGATCGGGAGGGTATCGGCAGATGCGCTGGCGCTTCCTCTTCCCAATCCGCAATCCGCAATCCGAAATGCGCCCGGGCGCACAAGTCCGCAATCCGGCGACCGGCGGCGGATGCGTCGGGCGCGCGTTCGTCACCTTCTTCCTTCTCGCCTTTCTCCTCATGGGGTGCGTCTTCGAGTACATGATGCTCCGCGATTTCGTGCGGACCGTCCAAACGTATTCCTGGACCGAGACCGCGTGCACCATCGAGAGCAGCCGCGTCGAGACCCGGCGGGACGACGATTCCCCGTACGAAGCGGCGATCGGGTATCGCTACGACGCCGCGCCCAGGAACCGCGCCTCGTCGCAGTGCCAATCGACCGTAAGCCTTTAGCCACCAGACGCAATACTGCGTCCGTCTCGCTCGCGCGTCAAGAGGATATCGAGTGTGGCAGAGCCTGGATCA
>JAFGFN010000074.1 GCA_016931035.1 Candidatus Sumerlaeota bacterium
CGTGGTTTGTACATTGCTGATAACAAAGTACTTATACCACAGAACGCGGCCTGATGCAACCCCTACTGTGAGAAATTCGGGTTAGTGATTCCCTCGTCACGGGCAGAGACGTGTTCTCGCCCGCCTCCAAGTCAGCGACAGATAGCCGCACCGTTCTCGGACGGTGCGCGACGACCCGGCATGAACGGGCCGATTCAGAGAACTCTGGGGGCTTTGGGATATCGGTCATACTTTGCCAGAGGTACTGTATAATCATGTAGATTCATTTGCTCGCATAGACTGCCCGCAGGGTCCAGTCGCCATTTTACAGGGACCTATCAAGGCGATATCGACTCGCGCACCGTTGCCATCTAATGATTTATAATTTTGGCACAACGGCTCTTGACAAGAGCCGCTCTTTGCCTCTATTCTTGTCGATTGTGACCGCGATTCTCAAGCGTGGGTCCGGACTCGTCGGGGGCCGTGGATGTGGATGTAAGTGGAAGAGTTCCCGCAGACGCGATGCCGCAGTTCCTCCAAAGAAGGTGAAGGAAGCAAGATGTCGGTTCCTCAATGTGCGGATGTAGTGGTGTACGTTTGCTACAACTGCATGCCGCAGAGCGTTCGTTTGCCTCGCCAGCGGGAGCAAGGCGGTTTTCGCATCCAAGTTCACGAAGTTCCTTGCAGCGGCAAGATCGACGCGCAGTATCTCTTTCATGCCTTCGAGGGCGGGGCGGATGCCGTGTGCGTGGTGGCCTGTCCGCGGGGAGAATGTCGTCTGGCGCAGGGCAACTATCGCGCCGAGGTCCGCATCCGCGCGGTTCAGCGTCTGTTGAGCGAGATCGGGATGGGGCCGGATCGGATTGCGCTGGTGCATTGTTCTCCCGACGACGCGCCGGAGAGCATCGAGCGTGTCGTGGGCGAGGCGTTGGAGCGATTCGCGGCGTTGGACGAGAGCCCTGTTGCTCAGCAATAGGCAATAGGCAGTAGGCAGAAGGCAGTAGGCAGAAGGATGGAATGGGAATGAAAAGCGGGGCAGGGGACGATTCTTTCTCCGTCCACTTCGTCCACCCCGTCGACTTCGTCCATTTCGGATGGCAGGCGGAAAGCAAATGCCAAAAGAGAAAACCGAGCTGCAAGAGCGCATTGAATCCGGCAAGTCGATCTTGATCGCCGAGGTCGCGCCTCCGAAAGGAAGCGACGGCGACAGCGTGCGCGCCGTAGCGAGGGAATTCGCGGGCAAGGTTCACGCGCTGGGAATGAGCGACAATCGCGACGGCGTGCGGATGTCGGCCTTGGCCGCGGCGGCGATCGTCGCGCAGCAGGGCGTCGAGCCAATCCTCCACGTGGCGACGCGCGACCGAAACCGCGTCGCGCTGGTTTCCGACTGTCTGGGCGCGGCGGCTTTGGGCGTGCGCAATCTCCTGTGCACAACCGGCGCGCATCAGACGCTGGGCGCGAGCCGTGCGGCGCGAAACGTTTTCGACGTCGACTCGGTGCAACTGCTTCAGGCATTGGCCGGGCTTGGCGCGGACGGATCTCTGGTCGGCGAGAGCGGGCTGGACGGCGCGGGTCCCTATTGCCTCGGGGGCGTGGCGGCGCCGTTCGCCGACCCGGCGGAGATGCAGGTCCGGCGCGTGGCCAAGAAGGTTCGCGCGGGGGCGCAATTCCTGATTACACAACCCGTATACGACCTGGAGCGATTCGAGGCTTGGTGGAAAGAGGTTGTGCGCCAAGGTCTTCACGAGAAGACCGCCTTCGTGGCGGGGATTCGCGTCCCAGCCGACGCGGCGCAGGCGGCGGAGTACGCCGCCCAGCGTCCCGATCCGCGCGTTCCGTCGCGCGTTCTCGAACGTCTCGGGTCGAAGAGTGGCGCCGCGGCGCAGAGGGCCGAGGGGATCGAGATCGCGATCGAGACCATCGGTCGTCTGAAGGCCCTGAGCGGCCTTCGCGGTTTCGAGATTCGTTGCGATGGAGCCGAAGACGCCGTTCTCGAGGTCATGGAGAAACTGAAAACGGGGACCGAGTAGCCGTGCCTGCGAAATACCATATAGATACAAAGCGCATTCCTCCGCGTTTCCGTCCGGTGGGCAAACTCGGGATCGTCGACTGGCGCGAGGACTGCGCGGGATGCCACAACTGTGTCAAGCGGGGGTGCGTTTACGGTTTCTTTCGCGACGAAGCGGACGCGCTGCGCGAGGAAGTCGGTTACCTCGATTACGTTTATCAATGCAAGGGATGCCTGAACTGCGTTCAGAATTGCACCAAGGGCATTCTCTCGCGCGTGGTCAATCCCGAGTACCGGCGTCTGGGCGACGCGTACTACACCCCTGACATTGTCCTTTCTACTTGGTTCCAGGCCGAGACCGGGGGCATTCCGGTTTCCGGCGCGGGTTACGGCGGCCCCTTCAGCGGCCCGGCATTCGACTCGATGTGGACCGACATGTCGGAAATCGTGCGCCCGACGCGCGACGGCATTCACGGACGCGAGTACATCAACACGAGCGTCGATATCGGTCGCAAGCCGAGTCACGTGGTTCTCGAGAATGGCCGTCCGAAGGAGACGCCGCCGTTGATCGAGAATCCCGTTCCCCTGATTTTCGACATTATCCCCGAGCGCTTCCAGCGCGGGGCGGTGTTTGCCGCGGTCACGCAAGCGGCGTCCGCGATGGGCGTGTTGGCGGTGGCCCGCGCGCGGGACATTCCTCCCGCGTCGCGCGTCGATCCCAACGTTCCGCCGGGGATTTCCGTGGGTGCCGAAGAGCCTCACGGTCCCGCCATCGCGCGCGACGTCCTAGTGCCGTTCCTCGCCGATCCGAAAACCGACGTGGAGGCCCTTTGTCCCGGCGCGTCCATCGTGATGGTGGCCGATGGGGAAGGCGTCGGGGCGGTGCGCGATTCTCTCAAGAAGGCCAACCCCGACCGGCTCGTGGCGATTCGCATGTCCGCCTCGCCCCGTTCGGCGCAGCGCGCTCTCGAGCTCACGCGCCAGGGCGCGGAGGTGATCCACCTGGTGTTCGACGCGCACGGACGCGAAGAGGCCGCGTCGAAGCCGCGCCATGCGCGCGACGTGTTGCGCGACGTCCATGGCGCGTTGGTCAAGGCTGGAATCCGCGACCAGGTGACGGTTGTCGCCTCGGGCGGGATCGCCCTGCCCGAGCATATGGCCAAGGCCATCATCTGCGGAGCCGACTTGATCGCGGTGGACCTTCCCCTCGTCGTCGCTCTCGAATGCCGGCTTTGCGGCGGGTGCGAGCGCGACGAGACGTGTCCCGTGTGCCTCGAGGAGACCGACCCGGGCGCGGCGGCGCAACGCATCGTGAACCTGATCGGAGCATGGCGAAACCAACTGCTCGAGATGCTCGGAGCGATGGGGATTCGCGAAGTGCGCCGTCTAAGAGGTGAGACCGGACGCTGCATGTTCTTCGAGGATCTCGAACGCGCCACGTTCGGCAAGATGTTCGGCAAACGCAAAGAAGAATACGGAGCATAGAAGATCATGCGTGCGATCGCGCAAAAAGACCCGGCGGTCGAGTCTCCTCTTGCGGACCAGCGCGTGTCGCAGGCCGACTACGCCAGCGTCTCGCGCCGGGTGCGTCTCGCTCCGCCACGTTATCGCAATCCGATCGGCAAGTTCAGCGTGCATCGCGATTCGAACTGCATCGCCTGCGGCAAGTGCGTCGAGATCTGCCCGAACGAAGTCCACGTCCGTCCCGCCGGCTACCGGCTTCCGCTTCGTCCGCTCGATTATCGCTGCATCGGCCCCGATTGCGCCAAGACCGACCGATACTGCGTCGCGGTGTGTCCGAAGGGTTCTCTCAGCGTCGGTGTCAATCCGTCGTTCGAGACGTTGGGCGATTGCCGGTGGACTCCCGATCTTCTGGCCGGCACGTGGTTCATGGCCGAGACGGGGCGGCCCGCCCCCGCTTTCCTGGAAAGCGAAACGGGCGACTCCGGCGGCGGATTCGACAAGCTGCGGTTCCGCTTTCCCGATTCCGCGCCCAAGGATCTGCGCCGCGAAGACATTTCGACCCGACTGCTCCTGAACCGCCGGAAGAACGACCCGCGCGCGAAGGTGACGATCGACGTTCCCTGGTACGGCGGAGGGATGTCGTTCGGCTCGACGAATCTGCGTGCTCTCATCGCCAAGGCCCGAGTGGCCAAGGCCTGGAATTCGTTCAGCTGTACCGGCGAGGGCGGATATCCCGACCGGTTCATCCCCTACGCGGACCACATGATCACCCAGGTAGCGACTGGCCTTTTCGGCGTACGCGAGGAGACGATCGCGCGCGCGCGTCTTGTCGAGTTCAAGTACGCCCAGGGCGCGAAACCCGGGTTGGGCGGCCACCTGCTAGGCGACAAGAACACGCCCGACGTGGCCGCCATGCGTGAAGCCGTGGTCGGCACGTCGCTCTTCTCGCCGTTTCCGTTCCACAGCGTCTATTCGATCGAAGACCACAAGAAACACCTGGACTGGATCGCGCACGTCAACCCCGGGGCGCTTCTTTCGGCCAAGGTCTCGACGCCGAACGACGTCGAGATGGTCGCGGTCGGCGTGTATTGCGCCGGCGCGCACATCGTCCACCTGGACGGCAGCTACGGCGGCACGGGCGCCGCTCCGAACGTGGCCAAGAAGAACATCGCCATGCCGATCGAATACGCCATCAACGGCGTCCATCAGTTCCTGGTCGATGAGGGCGTGCGCGACGAGATTACCGTCATAGCGAGCGGAGGCATCCGCACTCCTTGGGACGTAGCCAAGGCCATCGCCCTCGGAGCCGACGGCGTGGTGATCGGCACGGCGGAACTCGTGGCGCTCGATTGTATCCGTTGCAGTCGATGCGAAAGCGGCCGCGGGTGCCCGCGCGGGATCGCGACAACGGACCCGGAACTCCTGGAGATGCTCACCATCGAATGGAGCACGCAGCGGCTGGTGAATCTCTACAGCGCCTGGCGCGAGATACTCGTCGATATCCTGCATCGCCTGGGACTCGATTCCGTCTCCGCGTTGCGCGGCCGGACGGATTTGCTGATGCACTTAGATTACGAAAACGGAGAGGAATAGAAGACGGAAGTCCACGAATCGCATGAATCGGCCCATAGCGACACCGCCGCACCCCACGGAGGCTGAAGGGCATGGACCGTAGGCGAGGAAACAATAAAGAAGGACCCTCACCCCTGCCCCTCTCCCAAAGGAGAGGGAGAAACGTCAGGAAGGGATCTTCTTTCATGCCCCTCTCCCTCTGGGAGAGGGGCAGGGGTGAGGGTTCCATCGGTTTGTCCGAAATCGTCGCGGCTTTCGATGACTTCGGAAGACATAACACGAATCGGGAGACCGGGAGAAGCCGGCCGACGCGGCCGATTCGTGCGCATTCGTGCAATTCGTGGGGACTCTTGGCGCGAGACAAACAAGGAAATGACCGTTCACCGTAAGAACAGATCGCCTCTTGCCGACCGCGCGGAGATCTTTCGCCGCGCCCGCGCGGGGCATCGTCCGGCGGACGGGGAGTGGTTTGCGAAATCGCCCGAGGCCGAAGGCGGATGCGGGGTGACGGGATTCGCATGTTCCTTGCCGGTCGGCGGCAAACACATCTACGAGCCGTCGATTCAAATGCGCAATCGCGGCAACGGCAAAGGCGGCGGCATCGCCGCGTGCGGCCTCGTGCCCGAGGACCTCGGCGTGTCGCGCAAGATACTGGACGAAGACTACATTCTCCAGGTGGCGCTTCTCGATCCCAAGGTGCGCGGCGAAGTCGAGAAAACGTGCATCGATCCTTTCTTCCGGATCGACCAGGCGCGTACGCTCCCCACGGTCGACGACTATCGCGACGTGCCTTTGCTCGAGGTGAAACCGCCCGACGTGGCGCGTTACTTCGTACGCGTCAAGTCCGACGCTCTCGAACATTTCGCCCAAGAGAAGAATCTCAAGCACCTGTCCGAGGCGGACCTGGAAGACGAGTTCGTTTTCCAGAGTTCCCTTCGTCTGAATCAGAAGTACTACGCCTCGCTCGGCGAGAAGCAGGCGTTCGTCCTGTCTCACGCCAAGAATCTCGTCATCCTCAAAATCGTCGGGTACGCCGAGGCCGTGGTCCAATACTATCGCATGGCCGACACGCGCGCTCACGTCTGGATCGCTCACCAGCGCTACCCGACCCGCGGGCGCGTCTGGCACCCGGGCGGATGCCATCCGTTCATCGGGATGCACGAGGCGCTGGTGCACAACGGCGACTTTGCCAATTACCACTCGGTGTGCGAGTACCTCGCGCAGCGAAACCTCTTCCCGCAGTTCCTCACCGACACCGAGGTCTCGGTCCTCTTGTTCGATCTGATGAACCGGGTTTATAAGTATCCGCTTGAATACATCATCGAGGCGCTGGCCCCGACGACGGAATTGGATTTCGACCGCCTTCCCGTCGAGAGGCAGAAGGTCTACCGCCGGATTCAGGCCGCGCACATACACGGCTCGCCCGACGGTCCCTGGTTCTTCATCATTGCCCGCAGTCTCGGAAAGAAGGACGGGTTCCAACTTCTCGGCATCACGGACACGGCGATGCTTCGGCCCCAGGTGTTCGCTCTTCAGGAGGGCGAAGTGTCCATCGGCCTCATCTGCTCCGAGAAACAGGCGATCGACGCGACCCTGGCCAGCCTTGCGGCGGAGGACCTGCGATTCACCCCGATCGCCGACCGGTATTGGAACGCTCGAGGCGGGAGCTACAGCGACGGCGGCGCGTTCCTGATGAACGTGAAACCCAAGACCAACGGTTCGACCCGCGGCGCGTCGAACGGACAGTATGAACTCCGCGTGACCGACAAGTTCGGTGTTCCCGTCTGCACCGCATCGGAGCAGAAGCGCTGGAACCCATCGGTCGCACCGTCCGCAGTCTCTTTGTCGTCCGAGGATGCCGAGGAGATCGCTCGATCGGTTCGCGACGAAGACGCCGTGGGCTTGTTCGCGCATTTCCGCGATTCGGTCGCGGCGATGGACTTCGGCCGCGTCCGCTCGTTTGTCGGAGGAGTCGCGAACCGAACGGCGGAGAAGACGCCGGCATTGGGAATCGAGGCGTTGACGCTGTGTCTGGACCGGCGCTATCCGACGGGCGAGAAGAAACGCGGTTCCGTTCTCGCCATTCTGCGCGAAGGACTCGAGACCCTTTTCGAACGTCAACCCCTGTTGAGCGAGACGCGATCGACCTCTTCGAAAGCCGCGACGACGCATCGACGCCTCACCTGGGATTCGCGCGCCGCGTTGCGCGGTCCCGAAGGCGACGAGACGACGCTCCTCGTCGACGCGCGCGGCTTCTCGCCCGAGGGCGTGGACTGCGACGCGACGCTCGCTGTCCGGGCCTACGAGCTCGGCTGGAAATGCATCGTCCACTACAACACGCGCGGGACTCGTTTCCACGCCGCGGGGTTCGGACCCCGGAGCGACGGTTTGCGCGTGGACTGCTACGACAACGCGGGGGATTATCTCGGCTCGGGGATAGACGGTCTCGAAGCGCACATGCACGGCAACGCGCAGGATCAAGTCGGCCAGATTACGAAACGCGGCAAACTCGTCGTCTACGGCGACGTGGGCCAGACGTTCCTCTACGGCGCGAAGGGAGGCGCGTTCTACGTGATGGGCAACGCCGCCGGACGCCCGATGATCAACGCCGTCGGAAAGCCGCGAGTCGTTATCAACGGCACGGCGCTCGACTTCCTGGCCGAGTCGTTCATGGCGGGCGATCCCCACAATGGCGGCGGCTTCGCCATCGTCAACGGCGTGCGTTTCGACGACAACGGCAAGGTCGTTCCCCTGGATCTTCCCTATCCGGGTTCGAACCTCTTGTCGCTGGCTTCCGGCGGCGCCATCTACGTTCGCGATCCGCATCAGACTCTCGTCGCCGACCAACTCAACGGCGGCGCGTACCGGCCTTTTGCGGTGAGAGACTGGAAACTGATTCTGCCCTATCTGCGCGAGAATGAACGTTTGTTCGGGATCGAGATCGAGCGCGATCTTCTGAGCGTCGATGGCGTTCTGCGCAAACCTTCGGAGGTGTATCGCAAGGTGATGCCGCGCAAGGACGCCGAGATCGAGGCCGAAATGGACGACATGGGCGAATAGTGGCGCGGGCTCTCGAGCCCGCGCATCGTGAGCGAGACGCTCATGCCACGATAAGGAAGCGAGCGATGACGCAGACCCTCGAATGGACGAATGCGGTTTTCCTGAGCGAAGTCGAACGACGCAGCGGCACGCCTGTCGGCGCGTGCCTGCAATGCCACAAATGTTCGACCGGATGCCCCGTGGCTCCCGAAATGGACCTTCTTTCGAGCCAGGTCATGCGCATGGTTCAGCTCGGACAGGAAGAGGAAGTTCTCGCTTCGAACGCGATCTGGCTTTGCGCTTCGTGCGAGGCCTGCACGACCCGCTGCCCGATGGGAATCGACATCGCGGGCGCGATGGACACACTGCGCATGCTGGCCGTCGAACGCAAGGCCGCCGTTCCCGACAAGCGGGTCAAGCGGTTCAACGATTCCTTCCTTCAGAGCGTGCGTTGGCACGGCCGCGTTTTCGAGCTCGGCATGATGACCGCCTACAAGCTCCGCACGCGCGACTTCTTTTCGGACGTAGATAAGGTCCCGAAGATGTTCGCCAAGCGGAAACTCTCGCTGCTGCCCCATTTCTCCGCCGCGGCCAAGAAGGTGCGCCAGGCGTTCAAGCGGGCCGAAGAGGAGGAGAAGAAACGGTGAAGTTCGCGTTCTTTCCCGGTTGCAGCCTCGAATCGACGGCGTGGGACTTCGACAAGTCCACGCGCGCCATGTGCCGCGCGCTCGACATCGAGCTCGTCGACATTCCCGATTGGACCTGCTGCGGCTCGACGCCCGCGCACTCGACCAACGCCTCGCTCGCTTCGGCGTTGCCCGCGATGAATCTTCAGAAGGCGCGCGCGCTCGGCCTCCCCGTCGTGGCGGCGTGCGCTTCGTGCTACGCCCGCCTCCGCACCGCCAACCGCAAGGTTCGAGACGATGCCGAGGAGCGAGAACGCGTCGAGGCGATCATTGGCGCGCCCTACGAGGGCGACGTGCCGGTGCGTCACCTCCTGGACGCGCTCATCAACGACTATAAGGCGGACCGAGTGCGCGCGAAGGTTGTGCGGCCTCTGAGCGGGTTGCGCGTCGCTTCGTACTACGGGTGTCTTCTTTCGCGTCCGCCCGAAGTCGTCGCGTTCGACGATCCCGAGCATCCCACGTGCATGGACGATCTCGTGGAGGCCGCCGGGGCGGAGCGCGTCGAGTGGCCCTACAAGACCGAATGCTGCGGCGCGAGCCTTTCGATCTCTAACTCGGAGGTCGTGGCGCGTCTTTCGCACCGCTTGCTTTCCATGGCGATCCGGGCGGGCGCCGAGTGCATCGCAGTCGCTTGTCCGCTTTGCCACGTGAATCTCGACCTGCGCCAGGGCGACGCGGCGAAAGCCCACGGCGATCTCGCGCCCACGCCGGTCCTCTACATCACGCAACTTCTCGGCCTCGCCCTCGGCCTCGACGCCGACGCCCTCGGGCTGAGCGCGCTGTCGGTGAGCGCCGACGCATTGGTGAAGAAGGTCTCCACCACCGCGCAACCGGCGCGAGCAGGAGTAGTTCGATGAAGCCCGAAACGAACTCGAAACCGCAGGCCGCGAACGGTAGCGGCGAAATGATCGGCGCGGTGCTCGTTTGCGGCGCGGGCGTCGCGGGGATCCAGGCCTCGCTCGATCTCTCCGCCGCCGGATTCCGCGTCTACCTGGTCGAGGAGAACCCCGCCGTCGGCGGCGGCATGGCGCGGCTCGACAAGACTTTCCCGACGGGCGACTGCGCCACGTGCATCATCTCGCCGAAACTCGTCGAATGCGTGCGCGACCTCAACGTCGACGTCTTCACCCTGGCCGACGTGGTTAAACTCGAAGGCGAAGCGGGCAACTTCACGGCGACGGTGCGCCAGCGTCCTCGATTCGTCGATATTGCCAAGTGCACGGCGTGCGGCGAATGCACGAGGGTCTGTCCCGTCGAGGTGAGCAGTCCCTTCGACGCCGGCATCGCGACGCGCCGGGCGATCGACCGCTTCTACGCTCAGGCCGCGCCCAACGCGAACCTCATTCGCAAGAACGGCCGCGCCGTTTGCAGCTCGGGATGTCCCATCGATTCGAGCGTCCAGGCCTACGTCGCCCTCATCGCGGCGGGCAAGTTCCAGGAAGCCGCCGACGTTATCCGGCGCGACAACCCCCTGCCCTCGATTTGCGGCCGCGTCTGCTTCCACCCGTGCGAGCTCGAGTGCAACCGAGGCGCGATCGACGAGCCGATCAACATCCGCGGCCTTAAGCGATTCGCGATGGATCTCTTTCCGACGGTCGATCCGCCCGAGGGTATCCGTTCGACGGGCAAATCCGTCGCCGTCGTCGGATCGGGTCCTGCCGGGCTCGCCGCCGCGCATTCGCTGGCGCTCGTCGGGCATCGGGTCGCCGTTTTCGAATCGCTTCCCGTGTTAGGCGGAATGCTCGCCGTCGGCATTCCCGACTACCGGCTTCCCGCCGACGTCCTGAAGCGCGACATCGACTCGATCCGCTCGCTCGGCGTCGAGTTCAAAACCGGGACGAGCGTCGGCTCCGACCTGCCCATCGCGGCGATCGAGAAGGAATACAACGCGGTCTTCATCTCGACGGGCGCGCACGAGAGCCGCAAACTCGACATCGCGGGCGAAGAGAGTGCGGGGGTCATCCACGGCGTCGATTTCCTGCGCAAGCTCGCCCTCGGCGAACCGACCGGGATCGGCAAGCGCGTGGTCGTGGTCGGCGGCGGCAACACGGCCATCGACGCCGCGCGGACGGCGCTTCGCGTCGGCGTCGAGAGCGTGACGGTTCTCTATCGCCGCACGCGGGCCGAAATGCCCGCGGACCCGATGGAAATCGATGCGACGCTCGAGGAACGGATCGACATTCAATATCTCGCCGCGCCTATCAAGGTCCTGGCCGAGAACGGCCGTATGACGGGCGTCGAGTGCATTCGAATGAAACTGGGCGAGCCCGACGCGAGCGGACGGCGCAGTCCCGTCCCTATCGCAAGTTCCGAATTCCGCATCGACGCCGACACGCTCATCCCGGCCGTCAGCCAGTCGGCGGACCGTCGTATGGCCGAGCTGCTTGGACTCAAGACGTCGAAGTGGGGGACCATTGCGACCGACGAACTCACGATGGCGACCTCGAAACCGGGCGTGTTCGCGGGCGGCGACGTGGTCGCCGGACCGTCGAGCGTGATCGAGGCCATCGCCCACGGCAAACGCGCGGCGCAGGCCATCGACAACCATCTTTCCGGGCGTCCGCTCGAAGAAGGCGTCAAGAAGCTCGTCGCGGACCGGCCGAATCCTCTCTGCGACGAAGACCTCAAGCAGATCAAGAGGAAGAGGGGTCGCGCCTCGCGCGTCGCGCCCCCTGAACTCGACTCCGGGAAACGAATCGGCGGTTTCGCCGAAGTGGAAGAGGTCTATTCGGAAGAGCAGGCCCAGGCCGAAGCCAAGCGTTGTCTCAACTGCGCGGGTTGTTCGGAGTGTATGCTGTGCGTCCAGGCGTGCGAGGCCGGCGCGATCAATCACGAAGACCGCGAGAAGGTCTTCGACCTCCAGGTCGGCGCCGTCCTGCTCACTCCTGGGTTCGAAGCGTTCGACGCCGCGCGACGAGGCGAGTTCGGCTACGGTTTCGCGCCCAACGTCGTCACCAACGTTCAGTTCGAGCGCATTCTTTCCGCGTCGGGTCCGACCGGCGGCCATATCCGGCGTCCTTCGGACGGCGCGACGCCCAAGCGCCTGGCGTTCATCCAGTGCGTCGGATCGCGCGACGCCGGGTGCGAGAACGACTACTGTTCGTCGGTTTGTTGCATGGCGGCGACGAAAGAGGCAATTCTCGCCAAGGAACACGAGCCCGATCTCGACGTGACGGTCTTCTACCTCGACCTCCGGGCCCATGGAAAAGACTTCGACCGCTACTGCGACCGCGCGATGAACAAGATGGGCGTGCGCTACGTGCGCTCGTTCGTTTCGCGCACCTACGAGATGCCCGACACGCGCAACCTGCAACTCACCTACGTCGATCCCGAAACGATGCGGCGCGTCGAGGACGAGTTCGACATGGTCGTCTTGTCGGTCGGCATGGAGCCGAGCGCGAGTTTGCAGGAACAGTCCCAGCGCATGGCGGTCGCACTCAACCGGTGGGGATTCGCCCAAACGTCGGACCTGAACCCTCTCGAAACGTCGCGGCCGGGGGTCTACGTCGGAGGCGCGTTCCAGGAGCCCAAGGATATTCCCGATACGGTGATGCAGGCCAGCGCGGCCGCCGCCAAGGCAATGAGTCTTCTGTCGTCCGTGCGCGGGAACCTCGTGCGCACGAAGGACTATCCGCCCGAACGCGACGTGACCGATGAATCGCCTCGCGTCGGTGTCTTCGTCTGCCATTGCGGGAGCAACATCGCCTCGGTGGTCGATGTCGAGCGCGTGGTGGAGACGGCCCGACATTTGCCCAATGTGGCGTTCGCCGACCACGCGATCTACACGTGCTCCGACGACAGCCAAGACGAGATCAAGAAGAAGATCGCCGAGTACGGCCTGAATCGCGTCGTCATCGCGTCGTGCACGCCGCGCACCCACGAATCGATCTTCCGAGACACGCTGCGCGCCGCCGGTCTGAACCCCTACTTGCTCGAAATGGCCAACATCCGCGATCAGTGCTCGTGGGTCCACTCGGACAACCCCGACGGCGCGACCCGCAAGGCGGAGGACCTGATCCGCATGGCCGTCGGCCGTTCGTCGAGACTGATCGCACTCAAGGACTCGACGGTCCCGGTCAAGAACGCCGCCCTGGTGGTCGGAGGCGGCGTGGCGGGGATGACCGCTTCGCTCGCTTTGGCCGACCAGGGCTTCACGGTCCACATCGTCGAGAAGGAAAAACGGCTCGGCGGCACGGCGCTCGACGTCTACAAGACGCTCGACGGCATGGACGTGCAGGCCTTCGTCGCGGACCTCGTCTCGCGCATTTCCCACAACCCGCGCGTCTTCGTTTATCCCAACTCGCGGGTCTCGAAAGTGGGCGGCCACATCGGCGACTTTGCCTCCACCGTCGTCTCGTGCCGGGCCAGCGAGGACGCGCCGCGTCCCGAAGAGATCGAGCACGGCGTCGTGGTCCTCGCCACCGGAGCGAAGGAGCACAAACCTCAGTCTTACGGCTACGGACAAAGCGACAGGGTTCTCACGCAGCTCGAACTCTCCGGGCGACTCGCAAGGGACGACCTCGGCTTGTCCGACGGCGCGACAATCGCCATGATCCAATGCGTCGAGCAGCGCAACGACGAACGCCCCTATTGCAGTCGGGTCTGTTGTACGACCGCCGTGAAGAACGCCCTCCTTCTCAAGGAACGGTATCCCAAGGCGCGAATCGTCGTCCTGTATCGCGACATGCGTACCTATGGGTTCCGCGAAGCCGCCTACCGCGAGGCGCGCGAGAAAGGCGTGTTGTTTGTCCGGTACGACGAGAAGCGTCCGCCGGATCTCAGCCTGAACGGCGGTCTTTCGCTGAGGGTGTACGAACCGTCGCTGAAGCGCGAAATGAAGATGAAACCGAACCTCGTGGTCCTGGCCGCGCCGATGGTTCCGCAAGCGGACCGGGAGGAACTCTCCGAGCTCTTGCGCGTTCCCCTCAACGCCGACGGTTTCTTTCTCGAAGCGCACGTCAAGCTGCGTCCGGTCGACTTCGCGAGCGAGGGTCTCTTCCTGTGCGGTACGGTCCACGCGCCCAAGTCGATCGGCGAGACCATCTCCCAAGCCAACGCCGTCGCGGGACGCGCCGCGTCGATTCTCTCGCGCAAGGAAATGCCCGTGAGCGCTCAGACGGCGTGGGTGGACCAGGACAAGTGCATTTCATGCATGACGTGCGTGCATGTCTGTCCCTACATGGCGCCCATGCCCAATGAATTGAACAAGGCCGAAGTTCAGGGTGCGGTGTGCATGGGATGCGGCAGTTGCGTGGCCGAATGTCCGGCGAAGGCGATTCAATTGCGCAACTATATCGACGCGCAGATCCTCGGCGCGGTGGAAACCCTCCTCGCGCCCAACGCGAAACAATCCGAAACCGATGTCGAATTGGGTTTCCTCGAAGAAGTCGGTGTGGCGCCGCCGCGTTGGCACAAAGGATAGCAGGCAGAAGGCAGTATGCAGAGGGCAGTGAGGAGTGGATGGAAAGAGGAATCCTTCTGTCGTCCGTCGCGTCCACACCGTCCACCTCGTCCACGGAAGAGAACAAAACGAACCAATGAATCCGCAATCCGCAATCCCCAATGCGCCACGGCGCACAAGTCCGCAATCGCCCGAACCGCTCATTCTGGCCTTCTGTTGCCACTACTGCGCCTATGCGGCGGCGGACCTGGCCGGATCGATGCGTCTCCAATACCCGGCCAACGTGCGCTTGCTCCGTCTCCCATGCACGGGACGCGTCGAGGTCAACTACCTCCTCGCCGCGTTCGAACGCGGCGCCGACGCAGTGATCGTTGCGGGATGTCTCGAAGGCGGGTGTCACTTTCAGGAAGGCAACCTGCGCGCGCGCCGAAGAGTCGAACGCGCCAAGGGCCTTCTCCGAGAGATCGGAATCGAGCCCGAACGTCTGGAAATGTTCAATCTCTCGTCCGCCGAGGGCGGACGATTCGCCGAAATCGTGACCGAGATGAACGAACGTGTGAAACATCTCGGCCTAAGCCCGATGAAGCCCGACGCTCAGAGTATTCAAGCCGCAATGCGCGAAATGACCCATGAAGCGGACGAACGTATCGCTTCCGAGCCGAGCGGCCGTGCGCGCGGTTCCGCGCACGCGAAGTAGAATGGAACAAGAATAGGTCCTATTCGACCTATTGGTCCGATATCCGATCGAAGGCCAACGGAGATACGAAAATGATAGTCGCCGACCGCAAAAAGGTTCCCGAAATCCGCGACATGATATCGAAGCACACGAAGGTGCTCCTCGTCGGGTGCGGCACCTGCGTCACCGTCTGTCTCGCGGGGGGCGAGCGCGAGATCGGCATTCTCGGTTCGGCGCTGCGCATGGCCCTGCGTCTCGCCGGACATGCCGACGTCGCGGTGGACGAATGCACCATCGAACGTCAGTGCGAAGACGCCTTTATCGACATCCTCGCGCAACGCGCGACGCAGTACGATGCCATCGTCTCGTTCGGATGCGGCGCGGGAGTCCAGGCGTTGGCCGAACGCTTCCCGAACACAGCCGTCTATCCCGGTCTCAACACGCAATTCATCGGCATTCTCGAATCGCAGGGCGTCTGGACCGAGAAGTGTTCGGGCTGCGGAAACTGCCGTCTCGGCGAGTTCGCCGGCATCTGTCCGATCACGCGCTGCGCCAAGAGGCTTTTCAACGGCCCCTGCGCCGGATCGCGCGACGGCAAGTGCGAAGTCGACGCCGATCTCGACTGCGCGTGGCAGCTCATCTACGACCGCTCGAAGGCTCTCGGCATTCTCGATAACTTCGATGCAATCGCCGAGCCGCAGGATTGGTCTACGGGTCTCGACGGCGGCCCGCGCAAGGTCGTGCGCGAAGACCAACATATTGCCGGTCTCGGACCCAAGGCGTAGCGTCAACACACCGGCAGCCCTAGCCCAAAGGTCGCGTCTCTGTGTCGGGTCTACTCCGGGGCGGGCGAGAGGCCGCTCCCACAAGTTACAAAAAAGCGCAAACACCCGAGCCCGCCACCATCCGCCAGCGTACCGCCGCAGTCTGATTCGATTTGGGTTGTCTCGTAAGCCATGTACTATCAACGGTCTCCGTTCCGCCTGTTAGGCCGTTGGCCGCAGGTTCGAGTCCTGCCACGCCTACCATTGTCGTCGTTCGGCCTATGTCGGCGGATTCGGCCGTTCCGAGAACGGGCGCCTCAGGAAGCCGCCTTCTCGATCCGCCGTCTCACCGCGGCCCAGGAGGACGCGATGAGAAAGCTCTCCTTCATGTTGCGCACCATGCGCTCGAGGTTCGCCATGGGAACCGCGAAGGTGAGCGTGTCCTCGGGCACGAACGGCCGGGCCGAGACGTCGAACATTCCCAGGATGCATCGCGGCTGCGCGGCGTCCTTTTCCAGGTACGGATACTGGACGATCGAGCCGCATCCGGCGGAAAACGGAGCGTACACGGTGGAAGTCTCGACCTCGTCGAAACTTGAAAGCGTGAAGAGGCCGGAGAGAACGTCGGGGCGGGCGAAGAAGACCGCCACTTCCGGACGGTCGCCGTCGTCGAGCCGGTCCCATCGTTTGAAGACGATCCAGGGCGCCGGGGCGTGGAAGGCTGGCGCGCGCTTCATCGCCTCTCTCACCAGTTCGGGCGATTTCTTGTAGCGCTCTCCCTCGAGTTTGCCGGGGATGCCGCACGAAAGGAAGTATTCGAAGTTGGGCATGAGCTCGTGCGAGAATCCCAGATAGCGCTTCCCTCCCGGACAACCGATGCTCCCCGCGTCGAAACAAAGCGATTCCCCCCGGCGAACTCGGGCCAAGTCCGCGATAAAGCACCGCCGGCCCGCGGGGGGCTTTGCCATCGCGTCTTCCAGGGGCTTGTCCGCGTAGTAGAAAGCGATCGGGAGTTCCGCTCCATCGAAATACTCGCGCCAGAGATCCGGAAAATCGCGCTTGATGTCCATATGTCCGTCTCCTCTCCGTTTCGCTTCTTCGTGGGGGCCAGGGTCACAGAGACCTGCTTATTTCGATTTGCCTTGACTTGCCCGCGTCTCGGGCCGGAGACTTCGCCTCCTGCCGCGTGCCGTTCTCGGTGCGACGCTCTTCTGCACACGCACAACGAATCGAAACAGGCAAGTCCCCGCTCCGAGCTGCTCCGCGCTCCGACGCTCCTGCGAGTCGCCCTCACTTCTCGTCGGCCGAAGGGCCGTAGATCGCCGGGACGGGAATGCCGTTCAGGCGCAGGTAGACGGTCAGCTGGCCGCGATGGTGGATGGCGTGGCTGAAAATCATCGCGCGGAGCGCGACCGCCTTGGGCAACTGGAAGATGGTTTGTTCCCCGGACTTGAACGTCCAGAGATTCATCATCTCCTCGTCCGACCGGCCCTGCATCTTCTCGATCGCGAGGGCGAAAGCGTCGTCGAACCTCTTGAGTATCTCGTCGCGCGTCGAGTCGATCGTCGGCTTGTAGCTGCCCGGGTCGATGACGAACTCGTCGTGGTCGAGAATCTTCTCCACCCATGTCAGATTCCCGGCGATGTGCGTCCCGAGTTGGGCGAACGACATCGATTTCGGATCGGGACGCCAATCCATCTTGTCCTCCGGGATGCGTTCGAGCGCCTTGCGGGTGTTGGCCGATTCCTGCTTCACCTCCTCGATCATCGAGTCAATGATCTTCATGGGACTCTCTCCCTTCGTTGTGTGTCGGTGCGTGGATCTACAAAACGATTCTGACGCAGACCGGACGGAATCGTCAACCGAACTCTTCGACGGGACCGGAAGCCGGGTGCGACCCACCGTTTCGGGAAGAACCCGTTCGATATCGCTCTTCGCCACCGCTCCTTCTTCGCCGCCGCTCCTTCTTCGCCACCGCTCCTTCTTCGCCACCGCCGACTTCACGTCGGTGGGGCGACGGTTTTGCTCCAGTTGCGGCATCCCGTTCATCTCCTCCCCCTTCCCGGCGGTTGACGGCCTGGGGCCGTCAACCGCCGGGAAGGGGAGCAAAGGGGTTAACAACCACGACCCTGGAGCATAATCGCCGTTCCACCGGCATGAAGCCGGCGGAGACGTTTCTCTTCCGAAAC
>JAFGFN010000007.1 GCA_016931035.1 Candidatus Sumerlaeota bacterium
AATGTTCGCAATCCGGCGGATTGCGCCACGTAGCGCAGCCCGCCGGGTTGCGTCTCACTCATTCCGGTGCTGAATCAAGATGCGCCCAGCGCTCAATTAGTCAAGGGGTTCTTGAGATCGGCTGTAATAGAATAAGGAACCGGAAATGCTCAACCGCTCGACGCTCAAGGAATACCAGGAGATCATAGAAGGCCATCCCTGGCCCGGGGTGGGAGTGTATGGGGAGCGGCGTGGACCTATTTCAGGCATCTCGCGGCCGGCCTTCTGGCGCGGCTACGGAGAGGAGCGCGACCCGTCGCCCAAGGCGCAGGTTCGCAACATCTTTATGTCTTCTCCACGAAATTCAGAAATACATCGTCATCCGCCACGGACGCGGCTACAACCTGTCGAGCGCGCGCTCCTACAAAGACCAGGTCATGCAGACGATCCGCCGTTGTCTCGGATGGGAGCGGGCAGCGGAAAGGGCGGGGACTGAGATTCGGGCCTGCCTGGTCTTGGTCCTGCGCTGAAAGAGCAGGCTTCAGCCTGCCCCCCCAACGCGTTTTGAGTACAGGCTTCAGCCTGCCTCCCCCAACGCGTTCAGAGTACAGGCTTCAGCCTGCCTCCGGGTTTCCTTCTTTCTGCAGTCCAACGATACTGAGATTCCGCTGCCCCGCCTCCTCCCGAGAAACGAATTGAATTGGCCCATTCGTCCGCGAGACGCTATACTGCCTTGATGTAGAAAGACGCCCGATCCCAAGAGCGACGCTCTCGGGCCACACAACCGTCGATTCCCCCAACGGAGGAGAGTGAATGAACGTAAGTGTTTCAAGGAACGATTCGAAGGACACCTTGGCCCGGAGGCGCCGCGCGAGCGGCCGGCGCAAGAAGATCGCCTGGATCGTGGTCGTTCTCGCGGTCCTGGCGCTCGCGCTCTACGGCTACGTCTCGTCGTCGTTCTTCTTCTCGCATTGGATTCAGCCCCGGATCGAGAAATCGCTGGGACATTCCTTGGAGATCGACTCGGTCAACTTCTCGCCCTGGGGACACGTCGTTCTGAAGAACGTCGAGATGGAAACCCTCCCCGACGAGAAAGAGTCGCGCCTCAAGGTCGCCGGAATCGACATCCGCTTCCACCTCCTCTCGCTCCTCCGTCACCGAGTGAGGATCGACCGCTTCCAGGTCGACTCGCCCGCGGTTCGCGTCACGCGCGACGCCGACGGGAGTCTCAAGGGACCTTTCCCGATCGCGGCCGATTCCGCGGGCGCGGACAAGTCGAACGGATCGAAGGAGTCCAGCCCGCCCAAGAGTCCGACCGACTCCGACGCGACGACCCGGACCCTCGAATTCGATTGGGGCGTCGAGGTGAACGACTTCGCGTTGCGCAACGTGTCCCTCGTCGTCGAGTCGTACGAAGAGGCCTGGCGCGAACCGCGAAGCGTGACGATCGATTCGTTTTCGCTCGAATGCCCGCGTCTTGTTCTCGGAGAGGACTGGGAGCTGAAGGGCCAGGGCAATGCGGCCCTGTTTCTTCCCGAACAAGCGGCCAACAGCCCGACGGGCGAAGTCGCCGTCAATGTGAAGTCTTCCTCGGGCGCGAGCGGAGAACCCGCCTCCGTCCAGACGGAACTGCGAATTCAGAAGGTCCAAGGAACGTATCGCGGACGCAAACTGGCGCATCCGATAGCCATTCTCAATCTGAAATCCCGTTTTCCCTCTCCGGGCCGGATCGAGGTCTCCGAGAGTTCGTTCAGGATCAATGCCGCGTCTCGGACCCGCGTGCGGGCCAACCTGGCGGCGCAGTGGGATCTCGCGACGCAGTCGGGATGGATACGCGCCCGGCTGCGTCCGATGGACCCGGACATCCTCGACATCGTCGCGCCGTCGGGGCCGGACGTCCGTACGGAAGCGACCCGGGTGTCGGGCCGCGGGTATCTCACGATCGCGCCCGGCGGGGCCCTCGACGTCCTGGACCTCGAAGGCGACATTGCGAACTTGACGCCGGCCGAGGCCAACGCCTCGGATTCAGAGCAGGATAGTCCGTCTGACGAGAGCGAACCGGCGGTTCCATTCGCCTCGCGCGCGAACGCGCACGTTTCGTTGCGATTCGGGTTTCCGCGCGACGACCAACCGGCCGTTCTCAAGAGTCTCGATCTGAACGTACAACAAGCGGACGGCAAGAAGGTGGTCGAGGGGAAGCTCCAGAGGCCGTTGGAACTCGATCCCAAGACCGGATTGCCGATTCCGGGACGGACCGGCGCCGACGTCCTCGAGTTGACCATCGACTCGCTCGACCTGCGGCAGTGGGGGGCGTTCCTCCCCATCGCGGCCGCCGACTTCCGGACCGGGACCGTGTCGGGCCGTCTCGACATCGGGATGGATGCGACGGGCGAAGGCCGGGTGCGGGTGAGCGGCAAGGTCGACGCCGCCGGAGTCGGCGGACTCCTCTCGGGCAAGGCGTTCGGACCGCTGAACGTCAAGAGCAACCTGAAAGCGGGCATCGGCGCCGACCGGCGTCTCAACCTCGACGAGCTGGCGATCTCCCTGGCCTCGAAAGACGCGCCTCTCGGAGGATGTCGCCTGACCGGCGAGATGGGACTCGATCCGCCCGACGGCAAGATCGACGTCGAACTACAAAACCTTCAGCTGGCCAACATCCCGCCCGGACTCTACCAGGACGCGGGAATCGAAATCGGCGACGGCTACGTCAACGGCGCCGTCTCGGTCCGCTTCTCTCCCTCCCCCTCTCAGATCGAACTCGAATCCAACCTGAACGTGGGCGATCTCGCTGTGTCGAACACGCGCGGCCGGGGAGAACCCCTGAAGAAACTGGACGCGTCGGCGAGCGGCCGCGTCGTTCTCGCCCGCGGCGAGAAGGGAATCTCGCGGCTCGAAGCCGACGCTGTCAGCTTGAGCGCGCGCCTCGGGCAACGGGCGCTGCTCACGCTCTCCGCCAGCGGGAGACTCGACGTGGAGAAGAACCAAGGCAAGGTGGAAGCCGACTGCATCGACCTCGACCTGCTTCCGTTCCTCCTCTTCCAAGGCGCGGCGCCGCGCGATTCTCTCCCCCTCGAGTCGATCCTCAACGCCCACCTCCAGGTCGAGAGCGGCCCGGACAAAGCGCTCCACGGCGTCGGACGCCTGGAACTCAAACCGCTCACGTTCCGCGCCGCCGAGACGGGCGGCGCTCCCTCGTCCGTGTCGATGCCTTTCAAGGCGAGATTCAAGCAGACGATCGACACGGCGGCGCGCCAGGTGACGATCGAGGAATTCCTCGCCACCGTGGGCGAGAAGACCGACAAGGAAGGGCGACTCGAAGCCACCGGGCAGATCCACTACGGCGAGACAATCGCCGCGGACCTTCAGGTTCGCGCAAGTTCCCTGCGTCTGCTTCCCTTCGTCGCATTCCAGCCCTCCCTTGCGACCAGCGCCGACCTGACAATGGCCGTTGCCAACGCCGAGCAGAGCCTGGCGTTCTCGGCGAAGGGGCCGTCGCTGGCCGCGAAGGGAACGATCCGGGTCGAAGGCATTCGTCCTCCCGCCGCTCCGCCTGACGCGGCGGGAAAAGGCGGCGCCGCGAAGGCGACGCCGCCCGCGGCGAACAGCCTGACGATCGGAATCGTGGATTCCTTGTCCTACGAGAAGGGGCGGCTTCGCGTCGACGAGACGAAGATCGACTTGATCCATCCCGGCGGGCGGACCGACCGGATCGACGTGAAAGGACTGCCCGGCGGCGAAGACGATTCTGTCGGCGGACTCGCCGTCACGGCGAAATCGATCGATTTGCAGCCGCTCCTGCCTTACGTCGGTTTGAAACCCGCAGCCGACGCGCCGCCGCTCCTCGCCGAAGATCTCGCCCTTCAGGCGGCGCCGAACGCCGCGGGGGCCGACATCCGAGACTTCGCCGTTGTTCGCATCGCCGGAGGCAAAATCGCGTGCGAATCCGTCTCGATCCGCAAGACTGCGGCGGCTGCGGCCCCCCGGATCGAATGGAAAGAGGCAACCGGCGAGAAACTCGACGTCTACACGCTTCTGGCCAACCTCTCCCCGAAAAACGCCGGACGCCTCACCGGCGCCGCCGAGTTCCAGACCTCGGGCGCCGCGCAAGGGTTCGACGAGGAATCGATGCGCCGCGCGCTTCGCGCCACGTTCCATTCCCGCGTGCGCGACGGCGAACTCAAGGGCGTCCCGTTGCTCGACGAACTCGCCGCGGCCACGGGAATCGCCGAGCTGCGCCAGGTCGGATTCTTCCGTTTCGACACCGACATCGTGGCCGACGACAAGGCCTTCCAGGTCCGCGCCGTCGATATCGAGGGCGATCTCCAAAAGATCCACGCCGACGGACACGTCCGCTACAACGAGAAGATCGACCTGCCGCTCACTCTGGCCCTCGGCGGCAAACTCAAGGAGCGGGTCCAGCGCGAAAAGTACGCCCGCTTCCTGCAAACCGACGAGAAGGGATATCTAGCCTTCCCGACGCCGCTCAAGGTCTCGGGCACGCTGTCGAAACCCAAGATCCGTCTCGAATTCCCGACCGAGAATCTTCTCG
Organism: Candidatus Sumerlaeota bacterium; assembly: GCA_016931035.1. Taxonomy (GTDB): domain Bacteria; phylum Sumerlaeota; class Sumerlaeia; order UBA8349; family UBA8349; genus JAFGFN01. The sequence goes on from JAFGFN010000007.1 coordinate 4,529, forward strand.
ACGTGGGCTTCGGAGTCCTCAACCAGGAACTCCAGAAGCAACTCGACAAGGAACGGAAGAAGTAGTCTCGAAGATCCAGGTTCTTTCCGACGATACGCGCTAGGGAAAACCACACTTCAGTCCTTCGCCCCCCTGGTACAGGCGGGTGTTCCTCGCATCGTCCATTGCGGTGTCACGAGTGTTTCTGCATCATTCCCAGCCCGCGCAGCGGGCGGTATAGGGTTAGCCACGGGCGTGAGCCCGTGGGAAACGCGGCCTTCCCTCACAAGAGCCCCCGCAGGGGGCGACATAGGATTCTGCGACCTTCTTGGGGGACACGACACTAGGGCTCGGAAGGCGAAAACTTCTCCTCGGCAAAAACCTCGCGCGGCTCGCCCGCAAGAAGCCCCTCGAAGAGAATTCGTTCGATCAGAGTTTTGTCCTCGTCACTCAGCGAAACGTTCGACCAAACAACGTCCGCGTGGATGGTCGAGGTCGTTTCCGCGGATCCCATGTCGATGAAAACAACCCCGCGCATCGCGTCCGCCGCCTCGCGAACATAGCCGACCGGAAGGCCGAACGCCCGGGCGTCGCGGATGAAGTCGTCGAGAACGCCGCGCGAATCGAGAATCTCGACTTCCGCGACGGGCGTCTCCGGCGGCGCGGACTCGAGGGACGAAGTCGTCGCGTCCGAATCGTCGCGCGGCGCCGCGTCGGCCCCGGGGGTCTCGGCCACGATCGATCGCGTATAGTACCCGGTGTAGGAATCGCCGAGGACGGTCCGATACGATCTCATGAGACCCGATCCACGGATCTCCTCGCGTTTCTCGGGCGTCCGGTCCGCCATGAACCGCTTGACGAATACGAAGGTCTCGACCGTCGCGTCGATGAAGTCGGCAACGGCTTCCTCGTGAATCTCGAGGCGTTTCTCGGGCGGAAAGTCCGCGTAGCGCGAATCGGCCGCTTGCCGCAGCGACCGATAGAGCGGCCCCCTCGCTTTCGATTCGCACTCGATGAAATAGGCGTGCCACAGCTCGTGATAGAGCGTCGATATCTCGCTCGGAGTCATCTGCGAGAACGGCTTGAGCCCGCCCGACTCCGAGCGAACCGACTCGCCCAGCACCAGACAGTGCTCGCCCAGATGATACCCCGATATGAAAGGCTCGGATCGCGCACCGCCGATCGCCCAGACCCAGATCAGGCCGACGAACGTTCCCAAAACGAGATATCCGACCCGCGGGGGAAGGTGCGCCATGAGAAATCTCCTCGGACGTCCACAACCGCCGCGCGCGAGTCGCGCGACGGCAGAGATAAAGTCTAACGCAAAGTCGTCCCGAGAGGCAAAGAGAGAACGAGGAGAAGAATCTGGCTCCTCGATCCTTGCATGTCCTCAAACGCCTTTTGGAGAAACACCCGACTGGGGAAACTCTCAAGACGAAAGGCCGCACCAGCCCCGCCGCGCGGAACCGGCGATTCGCACCTTGTAGCCCATCGCCATCGCTCGCCGACCCTCCATAACTGGCCGGGTCCCGGTCTGGTGGGACCGGGACCCGGCGCCTCGACGCGAGACCGAGGAGGGGAATCGAAGGTGCGGCTGGAAGATCCCAAGTGCACGGTCGAGGAACAAAGCGTTGGATCGACCGAGATCCTTCACGCCAAACGGAAAGCGAGGGGTGGCGTAGGACGCGGGGTGGTTTTTGTTTTTTGCGGTCGCGCGGGGGGTGT
>JAFGFN010000075.1 GCA_016931035.1 Candidatus Sumerlaeota bacterium
CCCACGCCGTTGTCGGAAACTTCGATTCGTACGTGCCCGTTGTCCGGCTTCAGAATGCGCACCAGGACTTCCTTGTCGTCCCTGTCCACGGCCGAAACGGCGTATTTGGCGTTGCCGATCAGATTGACGAGAATCTGCAGGGTCTTCTGCCGGTCGAGAAGCGCCGGCGCAAGGCCCGAGGGTTCGACCGTCAGGCGCACGCGGTGTCGGAGCAGCCCGGATTGGTTGATCTTGACGGCGCTGTCGATGATCTCGTCCAGCGTCACCCGTTCGGTCACGCCTCCGGCCCGGCTGTAGGATTGCTGAACGCTCACGATTTCGGAGATGTGACCGACGTGATCGGTCAGCTGGTCGACTTGGGTCGCGATTTCGCGCCGCTCGTCCTCCAAGTACTCGGAAAGCCCCGAGAGGAAGGCCGGCAGCCGCTTCCCCTGTTCGTTTTGGGTGACGAACGTCCCAAGATCGTCCTTGCGGCTCTCGAGCAAGTTCACCAGCCGCGAGAGACCGTCCAGCCGAAGGCGCCGAATCTTCTCTCTCAGAAACGCCGCGGTAACGCCCACGCTGTTGAGGACGTTGCCCACGTTGTGCAGAACGTCCGTGGCGATCTCCGCCATGCCGGCTTGACGCGCCGCGTCGAGCAGCTCCCGCTGAGTCTCTTCGAGCTCCTTCGTGCGTTCGCGGACCAGATCCTCGAGGTGGTCGCGGTGATGCGCCAACTCCTTCTGGGCCTGCTTGCGCTCCTCGATTTCGAGAAACAGTTCCCTGTTCTTCTCCGTGATGTCTCTCAGGAGCTTCTCGCGTTCGCTCTCTACCGCCGAGAGTCGGTCGGTCATCTTGTTGAACGAATCGGCAAGATCGCCGATTTCGTCCCTGGACCGGACCTCGACCTTGGCGGTCACGGCGCCTTGTTCGCGAATGTCCTGAATCACGGCGGTCAGTTTCGTCAGTGGATTCGTCACCCACAGCGAGAGAGCGAAAACCGTCAGCGCCAACGCCAACAAGGCCGAGATTCCGGCGGCCAGGATCGAGTAGGCCAGGATCTTGCTCGTCTCGCGACTGATGATGTGGGCGGAAAACGCGACCATGACCGACGCGACATGCTTTCTCTGCGAGTCGAGCACGGGAATCGTCGCCACGTAGTCCAAATCCCCGCCGACGGTGGTGGCAAAAACGGATTCCCCCGGACTCTCGATTGCCCGCAAGACGTCCGGCGCGGAGACGGTCAGACCTTGATGCGCGGGATCGCTGTGGAACAACATCTTGCCGTCCAGCCGGACCACGGCGGCGTATTCGGTGCGAGGATACTTTGTGACGATGTCGCGACACTGCTCCTCGAAACCGATCAAATCCTCGAGCGGAATCCTCAACTTGAGGATCTTTTCCAACTGCGAAGCCAGGTGCTGACCGATGGCGAGCGCGTTCGTCTCGAGCGCCTCTCGATACCGCTTCTTGAACATCGTGCCGCTGGTGAACGCGGTCGCCCCCACGGCCAGCAGCAGCGTGGCGATGGAAATCAGAAGGATCTTGGTGCGAAGCCGGAGTCTCACTTCGCCTTTTCCCATTCGAACTCGCTAAGCACTTCCGCGCTCAGAAGGATGTCGCTCTTTATCGGGATTCCCAGTTTTCGGGCTCTCGCCAGGTTGATGAAGGGCTTGCCTTTCACCGTCGGTTCGAAGGCGAAGTCGGATGGGGCTTTGCCCTCGACTAGAATCGCGCGGGCGATTCTCCCGGCGGCGAGTCCCTGCTCATAACCCGACACCGTCACGGAGCATAGAGCGCCCCAGTAGACCCGGTCCTTCCAGAAGCTGATCTCGGGAAGCGTGCCGTTCTCCGCGGTCCATCTCGCCACGTCTTCCCAGGGGACATTCTTGCCGTCCTCGCCCCGGAAGTTGAAGATGCCCAGGAGCGCGATGGCGTCGGCCTTGCCCACGCAGTCCTTGACCTTCTGTCGGTACTCCGCGAACGTGGAGATCGTATCGACGCCGGCGATCTCGATTTCGTCCGGATGCTCCGCCGCGAATTCCTTCATCCGATCGATCACGCCGGGCCAAGTCGCGTCGGGATCGGTGAGGATCGCGAGTTTCTTGGCGTTCGGGAGAATCTCCTTGAGGAGATGGATCGTCTGCGGGATGTGCTCTTGTTCGAGAACGCCGGCGACGTTCTTGCACTTGTCGAAACCGTACTTGTCCGGCGTCTGGTTGACCGCGCTGAAGACGAACGGCGTAGGCGAGCCGAGATAGTAAACCGCATAGTATTTCTGGGCGTTGTCGTCGCTGGTGTAAACCAAGTCCGGTTTCCAGGCCTCGGTCAATTCCTGCGCCTGCTTGCCGACCTGCTGTTTCCACTCCTCGTCGCTCTTGCGTTTCGTATCCATCTCGAATACTTTGTACTCCACGTTCACGCCCTTGAGAGCCTCCTTGAAGCCCTCGAACTGGTCAAGGGGCCACTCCCACTCCATGTGATAACTCGGGACGTACAGAATCTTGAACTGCGGAGCGGAGGCAACGGCCTCGGCTTGCGGTTCGTCGGCGACCGCCTCGGGCGGTTCGGCGGGGGCCGCCTCGGGCGTTTCGCCGGGCGTCGCCGCTTGTTCCTGGACCGGGGGCGCGGCAGGCCGCGGCGGCTCGTCCTTGCAGCTCGACAACAACAGACTCGCGGAGATGACCGCCATCACGGCGGCGATGCAGGTGATTCTCTTGACGAACATGATACGCCTCCTCTTACGGCATGGATTCGTCCTTCTCGCTATCGAAACGCGGGCAGACACCTCGACAGGACGTCGAGATCTCCCCCCGTCTCCCTTCTCCCGGGTCGCGGCATTCCCCTAGTATAACGTCGCGAGACTCTGTTCTTATCGACCTCGCGGGACCTCTACTTGAAGGAAGGCCCCGGACCATCCGTCCAAGCAGGCAAGCGCGGGAGGGCTTAGATGGAGCAAGTTGGGCTCTCCTGGGTCCGCGATTGTCTCCCCTCCCGATTCCGCGTGAGGCGAATTCCCAGGAAAGGAACAGGCCATCGCGCCCGCGCGTTCACCCGTCAGGATGCCGCCGCGCGCGCCGGTCCGAAATCGTCGTGGCCTCGGCGTCTACCTCCGGACATCCCAGTCGTCGACCCATTTCAGTTGTTTCTCGGCGGCGTCGGCCTGGTCGGATATCTCGCGCAGGAGGTCCTCGTATCCGCACGGGGCGCCGTCGAGTATCAGCCGTCCCTCGGAGTCCTTTCTGACCTTCGTGATCCCCGGAGATTCCTTCTCGATGCGCTCGATGACGGCCGACTGTTTCCTGCTGGCTTCGAGGAGGCGTCGGGCCCGGTCCATCAGGTCTTTCTGCTCGAGGGCCTGTCGAAGCGACACGACGAGGTCGACCGGGTTCCAGGGCTTCGTGAAGAAGCGGGTGATGGCGCCCTCGTTGATGGCCTCGATTGCGACCTCGAGCGTCGCCTGGCCGGTCATGATGAACCGGACCGTGTGGGGGCGCTCCTTGCTGACTCGAGAGAGGAAGTCCACGCCGCACATCCCCGGCATGTTCTGGTCGGAAATCACCGCGTCGATCCGCTCGGATTGGAGAAGTCTCAGGCCTTCTTCGGCGGAATCGGCCGTCAGGATTTCGTAAGGCTCCTTGCGAAGGGCGCGTTTGATCCCTTCCAGAAGACGACGATCGTCGTCAACCAACAACACTCGGTGAGACATGGTTTGCGCCTCCTGTTGTCTCTCGATCCGGCGAGCGCCGGAGGGCTTCCCCATCTTCTCGAGTCCAGGGTCCGCGACATTCGGCGACGCGGTTCTCCATTCGGAGTCCTTCCCAGTTCATTCACGTCTGATAGATGCGCACCGGCTCGACGACGCCCGTCAGCGTGTCGTAGTTGTGGATCTTCGCCAGGATCGGTCCCGTGATGCGATGCCCGGCGGAAATCAGGAGTCTTCCTTGGCTCGTCTTGACGTCGCCGGCGAGAACCTGTCCGACCGCCAGGTCTTTGAGGAACACGGACGTCGTCGGTCGAGCACCCGCGTCGGCGCGCTCTCCCGCCGCGGCCTTGAGTACCGTTTCGATCGCGCCCAGGACCTTGGGATCGTATCGGCCGGAGCGAGTCCCCATGACGTCGAACGCCTCCGACACGCTCTGATTCGCCAAGGTCAGTTCGTTGAAATCCTTGAGGACCCTCAGTATCCGCGCTCCGATCGGAATGGCCTGCCCGGCCACGCCGTCTTCGGGAATCCCCGAGCCGTCGTAGTTCTTGTCCTGGTAGCGAATGGCTCGGGCCACGGGTTCGAGACGCGGGATATTCCGCAACAGGTTGTAACCGATTTCCGGCACTCGCTCCAGGATCTGTTCTTCGGGGTCGGACAGAGGAGAGCCGTTGCGGGTCTTGACCATCACCTCGGGCGGAAGGGTGATCGAGCCGACGTCGTGGAGCATCGCCGCGACCTCTAGCTGCCACGAATCGGTCATATGCAAGGCATTCGCCAACGTGCGCACATAATCGCGCAGAACCGTTCTCTGGCCCGAGCGCTCGCTGTCGACCGTGGCGAGAAGATCGGTCATCGCCTGAACGCTTCCGGTTAGAGTCTGGTCGAGGAGCTGGCGCTCGGCGGTAACCAGGCCATACTGCTGCAACCCGGCTTGGAGCGCCGCCGCCATGATGTCGGGCTCGCAGGGTTTCATCAGGAACCGAAAGATGTTTCCCTCGTTGACCGCGTCGATCGTCACGCTCAGGTCGGCGTGACCCGTGAGCATGATGCGGACCGTATCGGGGGATATCTCGCGCACTTTCGCCAAGAACTGAATCCCATCCATGCCGGGCATTCGCAGGTCCGAAACCACGACGCCGTAAGGTCCGAAGCGGTTGATCTTCTTGAGCCCCTCTTCGGGACCGAGGGCCGTGTCGATCGAGAATCTCTTGCGCAGCGCGCGCTGGTACGCGGTGAGGATGTTCGGGTCGTCGTCCACGCACAAGATCGATCCGGACGCCGAGCCCGGTTCCGTCCCTTCGGGACGCCGCGCCCTTTGGGGCGGCTCGACGGCATGGGTCGCGGCGGGAGCTGGGGCGGGCCGCTCCGGCGTTCTCTGCGCCTCCGCGGGTGCGGGAGCCGGTTTCGGCGCCTCCGGCTCGGCTTGGGCCGGTTCGATCGGCTCGATTCCCAAGACACTGCAATTCGCCTTGGCCACGGCCTTAAGAGGCGTGAATTCCGTCGCCGGGCATTTTTCGGGACAATGATGATAGGCCACGGCCTCGACAATCGCGTCGGGCAGACCCCACAGGCCAAGGAGGTAGGCCCCGACCTCGGCGTGCGTGAACCCGAACATCTGTTGCTCCGCTTGAACGTTGGGAATTCCCCTGCTGCGCGAGAGCGCCAGAGCCCGGCCGTACGGCACGGGGAGGTTGTCGGCCAGGATGAGTTTGCCCACGTCGTGGAGGACGCCCGCCATGAAGGCGTCGTCGCATACGTGACGCGGCGCGTGTTCTTCCTTCGCCAAGTCCTTGGCCTCGACCCCGACGGCCAAGCTGTGCTCCCAAAGCCGGTCGATCGAGAAGTCGGGCAACTTTCCGCGGTCGAACCGCGCGAAGATATCGAGCGAAAGAGCCAACGACTTGACGATGTCGAATCCCAACAGGCCGGCTGCTTCCGCCGGGGAAGCGACGTGGCGCGGCACGCCGAAGAAGGCCGAATTCACGATCTGGAGGATCTTGGCCGTCATGCCGATGTCCTTCGACACGATCTCGCCGACTTTGGCGAGCGATCCCCCGGGCGATTGCATTTCGTCCATGATCTCGCTGTAGACCGAAGGAAGGCTCGGGATGGAGACGATCTGCGAGAGCCGTTGTTTCAGCGTGGCGTCGGAGAGCAACTTGCGAAGCGCGAATGCGCGCGCAATCGTCGCTTTCAACGTCTCCGGATCGCAAGGCTTGGAAAGAAACCTGTGCGCGGCGCGGACCGTGCGCATCGCCACTTCGGGCGACACCTGGCCGGACAGAATCATGCGTACGGAATCGGGAGAGATCTTTTTGATCTCCGACAAGAGCGTCGCCCCGTCCATTCCGGGCATTCGAAAATCGGAGACGACCACGTCGAAGGGCGACTGGCGAAACGCGTCGAGAGCTTTCTGGCCCGAGTCGAGAAACGTCATCTCCCACTCGTGGCGCATCGGACGCAGCATGCGCTCGAGCCCGCGAAGCATATTGGGTTCGTCGTCCACAAACAGAATGCGCCTCATCGTCTTTCTTCTCCTCGCGATTCTCCTCGGCGCACCATCGCCTTAAGGCCGACGCGCTCAACCCTCGTCCGTCTCCCCGCGGCCACCCTCCGCCTGCGGGGTTTCGCCATGGATGGGCAGACGCACGATGAACGTCGTTCCCTTTCCCGTTTCGGTCTCGAATCGGATCGTCCCGCCGTGCTTGTCCACGACGATGGCCCGGGCGATCGAGAGCCCCTGTCCCGTGCCCTTGCCCACCGCCTTGGTGGTGAAGAAAGGCGAGAACACCTTGTCGCGAATCGTCTCGGGGATGCCCGTCCCCGTGTCGGCGATCCGGACTTCGACCCACTCGCCGTCGCCGCGAGTCGAAATGCCGATGCGTCCCTTTTCCGGACTGTCTTTGGGCACAACGTCGGCGATCGCGTGCGCGGCGTTCACGATCAGATTCAGGAATACCTGGTTCATGTCTCCCGGAAGGCAGTGGACCGCGGAAAGAGTCGGTTCCAGGTCGGTCTCGACCTCGCAGTGGTATTTCCACTCGTTGCGCGCCACGGTCAGCGTGTTTTCGATCGCGTGGTTGATGTCGACCGACGCTTTTTCCTCGCTTCCCGGATGCGAAAACTCCTTCATCGAGCGGACGATCTTGGTCACGCGTTCGATTCCTTCCAGGGACTGGGCGATCGCGTTCGGAATCTCCTGTCGCAGGTAGGAAAGGTCGACGTCGACCGCGACGTCCTCGATTCCCTGGAGAAGCGCCGGATCGGAACGGCCGGACTTCACGGACTCGGCCAGCGCGACGTGAGCATTCAGAGCCTTGATCAGGTCGTCGAAGGCGTCTTTCAGGAACCGGGTGTTGTCGCCTACGTATTGGGTCGGCGTGTTGATTTCGTGGGCGATTCCGGCCGCCAACTGCCCGATCGCCTCGAGCCGGCGCGCCTGAGCCAATTCGGCTTCCATCCGGTGCTGTTCCGTCACGTCGTCTCCCAGAAGTACAAACCCGTTTGCCTCGCCGCGCTCGTCCACGAGAGCGTTGACCGTGAGGGCGAGAATGGCGTCCTCTCCGTCGGCGCGAGTGTAATGGACTTCGGGCAGGCGCACGGGTTCTCCGCTCGTCCGGCATTCCCCGATTTCTTCGAGGATCTTCAGCGAGTCCCACGCGATCCCACAATCGGCGAAGTTCTTTCCGACCGCATCCGACTTGGGGATTCCGAATCGGGCCTCGGCCGCCGAGTTCCAGCGGAGGATCCGCCCTGTCTCGTCCATTCCGATCAGCACAAGGGACGTCGAGGACAACAGCCGCTCGCTCTCGCGATGCGCTTCGCGGACTTCCTCGGCGGCCCGGGTTCGTTCCGTGATGTCGTGTGCGACGCACCCGACTCCCCACGGGACGCCCGCATCGTCGGCGAGCGCTTCGCATCGGATCTGGTAGATCCCGCCCCAAATGCGCCGCTCTCCCCAATCGCTCGCGGCGGCGGTTTCGCCTAGGGCCAAGGGGCAGCAATCGCGGTCGCGCTCGCCTTCGCAGAAGAAGGCCCGGCACGACTGGCCGAGAATCTCCTCTCTCGCGAGTCCGCTGCGTCGGCAGGCCTGTTGGTTCGCCATGAAGATCGTGCCTTCGAGATCGCAGACGACGATCGGCATCGGAGCGGCGTCGAACATCGCTTCCCAACGGTTCGCCAGCGCCGTCATCCGATCGGCGCGTTCCCTCTCTCGCCCAAAGCACGCGGCCCGGTCGACGGCGTGTTGAATCTGGCTCCGCTCGGCCGGTTTTTCGAGATAGTCGAACGCCCCGGAGCGCATGGCCGCCACCACGGACGAGACCTCGCCGTGCGCCGAGAGAACGACCGGAACGGTCGCAATCTTCTTGGCCCGGATCAGGCGCAACAAATCGAGTCCGCCCATGACGGGCATGACCAGATCGACCAGGACGACGTCGAACGGGGTTTTCTCGAGCGCTTCGAGAGCGGCCTCGCCGTCGTAGACGCACTGCGAAACGAATCCGCCGCGCGCCAGTCCGGCCGCTATTTCCTGCGCCACCTTCTCTTCGTCGTCGACGACTAGGACGGAAACGGTGTCCACGGTTTTTGCTTCTTCCGGGTGTTCTTCGCTCATCGGGAAACGCCTTCTTTCGGCCTCTCTCAAGATTGCGACCCTCGAACGACGAACCGGGCGGACCCGAATCCGGGGTTTGGCCGGCTTGACCGCGAGTCTAGGCATCCGAATCGGGGTAGAACTTCTCCAGGCATTCGGGACAGAGACCATGACTGAGAACCGTGCCGGAGTTCTTCTCGATGTAGGTCTCGATTCGCTCCCAGCTCTCCTTGTCGGTGCGAATCTTGTGGCAGTGCATGCAGAATGGCACGATTTCCTGGAGAACCTGGATATGGTCGCGCGCCTCCTCGAGCGACCTGATGCGCCGGTTCAGGTCCCTCTGCAGCGAAACCACCCGCTCTCCCACCCGCACCCGCGCGAGAAGCTCGGCCCGGTCGAACGGTTTGCTCATGTAGTCGTCCGCGCCGGCGTTCAGGCCTTGGATCACGTCCTGCTTTTCATCGCGCGTGGTCAGTATGATCACATAGATGGGATCGGTCTTGCGAATCGCTCGGATTCGCTGGCAGACCTCGAGCCCGTCGACAACGGGCATCATCCAGTCGAGAACGGCCATGTCGATGGTCGGGTCCTCGCTCACAAGACGGCAGGCAACTTCGCCGTCGGCGGCCGAGACCGTCTCGAACGATTCTTTCTTGAAGGTCAGATCCAGGACGAGCCGCGAGGTCGCATCGTCTTCGGCGATGAGGATTTTCATGGTCCCTGCCTTCCTGGGCAAAACCGGACTGCGGCCTACCCGGCTTGCCCTCTCAACGCGGTCTTGAAACGATCGAACGAACCGCACACCACCGCAATCGGCCCGGCGATGTCGGCTGCGCTTTCCCTGGCGGCGAGTTCCACGTCGAGTGCCGCGGCCGCCACGACGGTCGCGCCGACCGATCCGGCCGCGCTCTTGATCGAGTGAGCGCGCCTGGCAACACCCTCTCGGTCTCCCGTCTCGCCCAGTTGCCGCAGCTCCTCGATCTGACGCGCCGCATCCTCCAGAAAGACTTCGAGAACCCGGTCGGCTAAATCCTCGTCTCCTCCCAGGCGTTCCAACAAACCCGCTTTGTCGAAGACCGGGCATTCGGCCTCCAAGTCGACGGGCGGGGGTGTTACCGAATCTTGTCCGGGCTTGCCGTCTGCCGTTGCCATGAACGTTGAATCCCTATTCTGCCCGAATGCGCTCGTGTCGCGCAAGACGCGATCCGCCGTCCGACGGCGATTGCACGACGTGGAACGTTGAATCTTCGTCTTCTAGGATTATCGTCTCCAAACGTCCGCAGCTTTAGGTCGCCTCCGCCTTCGATGAGACTTGCCTGACGACGGAAAGAAGGGGTACGATCGCTGTCATGACCGCCGCGACCGCTGACCCGCACCCGGAGTCTCATCGAGACGAGAACGCCACACCCCAAACCGCGACCGACGCGCCTCGCGTGTGCGTGCTGGGGGCTTCTTTGGATACGGGCAACATGGGCTGCACGGCCCTGACCGTGTCCGTCGTCCGTCTGATCCACGAAGCCCTCCCCGAAGCCCGGATTCTTCTTCTCTACGGCCACCGTGAAGGGGGCCCCCGGCCGGTGCGGGTCGCCCCGGATACGACGGTGACCGCGCACATCGTCAATTTCCGCCTTTCGCCCCGAGCGCGGCCCCGCGAGCATCTGGCCTGGATACTCCTCTGTGCGCTCCTCTATCGGTTCGTGCCTCTGCGGGTGGCGCGCCGTGCGATTTGTCGGGTGTGTCCCTGGATCGACGCCCTCAGCACCGCCACCGTGGTCGGCGAGATCAACGGGGGGGACAGTTTTTCGGACATCTACGGCATCAAGAATTTCGTGATCCGGGTTCTGCCGACCCTCGCCGCGATCCTCGTCCACGGGCGACTCCTCCTCCTGCCCCAGACCTACGGACCGTATCGCTCCCTCCTGTCACGCGTCGTCGCGCGATACATTCTGCGCCGCTCCGACACCATTCTCTCGCGCGACGCGGAGGGAATCGGAGTCGTCCAGAACCTGTTGCCAAAGAAGGCGTTCAACATCCGGTTCTGCCCCGACGTGGCCTTCGCCCTCGAGCCATGCGAGCCCGCCGACCCGCGACCGTCGAAGATGATGGAGAAGGGCGCCGGAGAGCGTCTCGTCGGCCTCAACGTCAGCGGACTGCTCTATTCGTCGGAAGACTCGCCCCGTCGGCGGTTTCGCCTTGGATGCGAGTACCGGGACATGATCGGCGATCTCGCGCGCTCCCTACTGACCATTCCTAAGACGCGAATCGTTCTCATCCCGCACACGTTCAGCGATTCACAGGAGAATGATCGCAACGCGTGTCGGGAACTGGTGCGAAGCGTTGGCGACGGCGATGGGAGAGTGGCGCTGCTGGACGGCGATCTCGATCCGAACGAATTGAAATGGGCGATCGGGAAATGCGACTTCTTCATCGGCTCGCGGATGCACGCATGCATCGCCGCGCTTTCCCAAGGCGTTCCCTGCGCCGCCCTCGCCTACAGCGGCAAGTTCCGAGGCGTGTTCGAGAGCGTTGCGAGCGAAGACACGGTGGTCGATCTGCGCTCCACGCCGGCCGAATCGGTCGTCTCGCGCTGTCTCGATTCGGTCCGGGAGAGCGACGACCTGCGCCGTCGGCTCGCCGGCCCAAGCCAGGAGATTCGTCGTCCGCTGTTCGACTGTTTCAAGGCTTGTCTGCGCCAACGAAGCGACGACCCCGGAGCCTCACGCGATGCCTGACCTCTCGTACGCAGCGATTACAGCGGCTCGCAACGAAGAAGCGTGCATCGAGAGAACGATCCGATCGATGCTCGCCCAAACGGCTCGACCGGTGAAGTGGACGATCGTCAGCGACGGCTCGACCGATCGGACCGACGAGATCGTGGAAACCTACGCTCGCTCGAACGATTGGATCGAACTGGTGCGTCGCGCCGGAAAACGGGCGGCGGGGTTCTCGGCCAAGGTGAATTGCCTTCTCGTCGGACTCGAACGCCTTCGCGACGTCGAGTGCGACGTGGTATGCAACCTCGACGCCGACGTCGAATTCAAACCCGACGTCTACGAAATCTTGCTGTCCAGACTGGCGGACGACCCGCGACTCGGGATCGTCGGCCCCCTGATGCGCGAAGAGGGGTACGATCCGGTTCAGGAAAGTCTTTTCTCCGAAGAAGACCCTTTCGGCGCGTTCATGATATTTCGCCGAGCGTGTTTCGAGGAAATCGGGGGATATCGCCCTCTCCCAAGCGGAGGCGAGGACTGGCTGGCGGTCCGCATGGCCCGGTTCAAGGGATGGCGGACGCGCATCTACGACGACGTGTTTTTCGACCACCTTCGCCCCATGGGATCGGGAGAGGGGAGCGTTCTGGCCACGCGGTTCAAGTATGGCTGCCGCGACTATGTTTTCGGAAATCACCCGTTGTGGGAACTCGGGCGTACGATCTTCCAGATGAAGAGAAGGCCGTACGCGATCGGGGGTGTCCTGCTGTTCGCGGGGTACGCGTGGTCCTGGATCCGGAGAGTCCCCCGCCCCGTTCCTGCGGAGATCGTCCGGTTGCATCGCAAGGAAGAGATGGCTCGAATCCGAGGCTTTTTTCGCGGGCTCGCCCGCCGGAGGCGGTAGAAAACGCCGATGCGATTTCTCTGGCGCCGGAAACACCCCGGAGAATTCGATCACGAGCTCGTCTGGTCCCTCCTGACGCTGGGCGCGTTCGGCGTGGCGCGCTTCCTGCCCGCGGAGGGAATCGGAATGAGCATTTGCTGGTTCCACGGCTTGACGGGCATTCCCTGTCCCAGCTGCGGATCGACGCGCTCTCTCATCGCCCTGGCCCACGGACAATGGGGCGAGGCGGCGGCGTGGAACCCCCTCGCCAGCCTTTTCTTCGTGGGCATGGGGTTCTACGTCGTCTATTCCGCGTTCACGCTTCTGCTTCGCCGTCCGCGGCTGCGACTCCAATTCACGAGCGCCCGCGAGCGACTCGCTCTGGCGGCGATCCTGGTTCTGGCCGTGACGATCGACTGGATCTATCTGATCCGAGCGGGAAAGATATGACGGGGCCGCGCGCGTGCGGTCAGTCCGTCTCGGCGTTCTTGTCGGCGCGCCACTCGTGGTAGGCCCGGCACGCCGGACAGTTCTCTTCCTTCTCGCGGAGCTTCTTCGCGAAGGCCGAGTCGGGCTTGAGCCGCGCCGCCACGCAAAACGGGCAGACTTGACAAACAAACGCGAGAATTCGGGTCTTGACGGATACGCTCATCGGTTCCCCTCCAGATAATCGAATCGTCCTTGCCCGCAAGCCGGGCATTCGCCTCCCGTATCGAAAGCCGACAACGGGACGCGTCGCTCCGTTCCGGCCCAGATGTCGATCGTCCGCAGGTCTCGGCTGATCGCGTCGAGATTGCCGGTCAGAATCTTGAGCGCCTCGCACACTTCCAGGGAGGCGACGACCGAGACGATCGACGCCAGAACGCCGACCGTGTTGCACGTGTCGGAAGACCCGGGCGGAGGCATGGACTCGAACACGCACCGAAGACAAGGGGTGCGCGGCGGACAGACCGTCATGACCGTTCCCAGTCCCGCGACGCATGCGCCGTAGATCCACGGGATTCCGAGTTTGACGCACGCATCGTTGATCAGGAACCGTCCTTCGAGATTGTCGAAGCCGTCCAGGACGAGGTCCGTCCCCTGGACGAGACTCTCGACGTTGGCGGCCGTGACCTCGTCTACGCGGGTCTCGATCTCGATCTCGGAGTTGATCTCGCGCAGGCGTCGTCCCGCCGCTTCGGCCTTGAAGGCGCCCGCGCGAGCGTCGGCCTCCACAAACAGGACCTGCCGTTGAAGGTTGCTGAGCTCGACCCGATCGCGATCCACCACCAGCAGTCGCCCGACTCCGGCCCGAGCCATCATGCTGGAGAGGTTCGTGCCCAACCCGCCACAACCCAGGATCGCCACCCTTGAACGCGCCAGGCGCGCTTGGCCCTCGGGGCCGATCGGGGCGAAGAGGGCCTGTCTGGAATAGCGGTCCTGAAGGTCGATGGCCGGGTCGGACGGGGACTGAGAATCTGAAGCGGTCATACGCGAGGGACGTCCTCCCACCGGCAAAACATGCCTCATCCTATCGCCCCCTCGAGTAAAGGGTCAATGGCGATTCGATCGGAGAAAAAAGAACTTGCCAACCGACGCAAGCCTCCGTAGGATTGTGAGCAATGCGTTTATCGAGTTGGATCAGGAGAAAGCAGGTCCGGGAGGCGGGCATGATTAAGGCCGACATCGTCAAGCAGATGGCATCGACTCTTTCGGTGAGAGACAAGGAGGCGCTCGAGGTCGTGGACGGCATCCTCGATAGTCTCAAGGAAGTCATTTGCGAGCACCGACGACTCGAAATCCGAGACTTCGGCGTCTTCCAGGTCAAGACCCGCAAGGAACGTGTCGGCCGAAATCCCCGTGACAAAGTCGAGTACCCCATCCCGTCGCGACAGGTTGTCACCTTCCGCATCGGCAAGGAA
This sequence comes from Candidatus Sumerlaeota bacterium, assembly GCA_016931035.1. Taxonomy (GTDB): domain Bacteria; phylum Sumerlaeota; class Sumerlaeia; order UBA8349; family UBA8349; genus JAFGFN01. Next base: position 13,775 of record JAFGFN010000075.1, read on the forward strand.
CTCAAGATTCTCGATCCCGAGATCGCCGGCGCGTCCGCGCAATCTTGAGATCTCCGCATCGCGATGCCTTGTCTTGGACAATTCATCCGAGAAGCGCTATAGTCCGCGCATGGCGACGCCGAGCGAGAAATCGTCTCTCGAACCCCCGGCCCGGATTCTCATTGTCCGCCTGAGCGCGATCGGCGACGTGATCCACGCGCTGCCGTGTCTCCATGTCTTGCGCACCGCGTTTCCCAAGGCCCGAATCGGGTGGCTTGTCGAAGAGCTCTCGGCCCCGCTTCTCGCCGGTCACCCCGAGATCGACGATCTGTTCACGATCCCAAAGAAACGTTGGCGCGCGCATCCTCTGAGACCTTCGATCCGAGCCGAAAAGCATGAGTTCTATTCGCGTCTGAGGAACGGGCGTTGGGAGGTCGCGATCGACTTCCAGGGGCTGACCAAGAGCGCGTGGGCCGCGTGGCGGAGCGGAGCCCCCCGGCGGATCGGGTTCGCGGGAGAGGACGGCCGCGAGTTGAGCAAGTGGTTCGCGACCGAGCGCGTGTTGCCCGACCCCGCTAGGCCTCACGTCATCGACCGCAATATGGCGCTTCTCCGACCCTTCGGTCTCGACTCCCAGCCGGTGGAATGGCGGTTTCCGGATTTCTCGACCGAACGAGCGCATCTGGCGGAGTTCTTCGATCGGATTGGAATCGGACCGCAAGGGCGGTATATCGCTCTATGTCCCGGAGCGGGATGGGAGACCAAACGCTGGCCCGTCGAGCATTTCGCGCGCCTGAGCCAAAGGATCGCCGAAGCGGCCGCGCGGAATCCGAGTGTCGGTCTTCCCATCGTTCTAGTCTGGGGACCGGGCGAGGAGACGCTGTGTCGGGAGATCCTGTCGCTCGCCGCTCTCGATCCGGGACGACTTGTCCTCGCGCCCGCGACGCGACTTCGCGAACTCGCTGCGCTGCTCGAACGCGCCGCCGTCGTCGTCGGAGGCGATACGGGCCCAGTCCATCTCGCCGCCGCCTTGGGCGTCCCCGTTGTGGGGATCTATGGCGGCTCGGATCCGGTGCGCAACGGGCCGTGGGGCGAACGGCATCGCGTCTTTCTGAGCGACTCGGTCCCCTGCGTCGGTTGTTGGCGAACCCGGTGCAACCGCACGCCGCACCTGGAATGCATGACGACGATCCGGCCCGAGACCGCGTTTGAGGCCGTTGCCGCGATCGTTCATTCGGATTGACGCTTCGGACCGCCCGGGCCATAATGAGTCCGATCTTGGCCAGAGAAGGAACCTTGCCCGTGACCGGCGCCTCGAAATCCCGCAACGTATTCCGGACGATTCTCGTCTCGCTTTGCCTGTGCGCGTCGTTCGCCCAGGCCAAAGAGGACGTCTCGCCCGCGGGACACCGCGTCAACGAGTTCACCACTCGCACTCTCGAATCCGGCGAGACGTACAAGGTCTATCGCATCGATCTGCGCGAAGAGATCATGAGCGAGGACGTGCCTTTCTTCATCCATCGCGCCCTCGTTGCCGCAAAGGCCGCGAACGCCGACGTGATCGTCATCGACATGAACACTCCGGGGGGACGCGGCGATCTCATGGTCGAGATCCGAGACGATCTGATCCAGATGAAGATCCCCGTCTACACTTATGTCAACGACTGGGCCGTCTCGGCCGGAAGCCTCGTCGCCATTTCGACGGACCGGATCGTGATGAGTCCGCATTCCATCATCGGCGGCGCGCAGGTGATCTCGGGCGGGGGGCAGGCCCTCAACGAGGCGGTCGACCAGAAGATGACCTCCATTCTCCAGGCCGAAGCGCGTTCGACGGCCATCTACAAGCGACATCCGGTACGGATCTGCGAGGCCTTCTTCGACCGCAACATCTCCATCGACGGCCTGACGACGGCGGGCATGGTCCTGACGATGGATCAGCGTCAGGCCACGCAATTCGCCGGCGCGCTCGACCCGTCCGATCCCAAGTCGGCCACGACGACCCTCGCCTCGTTCATTGCCGAAGACATGGACGATCTCCTCAAGCACGATGGGATCTGGCCCGTCCAGGTCGTGAGCTACGAGCTCACGTGGTCCGAGGTCCTCGCCAAATGGCTTCTCAAATTCCGGGGCGTCCTTCTCCTGATCGGCCTCGGCGCTCTGTTTATCGAGCTCAAGACTCCCGGCATCGGCGTGCCGGGCGCGATCGGCGTGGTCGCTCTGGCCCTGTTCTTCTGGGGAAACTACGTTGCGGATCTCTCCGGCATCATCGAGATCGTCATGATGGTCCTCGGTCTCTTCCTTCTCGCGCTCGAGATCTTTATCATCCCGGGGTTCGGCGTCGCCGGAGTGACGGGCATCTTCCTCATCCTGTCCAGCCTCATCATGGCTATGGTCAAGTTGCCGCCGCCCGATCTGCCCGACGTCGGTTTCAACATGGCCATGCTCGGTGGCGCGCTCTGGACCATCATCTGGGTGTTCGCCGCATTCTTTCCGCTGGCGTGGGTTCTCTCGAAGATCCTGCCTCATACGGGAGTCTACCGCACTCTGGTCCTCAACCCCGAGCGGGCCGCGCGGGCCGGACAATCCGCCGCGGAACGTGTCCGCGCCGGGACCGCCGAGATGTCGGCCAAGACCGAGGATCTGCTCGGCAAGACGGGCGAGGCCATGACCGACCTGCGCCCCGCGGGCACGGCCGTCGTCGCGGGACGGCGCTTGGACGTGGTGACCGAAGGCGAGTACATCGCGCGCGGCGCGAAGATCCGCATCGTTCGAGTCCTCGGCAACGTTTACACGGTCGAGGAACATCGGACGTAGGCGAGAACGTATCGACGGCTTCCGCCGACGGTGCAATACAAGGAGAAACAAGACAAAACCGAATGAAGTCCCACACCCAGGTGCAGCGCGCGGAACCCGTTTCGCAAGACCTTCACATCCACACGATCTTCTCGCATTCCGATACGGCGGTGGCGCCCGAGCAAACGATCGATCTCGTCGCGAAGCTCGGTCACGCCCGCGTGACCGGCATCAGCGACCATCTCGACTGTCTCATGGAAGGCGGAGACCTGGAGGGCTACATGGGCGCGGTGCGCGCCGCGGGATTCCGCCTCGGGACCGAGCTCCCCAACTCGGGCTGGGTCGATGCCGCGCTCGATCTGCCCTTCGAGTACTTCATCTATCATTGCCGCGACCGCGGCCCCGAGGAGTATCGCGGTTTCGAGCGCCTCGTCGAATCGGGCAAACCCGCGATCATCGCCCATCCGCTTTCGCTCGGAACCGACTTGGGGAGGCTTCCGCCGGATTGTCTGGTCGAGATCAACAACCGCTACGTCTGGCGCAACGACTGGCGCCGGCGTTTCGCCCCCTACGTCGAGCGGTTTCGGTGGGTCCTCAGCTCGGACGGCCATCAACCCAACTGGCTCAACCAGACGGTCGCCTACTATGTCGCCTCGGAACTCGGAGTCAGAGAGACGCTTCTCTTTCCGTGCTCGGATCCCGTGCCGTCAGGAACTTCTCGATCCGCGTCTTGACCTCTTCACGATCGAAATCCCAGAAAAGAACGTGATTCGAACGCTCGAGCCAGAGCGTGCGCTTGACGCTCGAGGCCATTCGGGCGAGCGCGGCCCGAGCGGCCTTCGGCGAGGAGGCTTCGTCGCCCTCCGAGTGAACCAGCAAGACGGGACACGCGACCCGTTCAAGCGTTTCGGGAAGGCGCGCCTCGCGTCCGAGACGGACGAGTTGTCTGGTCCCTCGGCTTGGGACGATGCCGTAGAAGAAGAACTTGCCGAAGTTCGACCGGTCGTTGAGCTTCACGAACGCGGTCGGCCGTATCATATAAGGTGCGAGTCGGCCAAGGAGCGTGTTCCACGTCTCGGGACGAAGAACGTAGTACCATTTGTACGTGACCCGGTAGAAAGGCGCGACGAGAACCAGTCGGTCGACCGGCTCGCGCGAGGCGAGAAGGGTCGACAGCGCGCCGCCCATCGAGAATCCCACCACGTCCACTCGGTCGAAGTCGCGATGCAGGGCGCGGAATTCCTCCTGGACCGCTCGGAACAACGCGCCATCGGGTTGATAGGCGAAATCGACCGGCGTGGTTCCGTGTCCGGGCAGGCGCAACATCCGCACGGTGAATCCGCGGCGACACAAGCGTTCGCCCAAGTCGGCGAAATCGGTCCGCGCGGCCAAAAAGCCGTGGACCAGCAAACAAGCGGTACGCGAGGTCGCCGCGTCGCTTCCGGCGGGAGGAACCAGGGTCACCGCCTCGGTCCCGAGGGCCACGCCCGTAATCGGGTCGCGAGGAGTGGAGGCGATTTCCGTTCTCAGCACCTGTTGAACGACGCACGAATGCAGAAGCAGACATAGGAAAAGCAGGGCGGCGGCGATTCCGACGGCTTTCAAGATTCTCGACCTCCAGGCGCGGGTCATAGGAGTCCATCCTTTGGCAACACAAAGATCGAGATTCGGGCCGGAATCGGCCGAACGCGACGCTTTGCTGTGAATACCGAACTTACGCGCCGCACGACTCGCAGAACCCTCGACGACTCGACTCGGCGTCGGAACATCCAATGTCGAGGCGCATGTCAAACCATGCTGGGTCTCGATCCCCAGAGCGTCTCCCGCTGTGGGCATCGGGACCGGGTCAGCCCCCCAGCGAACGCAGTTTCCGGCGCGCCGCGAGCGCCTCGGGATACTTCAGGGTGGTCAGGGTCTCGCACGACAAACGGCACGTGCGGCATCGGGCGACTTTGCGCATCGCGTCGCGAGCCTGCGGCGAGGCGACCAGACGGCGGAGCCGGAAGTCGAACGTCCGCAGATTGCCTAGCGTCCAATCGCGAGGACACCCGCCGTTGGGGTACACCTCGCCGTGCTCCTCGATCAAGAGCATGATCCGTCCCGCCCAACATCGGAAATCCCGCGGCCGACGGCGAATCTGATCCAGAATCTCGCAATACGCGAGCCGTTCGCCGGGCTCTTCCTTCGCGAGACGCTCGAAGAACGGAATCAGGCGCTCGCGAGCGGCGTCGGACAGATCGAATCGCATGGTTTCGTTGTGAAAGAACTCGCCGAACATCGGGAGGATCGGGTTGAACGCGATGCGGCGCGCGCGACAGTAATCGTGAACCTGTTCGCATTCGAGGAAGTTGTCGTCGGTGATAACGTGGTTGACCCCGATTTTGAGGGCGGCGCCCGAGGCCTTCATGTCCAGCAGGGCGTCGAGAGAACGCAGGGCCATCTTGCTCGCGCCCGGCACGCCTCGCATTTCGTCGTGCGCCGCGCCCAGACCGTCGAGCGAGACGTTGTAATGCATCGGCACGCTCGCCTCGACCAGTGCGCGCGCCAGGTTCGTCAGGCGGTCCGTGCGAAAGGCGTTGGTGTTCACGTTGAACGTAGCGCGCGGGAGACGGCGGTGAACGATGCGGACGATTTCCTCCAGGTCGTCGCGCAACAGCGGCTCGCCTCCGGTGAGGCTCACGTGGCGCACGGCGCTCAAGAACCGTTTGCTGCGCTCGAAGAGCCGATCGTATTCGGCGGGGGCGAGCTCGTTCGAGGCGTCCTGCCGGGTCTGCCACACCGAGCACATGCGACAACGCGCGTTGCAGCGGTTCGTGACCGCCAGGCGCAGTTTCATCGGGCGGATAGGAAGCCCGAGCGCCTCCGAGCCGTAGAAGTAAGCGCTCCGCCTCAGGGCTCGCAGGAGAGACATTCTCATAGCCGCTTGCCTTCTTTGTAGCGGGTCATACGGTAGGCAAGGCGGAACCGCGCCATGTCCAGCTTCCCGCGCACGGCGCCGACGGAAGAACTCGACTTGGATCGGGCGGCGATCGTCGCGCGATGACGCTCGACGACCCGATCGAACACGTCCTGGGTTTTCTGCACCCATTCCGCGACGTCGAAGGCCTGGACGTCGCGAAAAGCCCGTTCGCATCGTGTTCGGGTTTCATCCGGCGACGAGAGCGTTCGAACCACGGCGTTGGCCAGCGATTCGGAATTCGAGAAAGGAATCATGAGGCCGTTCTCGCCGTCGCGCAGGATTTCGGGGACGCCCCCGGCCGGCGTGGCGACGATCGGGGTGCGGCTCGCGAAACACTCTAGGAGAATCCGAGGGAATCCCTCGACCAGAGAAGGCAGAACCACGCAGTCGACCGCCGAGAGAACGCTCGGCATATCCTCCTGCGAACCCACCAGGAGAACCGAGCGGTGCAATCCGCAGATCCGGATCAGGTTCAGAATCTTCTCGCGATCCTCGCCGTCCCCGACGAGTGCGAACAGGGCGCCGGGGAGCCGATCGGCCAGATGGGGAACCGCGCGGATGAAGGTCGGGACGTCTTTGACTTGGGTCAGACGGCCGATCATCGCGACGATCTGCGCGTTCACGGGCAACCCGAGCTCTTGACGGGCCTTCGCCTTGTCGCGGGGGTGCGCGAAGGCCGCCACGTCCACTCCGTTGTAGATCAAGCGCACGCGATTCTCCGGAAGCCGCAACAGCGGCTGAAGGTAATCGCGAGCGGCTTGCGAAACGCAGACGAAGGCGTCCGTGCCGGACCGCAACAAATGCTCGTACGGAAGGACCTTGGCGTTCCAGTGGTGCGCGTAGGTGCTGTGATAGTGGGCGACGATGGCCGGAACCTTGGCGATGCGGGCCGCGATGCGGCCGATAATGTTGGGATGGAACGAACGGGTGTTGAGGAGACCGATGCCTTCCTTGGCCATCTGTTGGGCGAGCGCGAGAATGCCCGGTTGGTCGTTGGGGTGGCGCGCGGGGACGGTCTCGACGGGGATATCCGCCTTGCGGAAATCCTCCGCCATTTCCCAGTTCTTCTCCCCCGACCGCAGCGTCCAGACCCGAACGCTGTAACGCGCCCGATCGAGGCGCGCGGCTTGAAGGAGAACGCCCCGTTGGACGCCGCCTCGCTTGAGGCTGTCCACGAGGATGACCATCTTGACCGGTTCGGGCATGACGCGTTTCGCCTCTGTTACAGAGCCAGATTATACAGGAGAAAAGGGCTACCGCAAGCGAAAGCCTGGAGTCTTGCGCTCGTGTCACCCAAAGATCTCTCTGGCGCGGATGCAGCGTGTCGCGTGGCCGGGACCGAAAAGACCGAGGTCGGGCGGACGTTGTTTGCAGGACTCGCGCACGTGCGGGCAGCGCGGGTGAAACCGGCATCCCTCAGGCCATGCCGTCGGTTTCGGCACGTTGCCCGGGATCGCCTGAAGTCGTTCGCCCTCCCTGGCCGACTCGATTCGGGGACGCGACCGGATAAGGCCAAGGGTGTAGGGGTGGGCCGTCGACGAGAGAATCGTCGCCGCCGGTCCCGATTCGACGATGTTGCCCGCGTACATGACGGCGATCTCGTCGGCGACCTCGGACACGACGCCCAAGTCGTGAGTGATGAGAAGCACCGACGCGCCCGACTTCTCCTGCAGCTCCTCCATGAGCCGAAGAATCTGGGCCTGGACCGTCACGTCGAGCGCCGTGGTCGGCTCGTCGGCGATCAGCAGGTCCGGGTCGCACGCCAAGGCCATGGCGATCATCACGCGCTGTCGCATTCCGCCGCTCATCTGGTGCGGATAGTCCTTCGCCCGAGAGACCGCCGAAGGGATGCGGACTCTCTCGAGCGCCGCCACCGCTTCGCGCCAAGCCGCGCGGCGCCCCAGGCCGCGATGGAGACGATAGACCTCGGCCACTTGGGCTCCCACCGTGTGAACCGGATTGAGCGAGGTCATGGGCTCCTGAAAGATCATGCTGATGCGATTGCCTCGAATCTTCTGCATCTCGCTTTCGTCGAGCGCCGGAAGATCGCGTCCGTCGAACCCGATTCGACCCGACTCCACTCGGCCGGGCGCGGGCACCAGCCCCATGATCGAGAGCGCCGTGACGCTCTTTCCACACCCCGATTCTCCGACGAGTCCCATGGTTCGGCCCCGCTCGATCGCGAACGAGACGCCGTCCACGGCTCGGGTGACGGCGTCGCCCGACGCGCGGAACCAGGTTCGAAGATCCTCGACTTCGAGCAACGGCCGCGCCGCGTCTCTCCGGCGGGAAGAATCGTCGACGGGGGCGGCTGTGGCGTAGGATTCGCTCACGACATGACCTCGAGGCATCATCTCACGTTCGCCGAGAACGTTTCAAGGGTATCGCGCCGACGCGCACTTCGGCCGCGTTCTTTCTCGTTCTTCGCCCGGCGCGAGGAAACCCGGCCCTCAGGACCCGACGGCGCGGAAGAAGAAGAAGAGAAGCCAGGCTCCCGCGATCGTGAGGAGGTTGATCGGCACGAGATAGTAATAGGCCCGGAGCGTGTTGGACTTGAAGTACGCGCTCGTCAGAAGAAAGCAGATGTGGACCGGCGAGAGCATCATCCCGACAAAACCCGAGGAGAACGCGAGCGCATAGTGGGTCGTCACGAGCGAGGGCGAGAGATTCAGCGCCTCGACCAGAGGAATGATGAACGGAAAGCTCGCGCCGACGAAACCGAATCCGATGCCCATCACCAGACCCGAGACGAACCCGAGAACCGAAATCGCAACCGGCGTGCTCAAGCCGCGCGCGTCGATTTCCTCCTGGAGTTGTCCCACCGCGCCGCAGCTTTCGACGACGGACTTGAAAACCATCAATCCGAACACCATGGCCACCATCGTGAGAATGTGTTTCCCCACGATCAAGCGGCCCAACCCGATCCACGTCAGGCCGCGGAAAAAGAAGAGCCAGATCAGGCCGAAGAACAAACCGAGCACCAGAAACGAGTTCTGGAGGAACTTGTTCTCGATCCCCAGAACGTCCGCGAGCCGTCCGACGATCGGGATGACGAGAACGACGGTCCCGACCACGATGAAGATCGGAATCAGCTCGCGCAAGAACGCCGTGACCGTGCGACGCGAATAGTCTCGGCGGCGCGGACCGTCGCCCATGCGAACTCCGCGCAAGATGAAGACGTAGCCCAAAACGAACGCGAGAGCGGTCAGAGGAATCTGGCGGAGGGCGAATTGTCCGATCGGGACTTGCGTCAGCGTCAGAAACAGGATGACTCCGGGAAAGAGGGGAAACCAGAACTCCCACACGTGACGGAACCAGTAGTTGGCCACCGTGGATCGCGTGGACGAGATGTCGACGTCCTTGACGGCGGCCTCGACCATCGGGGCCGAGAAGATCGCTCCGCCCGGCATCGGCAGCAGACCGATAAGCGCCGGAAACGCCACGAGGCTGATGCGGCTAGGACCGACCACGGCGCGAAAAGACTGAATGATCCGATCGATCTGCCCCGTCGTCTTGAGCGCGGACGAGAAGCTCATGAGAATCACGACGATGCAGACGATCAGAAGCGTTTCTCCCGACGACAGCCCCTTGACGACGGCCCAGGCAAAGACGCTCGACGGGACCGGAAAGAAGAACCATAGAACGACGGCGCCGAAAAAGAACGCCGCGCCCAAAGGCGCTTTCGCGCGCATGACGCCGACCAGAGAGAGAAGCGTGAGCGCCAGCTTGATCGAGGCGGAAAGGGAGTGAATCCAGTCGATCATCGTTGTAGCAGGGGCGTCGCGCCGGAGGTTGCGGAGGGATCTCGTTGGCCCGCGACGCTCCAGTCCCTGCGTCCCTTTCGGGGTCGGCGGCGGCGGGGCGTCGATCGCGAAGCTCCGTCCCAGGCCGTCGCCCGGTCGAGCGGAACGCGACGGCAGAAAAGATACACGCGAGGGAGAGAACTCACAAGGAGCAAGTGAAAAGAAAAGGCGCCCGTCGAGAGGGCGCCTGATCGATGCAATGGCCGGGACGCACCCCGGCCTAGGATTCACGTGCTACTTCTTGGCTTTCTTCTTGGCGACTTTCTTCTTCGCCGCCTTCTTCGCGACTTTCTTCTTGGCTACTTTCTTCTTCGCCGCCTTCTTCGCGACTTTCTTCTTGGCTACTTTCTTCGCCATGATCGTGTTCACCCCTTTCTGCTGTAAGATGGATACTCTACACACCCCTTGTGTGAACCGCTTCTCGGAGTCTCGCGCTTCTTCGCTCTTCCCGCCGGTGCGTCGTGTCGCCGGAACATTCGAAGCAACGCCGGCTCGTCGAAACGATTCTTCGAGCTCTCCGAATGCAGAGCTCTACTCTTTTTCGCGAAATCATGCTGTGTTTGTCAAGACGAAAGACGCATCGCGCCGTTTTTTTTCGCACGCGCATTTCCTCTCTCGTCTCGCTCGGTCATCGACAACGCAGACTCGCGATCCCTACAAACGACGATTCGTCCGCTTCGCGTCGCGACTCGAGAGCGGTTGCGACGTCGCGCGCTCTTGCGATACGGGTTGATTCTTCGCCCTACCGTCGATACGATGCCTCGAGAAGACGACGCGACGAGAGACGGTTCGCTCTCGTCGAGCAATCGTCGACTCGTGCTCGATTGCGAACGAAGAACGCGCGCGCGCATGACATGAGGATTGGCATGAACGTCGATCGCCGCATTCGCCCCAAGTCGCTTCTCTCCCGCGTCGAACGGTTCTTCGACCTCTCGGGCGCGAAGATATTGAACTTGAACAAGGCGTGGGATCCGTCGAAAGGTTCGCCCGTTTTCACGGCGAAAGGACGCTATACGGCGCGCGGTTGGACCGAATGGACTCAAGGATTCCAGTTCGGATGTCAAATCCTCCAATACGACGCAACGGGCGACGAGCGGTTCCTGCGCCTCGGGCGCGAGAACACGATCCGCCACATGGCGCCTCACGTGAGTCACACGGGCGTCCACGACCACGGGTTCAACAACGTATCGACCTACGGCAATCTCCGCCGCCTCGCGCTCGAAGGCCGCACTCGAGAAAACGAGGACGCGCTCAACTTCTTCGAGCTCGCGCTCAAGGTCTCGGGCGCGGTGCAGGCCGCGCGCTGGTCGGTCACGCACGACGGAACGGGTTTCATCCATTCCTTCAACGGCCCGCATTCGCTTTTCAGCGACACGATCCGTTCGTGCCGCGCGCTGATGTTGGCTCACAAGCTCGGCCACTGCCTGATGGGAGAATGCGATCACAAGATTTCGCTCCTCGGCCGGACCGTGGAGCACGCGGTCAACACGGCGCGCTACAACGTCTACTTCGGCGAGGGACGCGACGCCTACGACGTGCGCGGGCGAGTCGCGCACGAGAGCGTCTTCAACATGACCGACGGCCGATACCGCTGCCCAAGTACGCAGCAAGGCTATTCCCCGTTCACCACCTGGACGCGCGGCTTGGCGTGGATCCTGCTCGGTTACGCCGAACAGCTCGAATGCTTCAAGACTCTCGACGACCGGGAGATCGAACCCTTCGGCGGGCGAAAGGAGATCGAGCGGGTCTTTCTCCTGACGGCTCAGGCGACGGCGGACTTCTACATCGAGAACACCCCCACCGACGGAATCCCCTACTGGGACACCGGCGCGCCCGGCCTGGCCCGAATGCCCGGATACCTCGAGAAGCGTTCGCGTCCCGACAACCCGCACGAGCCGGTGGACAGCTCGGCGGCGACCATCGCCGCCCAGGGCCTCTTGCGCCTAGGGCGGTATCTGGGACTGCGATCGGCGCAGGGACGGAAGTACTATCAGGCGGGCCTCACCGTCGCGCGTTCCTTGTTCTCCTCTCCCTACCTGAGCGAGGATCTTCGTCATCAGGGACTCATTCTGCACTCGGTGTATCATCGTCCCAACGGGTGGGACTACATTCCGGCCGGCAAGCAGGCGCCGCAAGGCGAATCCTCGATGTGGGGCGACTACCACGCCATGGAATTGGCCCTTTATCTGGGCGCATCTTGACTGAGCACCGAGAATTGAGGGAGACTGAGTCCGGAAGTTGGGTAGTAGGGGTTCGATTCCATAGCAAGCGAG
>JAFGFN010000076.1 GCA_016931035.1 Candidatus Sumerlaeota bacterium
CGCCGAGATGCTCGAGCCGCACATGACGCTCGATTCCGATCTCGGGATCGATTCGATCAAACGGGTCGAGATTCTCTCGGCCCTTCAAGAGCGACTCCCGGGGGCTCCGGTCGTCCGGCCCGAAGAACTCGCATCGCTTCAAACCCTCGGTCAAATCGTCGAGTTCTTGGGCGGCCGTGGCACGGGCGTCTCGCCCGTGACAGATGAAGAACATGAGCGGGACGCTCATGCCACTCCAAGACATGGGCAAGATGCCCATGCCACGGCCGTGCTTCTCGAAGTCGTCGCGGAAAAGACCGGTTATCCTTCCGAAATGCTCGAACTCAACATGAGCCTCGACAGCGATCTCGGGATCGACTCGATCAAACGGGTCGAGATCTTCGCCGCGTTGCGCGAACGTCTTCCCGGCTCGCCCGACGTCAAGGCGGAAGACCTGGGACGGCTTCGCACACTGGGCGAAGTCGTCGATTTCCTCGGGCAGACCGTGTCCGCCGAGGTTCAGACCGCCGCCGCTGGGCGCGAATCGAAACCGACGACGCCGGATGTCGAGAGTCCCGCCGATTCGAAAGACGTGCGTCCCGTCGCGCCGCTCCAGCGCAGTGTCCTCACCCTGAAAGATCTTCCGCAAGACGGGCGATCCTCGATTCGCATCGCGCCGCGGTCCGTTTTCTGTCTCGTCGGCGACGACGAGGCCCTGGCCCGGGATCTCGCGAAGGAACTCGAGAAGAGAGGATTTCCCGAGCCGATCGTCGTGAGCCCTACGGCGGCGGAAGAGATCCGCACCACGGAGTGGCCCGCCAACCTCGGCGGCCTCGTCCTAGTCGCGTCGGGCGACGGCGTGGACGACGCATTCCTCAAGAATTCCTTCCGGACGCTCCAGGCCGCCGCGCCCGCGTTGCGGCAAAACGCGAAGGAAAACGGAGGCGCGCTTTTCGCCGCCGTCTCGCGCATCGACGGCGCTTTCGGACTGACGGCGCCCGCGACCGATCGCGAGCCGCTCGACGGCGCTCTGGCCGGACTCGTCAAGACAGCCGCGCACGAGTGGCCCGAAGTCGCGTGCAAGGCGATCGATCTCGCCCCCAACCTCAGCGTCGAGGAAACCGCGCGACGTCTGGCGGACGAGATCCTTCTCTCCGGTCCGGTCGAAGTCGGTTTGTCCGCTTCCGGAACGCGCACGTTGTCGCTCGAAACCGCCCCTCTCGTCGAGGTATCTCCCGCCGCGGCGAAACCGCCGCTAGCCGAAGGCGACGTCGTCGTCCTCTCGGGCGGCGCGCGCGGCGTCACCGCCGAGGTCGCGGTCGCCATGGGAGCGGCTTTTCGTCCGACTCTCGTTCTTCTCGGCCGCACGCCTTGGCCCGAGGTCGAACCCGAGTGGCTCGCCTGCTTGACCGCCGAATCCGAAATCAAGAAGGCTCTCGCGCAGCAAGGCGGACACGGGATTTCTCCCCGCGAAATCGGCGAGCGCTATCGAGCGATCGCCTCCGCCCGCGAGATTCGATCCAACTTGGGCCGCATCGAGGCGACCGGAGCCAAAGCGATCTATCGTTCGGTCGATGTTCGCGACGCCGAAGCGGTCGGGCGCGTTCTCGACGAGATTCGCGAGCAACACGGCCCCATCAAGGCGTTGATCCACGGCGCGGGAGTTCTGGCCGACCGCTTGATCGTAGAGAAGACGCCCGAGCAGTTCGACCGCGTCTACGACACGAAGGTCGCCGGTCTCCGCGCGCTTCTCGAAGCTTCCTCCGACGACCCGCTCTCGGCGATCGTCCTGTTCTCCTCCTCCACCGGACGTTTCGGTCGCGCGGGACAGTCGGACTATGCGATGGCGAACGAAGCGCTCAACAAGTTCGCGCAGCGCGAATCGAGACGCCGCCCGGATTGCCGCGTCGTCTCGGTCAATTGGGGCCCGTGGAACGGCGGGATGGTCACCGCTTCGCTCGCGAAGGTCTTCGAGCAGGAGGGCATCGGCCTGATCGACCTTCGAGCCGGAGCCGATTATCTCGTTCGGGAAATGTCCGTCCCTCGTTCGTCCGACGGCGCGGTCGAAATCGTCATCCTCGGCGGAACGGGCGTTTTCCCTTCTCTCAAAGGACCCGACTCCCCCGCCGCGGCATCGCCCTCCCCGAACGAGGATCTCGCGCCGTCTTTCAGTCTCGAAGTGGATGTCGAACGGTTCCCCTTCCTGCGCTCGCACGTCATGGACGGCCGGGCGGTGGTTCCCATGGCGATGATGGTGGAATGGATGGCCCACGGCGCGATGCACACGCATCCGGGCCTGCGTTTCCACGGTTTCAACGAGCTGCGCGTCCTCAAGGGCGTGATTCTCGACGGTCTCGCCTCGCGCTCCGTCCGCGTCTTCGCGGGAAAAGCCAAGAAAACGGACGGGGTCTGGACCGTCCACGTCGAGATGCGCGGCGGCGACGCACGGGGACACGAAATCGTTTACGCGCGATGCGAAGTCGTTCTAACCTCCAATCTTCCACCCGCGCCGACTTCTTCGGCGTCCGCGCCGACTTCTTCGGCGTCCGCGCCGACTTCTTCGGCGTCCGCGCCGACTTCTTCGGCGTCCGCGCCGACCTCTTCGGCCGCCGCGGAGTCCGATGCCTCCTCGCCCGTGCCGCGCACGTTCTATGAAGACGGTCGCCTGTTCCACGGTCCCGATCTTCAAGGAATCGACCGGCTCGGCGCGATCTCGCCCGAGGGCGTCGCCGGCCGCACCAAGCCGTGTCCTCCGCCCGCGGCGTGGATACGCAATCCCCTTCGAGGGCGCTGGCTCTCCGATCCTCTCGCGCTCGACAGCGCGTTCCAGATGATGGTCCTGTGGACCTTCGAGCGCACCGGCTCGTGCTCTCTGCCTTGTCACGCGCGGAGCTTCCGGCAGTTCCAGGAGACGCCGCCCGACGGCGCGCGCATCTCGATCCGCGTCACGCGCGACACCGCAAGCGCCGCGTGGGCCGACATCGAATTCCTCGATCCGCGAACGGACAAGGTTTTCGCCCGGCTAGACGGTTACGAGTGCGTGATCGACCGCTCGCTCAACGAAGCGTTCCGCCGCAACGAGATTGAGACATGAACGACGCCCGCCAGGTCGCCATCGTCGGGATGGGGGGCGTTTTCCCGTCTTTGCCCAATCCGTCGGACGGACGTCCGACGGACCATCTGGGGCGTTTCTGGTCCGACATCCTGGCCCGCGTCGGCGTCTCGCGCGAAGCCCCGCCGGGGCGATGGCTGCTCGACCCGTCCGAAGCCTTCGATCCCGAACCGGGCAAACCCGACAAGGTCTATTCGCCGCGAGCCTGCTTCCTCGACGACCTGCCTCCCCTCGATCTTACGGATCTCGATATCCGCCGCGAGCTCGTCGAGCGACTCGATCCCCTCTTCCGCCTCTGTCTCCACGCGGGTCGCGCGGCCTTCGCCGATGCCGTGACCGACCGCCTCGACCGCCGTCGGGTCGGCGTCGTGTTGGGAAACATCGCGCTTCCCACCGAGGAGTCGTCGGCCCTGTCGCGCGAGTACCTGGGCCGGACCTTCGAAGAGAAGATTCTGCGAGGCCGGAACGCTCCGGCCGGCCCGGTGCGGCGGGTCGATCCGTTGAGTCGCTACGTGACGGCTTTGCCCGCGGGCGTTCTCGCGCGCGCGCTCGGTCTCGGCGGAGGCAGCCTCACGCTCGACGCCGCGTGCGCTTCGTCGCTTTATGCGATCCGGCTCGCGATGGAGGAGTTGCTTTCGGGTCGCGCCGACGCCATGCTGGCGGGCGGCATGTCGCGCCCCGACAGCCTCTACACCCAGATGGGGTTCTCGCAGCTCCGCGCGCTCTCGCCGTCGGGCGTCTGCTCCCCCTTCGACGTGAAGGGCGACGGCCTCGTCGTGGGCGAGGGCGCCGGGATTCTCGTTCTCAAGCGCCTGGCCGACGCCGTGCGCGACGGCGACCGCATTTACGCCGCGATCGCGGGCATCGGTTTGTCGAACGACGTCGGCGGCGCGCTTCTCGCACCGATGTCCGAAGGTCAACTCCGCGCCATGCTCTCGGCCTACCAACGCGCCGCGTGGGAACCCGACGACGTGGACTTCATCGAGTGCCACGCGACGGGAACGCCCGTCGGCGACGCCGTCGAGATCGAGAGCCTCAAGACACTCTGGGAGAACTGCGGGCCGCCCAGTTCGAAACGTTGCGTCATCGGAGCGGTCAAGTCGAACGTGGGTCATCTACTCACGGGCGCGGGCGCCGCGTCGGTTATCAAGACGCTCCTCGCCCTGCGCGAGAAACTCCTTCCCCCGACGGCGAACTTCGAACGCGCGTCGCCCTCCCTGAACTTGAGCGCGAGCCCATTCGAGGTTCTGACCGAGCCGCGTCCGTGGGAGACGCACGGCAATGCGCCGCGCCGGGCCGCCGTGAGCGCGTTCGGCTTCGGCGGGATCAACGCCCACCTCCTGCTCGAAGAATGGACCGGATCGAGCCCGAGAACGAGCACGGCGGTATCCGTCGATCTCCAGCGCCCCCAAGCCGCCCAGATCGCGGTGGTTGGGATGGGCGCGCGATTCGGTCCGTGGAAATCGCTTCGAGCCTTCCAGGAACGAGTTCTCGGCGGCGATACGACGGCCACTCCCAAACCCGCGTGCGAAGCCGCCGAACAACGTTGGTGGGGAGTCGAGCGAAGCGACTGGCTCGCGAGCGAGGGGCGCGACGCCGAGTCGATCCAAGGGTTCTTCCTCGACGAACTCGAGATCCCGTCCGACCGGTTCCGGATTCCGCCGGTCGAGATCCAAGAAACGCTCCCGCAACAAATGCTCATGTTGAACGTGGCCGCGGACGCCATCGCCGATTCGAACCTGAGCAAAGAAAGCCGACTCAACACCGGGGTCTTTATCGGCATCGGACTCGATCTCAACACCAACAACTACAGCTTCCGATGGTCGATTCCCGATCGCGCTCCGGCTTGGGCCCGGGCGCTCGAACTCGACCTGTCGCCCGAAGAGATGCGCGAGTGGACCGCGTCGCTGCGCGAGGCCGCGGGTCCGCCCCTCACGGCGAACCGCACCATGGGATCGCTCGGCGGAGTCGTCGCGAGCCGGATCGCGCGCGAGTTTCACATCGGCGGCCCCAGCTTCGCCGTATCGAGCGAAGACAACTCGGGCCTGAGCGCGCTCGAAACCGCCGTGCGCGCGTTGCAGAACGGCGACCTGGACCACGCCCTGGTCGGCGCCGTGGATTTGTCGGGCGACGCGCGCGCCGTTCTGGCCACCGACGCCGTGCGGCGCTATTCCCGCTCGGGCCGGGCTCGTCCGTTCGACACGGCCGCCGACGGAACCCTCGTGGGAGAAGGCGCCGCGGCCGTCGTTCTCAAGCGCCTGGACGACGCCGTGCGCGACGGCGACCGGATCTATGCGATCGTCAAGGGAATCGGCGCCGCGGGCGGAGGCGCCGGAGACGGCGCCGTCCCGGACGTCGAGACGTATCGCGCCGCGCTGGGGCGCGCCTACGACGACGCCGGCGTCGATCCCGACTCGATCGGCTACGTCGAAACGCACGGCAGCGGACATCCCGACGAGGACCGGGTCGAATCCCAGGCGTTGTCCGGATTCTTCGGGCAGGCAAAGAACGCGCGGTGTCTCGGCAGCGCGAAGGCCGACGTCGGCCACGCGGGCGCCGCTTCCGGACTCGCCTCGTTCGTCAAGACCTGTCTCGTGCTCTACCAGGAGATTCTTCCGCCTCTGACCGGGCTTCAAACGCCGCTCTCCGAAATCTCGGGACCGGACGACGCGGATGAAAAGCGTTTTCTCTTCCCTTGCGCGCCGCAGTATTGGTTGCGCAACCGCGTCGAGGGCCCGCGCCGCGCCGCCGTTAGCGCGTTCAGCATCGACGGCAATTGCGCGCACGTCGTGCTCGAAGAACACGCGCGGACCGCCGAGTCGGTCGAAACCGTCGAAAGACGTCAACCGTTGGGCCGGCGCGCCGAGGCCCTGTTCGTCGCGCGCGGCGACGATCCGCCCGGCCTCGTCCGCGCCTTGGAACATCTCCGCGCCCTCGCCCAGGAACCCGAAGCGTCGAGCGCCGACGTCGAATCCCTTGCGCGAACCTGGTTTCGCCTGTCCTCCGAAACCCCCGCGACGCACCATCGCGCCCTGTCGCTCGTCGCGCGCGACCGAGAGGAGCTCCTGGCCGAAATCGACGCCGCCGTTCGTTCTCTTCGAGAGACTCCCGACAAACGCCTCGGAACAACCGACCCGCCGACCGCCGAGAAGACGCCGAGTCCATCGCCCTCGGATCGTTTCCGCGATCGCGTGTTCTACTCTCCCAAGCCCCTAGCCAAACAGGGAAAGATCGCTTTCGTATTCCCCGGTTCGGGGAATCACTTCGTGGGAATGGGACGCGACTTGGCCCTCGAGTGGCCCGAGGTGTTCCGACGCCAGGACGCGCGCAATCTTTATCTCCACGATCAATTCGTCCCCGACCTGTTCTGGCGCAACGTCCCGATCGAACGGATCGACGAGAACCTCCAGGCCGTGATCTTCGGCCAGGTGGCGCTCGGGACGGCGGTCAGCGACCTGATTCGGTCGTTCGGCGTCCGTCCCCAGGCCGTGGTGGGCTACAGTCTGGGCGAGTCGGCCGGACTCTTCGCCCTCGAGGTCTGGACGGACCGCGACGGCATGCTCAGGCGCGTCAGGGAATCGACCCTTTTCACCCAAGACCTGGCCGGTCCGTGCAACGCCGCGCGAAAAGCCTGGAAACTCCCGACCAACAAGGCCGTCGACTGGGTCCTCGGGGTGATCGACCGTCCCGCCATGGATCTGCGCGCCGCGCTCAAGAACCGGAAGATGGTTTACAACCTGATCGTCAACACGGTGCACGAAACGGTGATCGGCGGCGATCGCAAGGCGGTCGAGCAACTCATCAAGAGTCTCGAATGTCAGTTCTTCCCCCTCCACGGCGTGACGACCGTTCACTGCGAAGTCGCCCAGGAGGTCGAGAAACCGTATCGCGAACTCCACCTTTTCGACACCAACGCGCCGAAAGACATCCTCTTCTACAGCGGCGCATGGGGAAAATCTTACGAGATCGGTCGCGAGAGCACGGCCGACTCGGTCGTCGCCCAGGCCGTCAAGGGGATCGATTTTCCCAAGGTCGTCAACGCCGCCTACTCGGACGGCGTCCGCCTCTTTCTCGAAATGGGACCGGGAAGATCGTGCAGTCGCATGATCGGCGAGATCCTCGAAGACCGCCCCCACGTCGCCCGGTCCGCGTGCCACAGCTCGAGCGGCATCGTCGGCAGCGTCTTGAGAATGATCGGCCAGCTCGCCGCCGAGGGCGTGGCCGTGGACTTGCGCTCCCTCTATGGCGATTCGGCCGCCGTTCTCGACCGCCCCGCCGAGGTCCTCCGAGATCGGCCGCGCGCGAGCCGCACCCTGCGCCTCGCCCTAGGTGGAGCTCCGTTCACGGTCCCCGAACCTCGACGGCAAACGCGCATCGAGACGCCCGACGAATCGCCCTCCACCCCAGAACCTCGCAGAGTCGTTGAACCCGCGCCTCCCCTCGTACCGGTCGCCGCGCGGTCCGCCGCGTCGGTCTCCAGCCAGCGTCCCGTCGGCGTCGCCGTCGGAGCAACCGGCCTGGAATCGCTGGTCGCCCAGATGGAAGCGGGCGAGAAGGCCCGATTGCAGGCGCACGAGGTCTTCCTTCGCTTCTCCGACGACATGGTCCGCACCATGCAGGAAAACATCGCGTTCCAGATATCGGTCCTGGAACGAATGCAAGGCGGCACGGCGTTCGCGCCCGCGCCTTCGACTCCCGGTCCAAGAAGAATTGAAGAACATGAGCGAGACGCTCATGCCGCAAGGGCGTTTCTCGACCGAGACCAGTGCATGGAATTCGCCGTCGGCTCCATCGCCCGCGTGCTCGGGCCCGAGTTCGCTCCCGTCGACGCCCACCCGACCCGCGTCCGTCTTCCCGACGAACCCCTGATGCTGGTCGACCGAATCGTCGAGGTCGAGGGCGAACCGCGCTCGATGACCCACGGCCGCGTCGTCACCGAACACGACGTTCTCCCGGGCGCCTGGTATCTCGACGGCGGACGCATCGCCACCTGCATCGCCGTCGAGGCGGGACAAGCCGACCTGTTCCTGTCGGGCTATCTCGGCATCGACTTCGAGACCCAGGGTCTCGCCGTCTACCGACTGCTCGACGCCGCCGTCACCTTCCATCGCGCGCTCCCCCGCGCCGGGAGCACGATTCGTTACGACATTCGAATCGAGCGTTTCTTCCGTCAGGGCGACACGTATCTCTTCCGCTTCAACTTCGACGGAACGGTGGACGGCGAACCGCTGTTGTCGATGCGCGACGGATGCGCGGGCTTCTTCACCGCCGAGGATCTCGCCGCCGGGCGCGGCATCGTCGAATCGGGCCTGGATCGGCGTCCCCAACGCGGGATTCGTCCGTCCGACTGGAAACCGCTCGTCGCGATGACGCGCGAAACGTATTCCGAGGCCCAACTCGACGCGTTGCGCGCGGGCGACTTTGCCGCCGGCTTCGGTCCCCTTTTCGCGAACCTGGGAATGCGAAATCCGCTTCGCATCCCCGGCGGACGAATGCACCTGGTGGATCGCGTCGTCGAGCTCGATCCCGAAGGCGGGCGTTTCGGCATCGGCCGAATCCGCGCCGAGGCCGACATCCATCCGGGCGACTGGTTCCTCACCTGTCATTTCGTCGACGACCAGGTCATGCCGGGGACCCTGATGTACGAGTGTTGTCTCCACACGCTCCGGATCTTTCTCCTGCGCAT
Organism: Candidatus Sumerlaeota bacterium; assembly: GCA_016931035.1. Classification (GTDB taxonomy): domain Bacteria; phylum Sumerlaeota; class Sumerlaeia; order UBA8349; family UBA8349; genus JAFGFN01. The sequence goes on from JAFGFN010000076.1 coordinate 8,778, forward strand.
GGGATGGATCGCCGAGGACGACGGTCGAGCCGTCTTCGAGCCCGTCCCGGGCATCGCGAGCCGCCTCAAGTGTCGCGGACAAGTGATCGAATCCACCCGCACCGTCGCCTACGACGTCTCGCTCAAGGAGGTCGGATTCCGCCCCGAACCCTATGCGATCGCCAACGCGACGATGTACGCCGACGGCAAACCGATCGTGGACATCGGGGACATGACGGTCCGCCTGAGCGGCGTGACGCGCGAGGATTTGGAACGCTTGTGGAGTGGCGCCGCCATCGACCCCGTCCATCCCCCCTACGACTACGACCGTCTTCTCGAATTCACCAACGGCCTCCCCTCGGCGGCATACGGCGAGGCGTATCGCCCGTTCGACGACGGGTCTCGATTCATCGCCCGTCTCCCGCGCACGCCATACCAGTTTCTCGACCGAATCGTGCGCGTCGAGGGCGAACCGTTCGTTCTCAAAGCGGGCGCGCGAACCGTGGCCGAATACGACGTGCCGCCCGAAGAATGGTACTTCCGCGCGAACAACCAGGAGGCGATGCCCTACGCCGTGTTGCTCGAAGTGGCGCTCCAGAGTTGCGGCTGGACGTCGGCCTACGTCGGCTCGGCCCTCGCCTACGACGCGCCGCTCCACTACCGCAACCTGGGAGGCGAGGTGACGCAGTACGAGGCCGTCGCTCCCAACGTGGGGACATTGCGAACCGTCGCCCGCCTGACCGACGTTTCCAAAACGGGCGGCATGATCATCCAGTACTTCGATTTCGAGGTCCGCGCCTCCGATCGCCTCGTCATGAGCGGCAAGACGTATTTCGGCTTCTTCTCCGACGAAGCGCTGGCCGGTCAAGTCGGCATCCGCGAAGCCCGTCCCTACGAACCCTCGCCCGACGAAACGGCGCGCGGACGCAGCTTCGACTACCCCGACTCGCCCCCCTTTCCCGGGCGCGCGCTCGTTCCCAAAACGCCCGATCCGCGCCTCGACCAAACGGTTCGCATGGCCGGAGGCGACTTGCGCGGGACCGCCGGGCACTTGAGGATGGTCGACCGGATCGATCTTTTCGTTCCCGACGGCGGGGCGCACGGACTCGGTTTCATTCGCGGATCGAAGAAGGTCGATCCCGCCGAATGGCTCTTCCGAGCCCATTTCTTCCAGGACCCGGTCTGTCCCGGTTCGCTCGGACTCGAATCGTTTCTCCAACTCCTGAAGGTGGTCGCCGTCGAGCGTTGGGACGGCGGACCCGATCCGCGATTCGAGACGACCGCCCCGGGCGAGAAGCACACATGGGTATACCGGGGACAGATTCTCCCGACCGCGGGGACGATGGGCGTCGAAGCGAACGTGACCGAGCTGGACGACGCGCACCGCATGGTCCGGGCCGACGGGTGGGTCCTCGCCGACGGATTGCCGATCTACCAGTTGAAGGATTTCACGCTCAAGGCCGGTTGACATGCGCTATACGAAGGCCCACATCGACACGATTGCCTACGAGCTCCCGCCCCAGGTCGTGACGACCGAGGAACTCGAGGCGCGGCTCGCTCCCGTCTACGACGCGCTCCACATCGCCCCCGGCCAACTCGAGCACATGACGGGCGTGCGCGAGCGACGGTGGTGGGAACCGGGGTTTCGCGTCTCGAACGGCGCCATCGCCGCCGCGCGCAAGGCGCTCGCTCAATCCGGCGTCTCGCCGCGCGACATCGAGGTCGTCATCTTCGGCGGCGTCTGTCGCGACCTCTACGAGCCCGCCGCGGCCTGCGCCGTCGCGCACGCGATCGGCGCGAGCCCCGAGGCATCGGTCTTCGACGTGAGCAACGCCTGTCTCGGAGTGATCAACGGCATCGTCGATATCGCCAATCGAATCGAACTCGGCCAGGTCCGCGCCGGAATGATCGTGTCGTGCGAAACCTCGCGCGAGATCATCGAGATCCAGATCGAGCGGATGCTCCAAATGCGCGACATGCCGACCTTCATCAAGTGTCTCGCCACGCTCACGGGCGGATCGGGCGCCGTCGCCGTCGTGGTGACCGACGGATCGTTCGGCCCGAGACGACGCCGCATCCTGGGCGGGAACCAGATGAACGCGCCCGAACATCACGAGCTCTGCCGCTGGGGAATCGAGAGTCCGCAACCGGGCTCTTGGAAGCCGTTCATGATGACCGACTCGGCGTCGGTCCTGAAATACGGGGTCGAGCTCGGCCGCAGGACGTGGGAGGCGTTTCTTCCCGAGGTCGGTTGGAAATCGGCCGAAGACGTGGACAAGACCGTGTGTCATCAAGTCGGCGCGCCGCACCGCGACAAGATTCTCTCGACGCTCGGCATCGATCCCGAAAAGGACTTCCCGACCTTCGAATTCCTCGGCAACATCGGTACCGTGTCGCTCCCGATCACGGCGGCCCTGGCCGAAGAACGCGGCGCGCTCGAAACGGGCGATCGCGTGGCGTTTCTCGGAATCGGCAGCGGGCTCAACTGCATGATGCTCGGGATCGAATGGTAAAAAGAAAGGTGGACGGGGTGGACCGAGTGGACGAGGTGGACAAGAGCCTCTATCCTTTCGAGGGTCGCTTTCTCGATCTCGGCGGCGTGCGTCTCCACTATCTCGACGAGGGGCGCGGCGATCCCGTCGTCATGGTCCACGGCAATCCGACCTGGTCCTTCTACTACCGCAACCTGGTCCGCGCGCTGCGCGACACCCACCGCTGCATCGTCCCCGATCATATCGGGTGCGGACTCTCCGACAAACCCGGCGACGACGTTTACGAATACATCCTCCGGCGGCGCGTCGACGACCTCGAGAAACTGATCGACTCGCTCGATCTCGGCCCGCGCATCGATCTCGTGATGCACGATTGGGGCGGAACGATCGGCATGGCCTGGGCCTCGCGCCATCCCGAGCGGGTCGCGCGTCTCGTGGTCCTCAACACGGCGGCGTTTCGACTTCCCGAATCGAAACGATTCCCGTTGGCTCTCTCCCTTTGTCGCGCGCCCGGGGTCGGCGCCCTCATGGTGCGCGGTCTCAATGCATTCGCGGTCGCGGCCTCGTTCGTCGGATGCAAGCGGCGCCCGCTCGACGCGCGGCTGCGTCGTGCTTATCGCGCGCCCTACGATTCGTGGGCCCATCGGATCGCCGTGCTGCGATTCGTCGAGGACATTCCGCTTCGCCCGTCGGACCCGGCCTACTCGATCGTGGCCGACGTCGAGGCGGGCCTCGACCGTTTCGACCGAGTCCCGATGCTGATCGGATGGGGACTGCGCGATTTCGTCTTCGATCGTCATTTCCTGGACGAGTGGGCGCGGCGATTCCCCCGCGCCGAAGTGCACCGGTTCGACGACGCGGGACACTACGTTCTCGAAGACGCCGCCGACGAGTTGATTCCCGCGATCCGCGAGTTTCTCGACCGGCCGGCGGAGGCGCGCTGAATTGGCTTCCGACTCGATCAACATCGCCTCGCATCTGCCCCGCATGGCGAGACTCCAGCCCGACGAAACCGCCATCGTCGTTCAGAAGGTCTCGCGCGCCACGCGCCGAATTCGCTACCGATCATGGACCTTCGCGCGCCTCGACGAAGAAAGCGACGCCATCGCGCGCGGCCTCGCCCGGATCGGCGTGGGGCGCGGCGTGCGCACGGTTCTTATGGTCAAGCCGGGATTCGATTTCTTCGCTCTCGCGTTCGCCTTGTTCAAGGTCGGCGCGGTCCCCGTCCTCATCGATCCCGGAATGGGAGTGCGCAACCTCAAGGCGTGTCTCGCCCAAGCCGCGCCCGAGGCCTTCATCGGCATCCCCAAGGCCCATGCCGCGCGTGTCGTCCTCGGATGGGGACGCGCCACGCTCCGCACGTTCATCTCCGTCGGTCCTCGACTCTTTCCGAAGGGACGGACCCTGTCGCAGGTTCGAAGAATCGGCCGCGCCCGGGCGAACGAGGGTTCCATCCTGGCCGCCACGCGCGCCGACGAGACGGCGGCGATCCTGTTCACCAGCGGGAGCACCGGTCCGCCCAAGGGCGCGGTCTACACGCACGGCGTTTTCGAGGCGCAGATCGATCTTCTCAAACGGGTCTACGGCATCGCTCCCGGCGAGCGCGACGTTTCGACCTTTCCTCTCTTCGCTCTCTTCGGGCCCGCGCTCGGAATGACCTCGATCGTCCCCGACATGGACGCGACACGACCCGGCCGCGCCGATCCGCGGCGCATCGTGGCCGCCGCCAACGACTGGAACGCGACGAACATGTTCGCCTCGCCCGCTCTGATCGCCAACGTCGGGCGTTGGGGCGTTCGCCGCGGCGCAAAGTTCCCAACGCTCCGGAGGGCGATTTCGGCCGGAGCCCCCGCCTCGCCCGAAGATTTGGAGCGATTCTCGACCACGCTGTCGCCCGGAGTCGAAATCTTCACCCCTTACGGGGCGACCGAGGCACTTCCCGTCGCGTCGATCGCAAGCGGCGAAATCCTGGGCGAAACGGCGGCGCGCACCGCCCAAGGCGCGGGGACGTGCGTCGGTCGCCCCGTCCCCGGAGTCGAGATCGAGATTATCCGAATCGTGGACGAACCGATCCCCCAGTGGTCGGACGATCTGCGCGTCGCCCCGGGCGAGATCGGCGAGATCGCCGTCAAGGGACCCGTCGTCACGCGCGAATACATCCATCGTCCCGACGCAACGGCCCTGGCTAAGATCGAGGATCGCGTCCGAGGCGGCGTGTATCACCGCATGGGCGACGTCGGCTATCTCGACGACGCGGGTCGCCTCTGGTTTTGCGGACGCAAGTCGCATCGCGTCGTCACGGCGTCGGAAACCCTTTTTACGATCCCGTGCGAGCGCGTCTTCGACTCCCACCCCGCGGTGCGCCGGACGGCGCTGGTCGCGATCGTCCCCGACGACGATGCGAGCATGACGCGCGCCCCATCCTCGGCGATTCCCGTTCTATGCGTCGAGTTGGAACCCGGTCGCCGACGTCCGCGCGAACTCGAAACGATACGTCTCGAACTCCTCGAGATCGGATCGCGCTACGCTCACACGCGCGCGATCCACACGATTCTCTTCCATCGGCGATTCCCGGTCGATATTCGTCACAACGCGAAGATCGGACGCGAAACGCTCGCCCTGTGGGCCAAGCGACGAGTTCGACGCTGAACGCGGGAGAAAGGCGCGGCGGCCTCGACTCAGGAGGGGTGCGTCGGCAATTCGGCGATGAGACCGATCACCTTGTTGGCCAGATGCGGAATCGACCCGAGTCCGTCGAGCACCACGTCGGCGAAGATCCGCGTCGGCATGACGTGCTTGTCGTACATCGGTTTGACGCTCTCGTTGTACTGCTTCACGATCGACGCGGCGTCGCGTCCGCGCTTGACTTGATCGCGTTCGAGCCGGCGCTTGAGCGCCGTGCCCGGATCGATCTCCAAGAAGACGCGCAGGTTGCACAACTCGCGGATTTCGCGCCAATACAGGGCGAAGAGTCCTTCGAAAAGAACCAACGTATTCGGCTCGGGAACGATCCGTTCGGTCTCGGGGCGACGCACGTGCTCGGCGAAGGAATACGCGGGTTTCTCGATCGGCTCGCCCTGCGAAAGCGCGAAGATGTGTTTGCGAAGCAGAACGCTGTCGATCGCCTCGGGGACGTCGAAGTTGCAGAGCTCGCGTTTCTCGGGCGACAGCGAGGAGAGATCCTGATAGTAACCGTCCATCGAGAGGATCAGGGGCTTTCGCGCCGCGAATCGACCCGCGATTTCGCGAGCCACTTCGGTCTTGCCGGAACACGTGCCCCCGGCAATCGCCACCACGATAGGCTTCTCGGACATGTCGTTGCGCCCCCTTTACATAAAACGTTTCGGAAACTCCCGGCCTCGCCGTGAGCCGCCCACTACGATTCTCGAATCCAGCGCAACATCTCTCGCGGCGTCGGCGGCTTGCCGTAGAGAAGAATCCCCACGCGGAATACCCGCGCCGACACCCACATCGCACCCGCGACCGAGGCCGCGAGGATCAGAATCGAAGCGAACACCTGATAGAACGGAACGCTGGGCTGAACCGACAATCGAACGATCATGACCAGAGGCGAAAACGGAGGAATGAGAGACAGCGCGACCGACCACGGCCCCGTCGGGTTCTGCGCGAAGAACACCCATCCCGCCATCGGAATCACCAGGACCATCGTGACCGGCATGATCAGAGGCTGCGCCTCCTTGAGCGTGTTGCACGCGGCGCCCACCGCGGCGTAGACCGCCGAGTAGAACACGGAACCCAGAACGTAGTATGCGAGGAAGTACACCAGTGCCGCCGGAGCGATCACGTCCCCCAACCCGAACCCCGCGAGCGACCCCAGAGCCGCCACGCCCCAGATCGACGTGACGGTCAATCCGACGGCCGAAAGTCCCGCGATTTTGCCGGCCATCAACTGGAAAGGACTGACCGAGGCCAGCAGGACCTCGACCACGCGCGAGTTCTTCTCCTCGATCACACTCGTGAGCATGTGCTGGTTGATCCCTACCATTCCCATGAACAGCAGGAACATGAAAAAGAACGGAACCATCATGCTCATCACCATCTTGCCTTCCGACTGCTTGGCGCCCGCGGTCACGTCGATCCTGTCGAAGTCCGCGCGACGCCGGATCTCGTCGATTAGGTCGCGCGACATGTTCAATCGCTCGCAACGGACGTCGATCAGCGCGTCGTTGACGAGACCGCGGAGCGCTTGAAAGAGATCGAGTTCCTGGAAGGCATCCCCCCTCCCGTAATAGCGAATCGCTTGCTTGCCGTCAATAGCGTCCTTGGGGATGACCAGCCCGACGCCGACTTGTCTTTCTCGCACCCGACGGCTCACTTCCGACGCCGCTTGCTCCTGGTCGAGGTCCGTCGCGGCCAGAGTCTCGAGGCCGATCCGCCTGCCCGGCGTGCGCCGATTGTGACTCTCCACCTTCTCGCGGAGGCCCGACAACAGGTCGCCCTCCAAGTCCACCACGAGCACTCGCTCGGGCGGACGGGAGCCCTTCTCCACGCTGTGTTGTATGCGCGTCCCGATCCACCCGATCCCGACAATAAGGAGCGGCGTGGCGAGAAGGCTCAAGATGAACGTCTTCGTCTTGACCATCTCGGCGTACTCGCGCAGGGCGATCGTGAGAATCCTACCCATCGTTCTCCTTCACCAGACTCACAAAGATCTCGTGCAGCGACGCCCGCTTCTCCTCGAACGAACGGACGCGGACCCGCTCGACCAGAGCCCGAAGCAGCTCCTGGCTGTCGGCCCCCTCCCTCAAGACGATGTCGGTCATCGCCCCGTCGCGTTCGACCCGTTCCACCATCGGCAATCCCTCTACAAAGGAAATGTCCCCCTCCAATTCCGCGCGCACAGTGGGCGTGGTGTAACGCGCGCGGACCTCGTCGAGGGGCCCGTCGAGGATCTTCTCTCCGCGGTGAATCAGAAGAATCGAGTCGCAGAGCCGTTCCGCCTGTTCCATCATGTGCGTGGAAAAGATGACGGTCCGCCCCTCCTCGCGCATCCGGAGCATGATGTCCCGAATCGTCTCGAGGTTGACCGGGTCGAGGCCCGAGAACGGCTCGTCGAGAATCGTGAACTCGGGATCGCTGATAACGGTCACGAGGAATTGGAGTTTCTGTTGCATTCCGCGCGACAGATCTTCCACGCGCCGATCCGCCCAATCCGACAGCCCCACCTCGTCGAGCCGACGCGGAATCTCGCCCGCCAAACGGCGCGAGTCCACCCCTTTCAAGCGACCGAAATACGTCAGAAGCGCCCGCACTTTCATCTTGCGGTACAACCCCCGCTCCTCAGGCATGTAGCCGATCCGCTCCCGCCCGTGGGTTGTGGAGGGGTGGCCTAGAACCGTGATCCGCCCGCTGTCGGGACGAATGATGTCCATCGCCATCCGCAGCGTCGTCGTCTTTCCCGCTCCGTTCGGTCCCAGAAAACCATAGATGCACCCGCGCGGAATGCGCGCGCTGAGCCGCTTCACCGCCTTCACGGGACCGAAGGACTTGCTCACTTCGTCGATGAAGAGCGCTTCGCCGTCCAACGTGACAGGCCTCCGATTCCCGTGTACCCATCGACTTGAGATGCTTGCCGAATCACCGCTTCGCAATATTCTCGCAGAACCCCGCGCCTGTCAATCGCTATGCTGTCCCCCGCGCCGTCCCCCGAGCGGCCCTCCGGGCCCCTTGAACAGGGGAGCGGAACTCGTTTCGTCCGCTCTCTCGGCTCACGCCGCCAAACACCTCTGGACCCGGTCCCCAAGCAATTCGGCGGCGACCGCCGACGAAGGGGTGACATCTCAGAATCCTGAGACGCGCCCAACGGGGGCGTGGCCTCCACCACCGGTCTCTGCCCCTCTCGCCAACCGGAATAGGTGGCGATCCGACGGATGACGGTACCGCTAACGCATGGCAGGACAAGAAAGACCTCGCGCGACTTTGTGCTTGTGCGGATCGACCGACTGAGAGAGTCTGGAATCCGCGGCTCGGTCGCCGAGACGGCCGAGCGCCGGACGAAACGTCCCCCTCGAGACAAAGGACACCCTCATGAGCAAACACAGACCGACTCGAATCAAACGCCGCGACTTTCTCAAAGGCACTCTGGCCGCCGGAGCCGGACTGACCTTGGCCGGAACCGGGCTCCGCTCGGCGTTCGCGCAGCGCTCGCCCGCCGCCGAGGAGATCCGTGTCGCCATCGTCGGATGCGGCAGCCGCGGGTCGGGGACCCTCGTCTCTCAGGCCCAGGGCGCGGCGGACGTGCGCATCGTCGCGCTGTGCGATCCCGATCAGGACCGGATGGACAGCGTCTACGCCGGTCTGGGCGACCCAACGGTGGTCCGGACCCAGGACGTGCGCGATCTGCTCACCAACGACGACGTCGACGCCTTCCTGGTCGCCTCGCCGACTCACTGGCACGCGCTGCAGACGACATGGGCCTGTCAGGCGCGCAAGGACGTCTTGTGCGAAAAGCCCATCTCGCACAACATCCTGGAAAGCCGCCGGATGCTCGAGTACGCCAATCACTACTCGCGCATCGTCCAGGTCGGCACGCAGCGCCGCGCGGCCTACGGCGCCGGCCAGGCCCGACAGTTCTTCGAGGGCGGCACCCTCGGCGCGATCCAGTGGATTCATTGTTGGTGGTTCAGCGCACGGTCGAGCGTCGGCCTCCAAGACCCGCCGTGGACGCCCAATTTCCCGACCTTCGATTTCGACCTCTATATGGGACGCGCTCCGCTCGATCCTCTGTCCTGGGGAACCACGCCGCTGACGGTGAGCGACGTGCACGCGGGGTGGCACTGGAACTGGCAACTGGGCAACGGCGACATGAGCAACCTGGGGATCCACGTTTTCGATCAGGCCCGGTTCGTCTGCGACATCGCGGGCGCGCCCACACGCGTGCGGTGCGTGGGGAATCGCTACAACTTCAACGACGGCGGCCAGACGCCCAACGTCCAGTTCACCCTGATGGAGTATCCCGATTTCCCCGTGGTCGTCGAGAACCGCGGGTTGCCGTCCTCCAGCCTCTACGGCTACGCGCGCGGGTTCCGAATCCAGTGCGCCAATGGCTACATCATCGGTTTCGAAGACGCGACGGCCTACGACAACGCCGACTCGGTCATCGGCGGGACCTGGGGCGCGGGCGATCCCAATACGGGGCTCTTCAGCAACTTCTTCGACGTCGTGCGCTCGCGCGACAAGGCTTCGCTGATCGCGCCGCTCGACGCCGTGAATCCCAGCAACGACGGCTGTCTATTGGGTAACGCTTCCTATCGCATGGGGACGGCGACCGACAAGAACACGATCCGCACGGCGATCGCCGGATTCGGCGCCGCGCCCGACCGTTTCGAAGACGTCTTGCTGCATTTGGCCGCCAACAGCGTCGACGTCGACACGAACCCACTCCTGATGGGTCCCTGGCTGACCTTCGACGAAAGCGCGGCCGAGATCGCCCAAGTCGACGGCTCGACCGACGCCGGGCCGGTCGCCACCGCCAACGGCTACATCTCGGACACTTACCGTTCGCCTTATCTGCTCCCCGATGCGCTCCCGCCCATGCGCGTCCGCGACGGCGCCTGGGCGGCGTATTGAGACGCGTGTTTCCGGCCGTGATTGCCGAGCCGACGCAATCTACCTGGTTCCCCGGACGGCGGCTGTCAAGGAGACGGTCCCGGCGTTCAGTCGTCGTTGTCTCGCTTCTGCGCCGACTTGCCAGATCTCCCCGGCAACAGAAGAGAACCGCCCGCGCCGAGAACCCACGCGACGACGCCGGCCAAGAGGAAAGCGGGCGCATTCGACTCCGCCGCGTCGGCGACCGCGCCTCCCACATACGGGCCCGCCACCTGACCCAGGCCAAAGATCACGGTCGCCACTCCCAGAGCCGTCGAAGCCAATCGAGGACCGAAGCCGTCGCCGCATAGCGCGACAACGACGGCCGGAATGCTCCAGGCCGTGCACGCGAACAGCGCACCCGACACGACGATCCCCGCCATGCCCCATCCCATGCCGGCCGAAATGAACGCCATGCCTTGACAAACAAAGATCGCGATCAGCGCCGGACGGCGTCCCCATCGATCCGATACCGCGCCCCAAAGGAACCCGCTCACGATCGAAAACAGCCCGATCGTCATCCAGACGGCGCCCGCCCGCTCCTCGGTGAAACCCATTCCGCCGACCAGATGCTTCACAAAGAAGGTCGCATAGATGCTGTAAGCGAAACCGAATGCGATGTATCCGACGGCGATTTGCCAGAGCAGGGACGAACGCAGGACGGTTCCGAGGTGGCCGAGTCCCCCGCGCTCTTTGTTGTCCGGAGCGGCGGGGACGTCGTACGCGGCGGCTCTCGGGTGCTTGTTGCGCAAGAATAGCGCGCTCAGCAGACAGACCGCCAAGGTCGTCGCTCCGAAGACGTGCCAGCACGCCCGCCAGCCGTCGGCGCCGCCCAACCGGAGGAGCCAGGGGACGCCCGCCCCCGTGGCCGCCAAACCCAGGCTGGAACCCGCCACCGCGCAACCGGCCGCCAGCCCCCGACGACGCGGGCTGAACCAGTCGGCCAGCATCGCCATGGCCGGCACATTGGCCGCCGCGCCGCCGACGCCGACGAGAAAGCGTCCCAGGCAGAGCGTCTTGAACTCGGTCGATGCGCCCGTCAGCAACATGCCGGCGCCGATCAAAACCAGAGCGGAGACGATCACGAGACGGAATCCGTAGCGGGTAGCGAGGACACCCGCGATCACGACGAACGCGAGGTATCCCACCGAGTTCCACGACTGAAGCAACCCGCCCTCGGTATCGGTCAGGTGCAGGGCCTCCTGCATTGCGGGCCACACCATTCCGAAACCGAACCGCCCCAAACCGAGAGACGCGAACACGGTCAGGAAAGAAAGGCTCAGCGCGACCAAGGCCCCCCGTCGTTCGTCAGACACGATGTCCTCCTCGATACGATCCATTCTGGGCGTCTTCGCCGACGTCGCCCTGTTCCGCGACACAGTCTGCCATATCGCGCGGAAGAAGCAATGACGGTTTGTCAAGATTGTCGCGGCGGCTGGCGTGACGTTTGGAGTCCAGGCTTCAGCCTGCGCTTTCCCCGCGGAAGCAGCCGGAGGGTTGCACTCCGAGAAGACCGCTGTCTTCGCTTGCGGGAGATCCTGACCCAGCCGCCGGTTGGAGTGACGCGGGGTGGCTCTGGGTCACATCAAGGTCGGATGCGGGGTGAAGTCACTGTTTTTTCGACCTGCCGGTCTCCGAAGCCCGCCGTCTTGCGCGGACCTCTTCGAGCGTGACCAACTTGTCTCTGTGCCGCTCTTCCAACGCCTTGTAGCGGCCCATCAACTTGTCCAAGTCCCCGCCGCATTCCTTCAACAGACGGGCGCGGGTTTGGTGGATTTCTTCGACTATGGGATCCCGAATCATCGCTTTGTCTCCTCTTCCGAGAGGTCCAGAATCTCCTCTGGAGTAACGATCAACGGCGTCGAACGCCCCAGATCGCCATTGACGTCGATCAGCCTCCGGACGATCTCGCCGTTGGCGATATGTTGACAGTTCTATGTTGCCAGGTAATCCATTTCATACGCGATAGCAAATGCGAAGTGAGGCAAATCCGCTCGCCCGCGCTCGGACAATCCCAACCGCCGCTCATATTCGCGCAGAAGACCGAGCACTTCGTCGTTCTGAGCCAGAACGGTCAGCCCCTCGACGATCCTCAACCGCCGAGCCGCCAAGTAGCTAGGGATGGTGGTCTCAAGATAGAGTGACGGTTTCATAGGCAGACTCTCCCATTTTTCCCTGCATCTCGCAATACCAAACAGGATTCACTCGGTGCCATCACGCGTTCTTCTCTTGTCCCGGCGCTCTTTTTCAAGAAGGGTCCGAAAAGGGGTGAGCCAGCCTTCGCCATAGACTTCAACTACGGTATCCGTATGTTCTGGTCCGGCTTCGGTTTCAAGTTTCTTGATCCACTCGAGGAATTCGCCTGCATTGCGCATCGAGAACACACGTCCCGCACCAGAAACTCGCTCGGCCAACGGGCGTTCCGAGAGCAGTTGGTGACATTCCTTGTCCACAAACATGGCATCGCAGAAGGGCAGGTAGCTGGCAATTGCGGTCATGTCCAGCCACATGCCTTGGGACGGTCGTTTTTTCTGACCGGATGCGACACGGCGTGCCAGGGCAGCCAGTATCAGTACAAGAATCTCGTTTGCCGGGGCGGACGACGCCGCATCCGAGTGCAGGAAATCACGCACGCGCTCGAATGCAGATACAGAGTCGAGACCAGGTTGTCTGGCGAATAACACAAACCCTTCGACCGTTTGCGCTTCGTGACTTCGGTGATCGAAAACATCCAAGTCGGGCCCAGTTGGCATCGATTGAGTTCAGGATGGTCGATCTGTCCTCCTGTTCCTTGCGATACAACTCCAGCATTCTCCTGGTCCTCCCGGAACGCTCGCTCAGGTAGGTCTGTTCGAAGGACGGGCGCTTGTCGTTCCAAAAAGCCCAGAGTTTCTCCCAGACTTTCAGTTGGCCACTGCGCGATGTCCGTTCTCTGTCTTTGCGGGAAGCCGTTGCACGCGGGTGTATGTGAATCTGGAAATTGTTGTCGGCCCAGGAGTCGATGGCGCCTGCAATCGCCCAGTGACGAGGCATGTTTTTGAAGCCTGGCTCGCGGTCACATCGCTTGCACAGAGAGCATCTGAAAGCGGAGTAGAGTTGTCTGTCATACACTTGCTCCGGCGGCTCGAATTCGGTTTCGACGGAAAGATACTCATAGAGAAGCCTGAGAGTATCGAAATGTTCGTGGACAACCGATTCTCGTTCGTGGATTGGCGAGCGAGGGCATACTACCAGCTGAAGATGGACGGCCCTGTCCAGAGCATCGAAGAGATCCAACCAGAAAGGCGCCTGCTGGGGACGCTCTTTTCTCCAAACCGGATCAAGAGCCTTGGCCATGTTGCTGAGAACAAACTGGTCGAGGTAGACAACCTTCTTGGCAAGACCTGGAAGCGTCCGAGACTCCGTATGGAGGCACGCGCGACACCCTCGCGTAATCTCACGGTCCACCACAGAAAACGTGCCGAATTCGTCCCTGCCGCACTTGCGACAGGTGCGGAAGGGTGGTGTGACGAAATCCTGCGGGGCGAGGACGAATCCTTGTGACATGACAGATGTTCATGCGGTCCGCAGTATTTGCCGTACCCCTACGTCTTCGTTGACATCTCCGGCTTCCGCCCGAAGGGGGACATGCGGCGGAGCTTTTCGATGATGGGGGGCGTCTTCTCGATCACGTAGTCGATTTCGTCCTGCGTCGTGTAGCGGCTGAGGCTGAAACGGATCGAGCCGTGGGCGCGGGTGAAAGGGACGCCCATCGCCCGCAGGACGTGCGAGGGCTCGAGCGCGCCCGAGGTGCAGGCCGACCCCGACGAGGCGGCGATGCCGAACGCGTCCATGTGGAGGAGGATCGCCTCGCCCTCGACGAACTCGAAACTGATGTTGAGCGTGTTAGGGAGACAGCTGTCCGGGTCGCCGTTGATGTACGGGTCCATGCACCGCGCCATCAACCCCTCGCGCAACCGGTCGCGCAACGCGCGCACGCGAGTGTTCTCTTCGTCGAGATGCCGGAGGGCGAGTTCGCACGCCTTCCCGAGACCGACGATGTGGGGGACGTTCTCGGTTCCCGCGCGTTTGCCCTGTTCCTGGTGCCCGCCCATGATGAAGGGGGGAAGGTGGGTGCCGTGGCGGACGTAGAGGACGCCGATGCCCTTGGGCGCGTGAATCTTGTGACCCGAGATCGACATGAGGTCGATCGGGGTCCTCCGGAGGTCGATCGGGATCTTGCCGGCGGTCTGGACCGCGTCGGTGTGGAAGACGCCGCCGTGCGACTTGACGATCTGGGCGATGCGCTCGATCGGGAAGACCACGCCCGTCTCGTTGTTGGCGTGCATGATCGAGACGATGGCGGTGTCGTCGTCTACGGTCTGTTCGAGAAGATCGAGACTCAGCCGACCTTGGCTGTCGACCGGCAGCTCGCTCAGGCGGTAGCCGTGGCGCGACTGGAAGTGGCGGCAGGTGACGCGAACCGCCGGGTGTTCGACACGGGTCGTGACGATATGGCGCCGCTCGGGATAGGCTTCGAGAGTCGAATGGATCGCCGTGTTGTCGCTTTCGGTGCCGCACGAGGTGAAGAAGATCTCGCTGGGCGAACAGTGGATGAGCGCGGCGACCTGTTCGCGCGCGCGGGCGACGGCGTGAGCCACTTGGCCGCCGAAGGCGTGCATGCTCGACGGATTGCCGTAGAGGTCGGAGAAATAGGGCCGCATCGCATCGAGGACTTCGTCGTCGGTCCGCGTGGTGGCGTTGTTATCGAGATAGATCGTCTTCATGCCTTGACCTCCTCGACGCGAAGTTCCTCCGAGACGAATTCGCGCAGCTTGGCCTCGACGAGATCCTTGAGCGTGATCGGCGAGGCCGGGCACGTCGAGCACGTGCCGCGAGGCGAGACCAGGACGCGGTCGCCCTCGACGTCGATCAGCTCGATGTCGCCGCCGTCTTTGACGAGGCTCGGGCGAATCTCGCGGTCGATCGTCTCCTCGATCAACTTGATCTTCTGGATATTGGTCATGCGCGCCGGCCGGGGCGCCGTCCTCGGCTGCTCGGAGGCGCCGCGCACCCGGTCGACGATCTTCTGGATTTCCGACCGGCACGCGCCGCATCCCCCGCCCGCTTTGCAGTAGTTCGTGACCTGCTCGATCTCCGAAAGATCGTTCTCGCGCACGACGCGTTCGATCTCGGTTTCGGTGACCCCGAAACAAGTGCAAACCACGCGCCCTTCGAGTCCGACCTTTTCGGTCGACCCGGTGCGATAGTTGCGGATGGCGGCTTCGAGCGCTTCGCGCCCCATGACCGAGCAATGCATTTTCTGCTCGGGCAACTCGCCCAGATAGTCGGCGATGTCCTGGTTCGTGACTTTCTCGGCTTCGGCGAGGGTCATTCCCTTGACGATTTCGGTGAGGGCCGACGACGAGGCGATGGCGCTGGCGCAACCGAAGGTCAGGAACTTGGCGTCGGCGATCCGTTCGCCCTCTCCGAGCCGGATCGTCAGTTTGAGGGCGTCGCCGCAGGCGAGCGAGCCGACCTCTCCCACGCAGTCGGGGTTCTCGATCTCCCCCACGTTACGGGGATTGCGGAAATGGTCCTTCACGGTGTCGGTATAATCCCACACGGCCAGGCTCCTTTCGGACTTCGGAGTAGCAGGAGGCGCAACGGCACTTGGAACCATTATAGCAAAGACGGGGGACCGGGCAATAGACGAGTTCCGGAAGGCGAAATCGGCGGCGGCGAGAGGACGAGGGCCTACCCCACCCTTCTTCCGACAAAAAAACCTCGCGCGAAGACGGAAAGAAGCGAAGAGCGCAAAAAAGAATCGAGGAAGAATCTCGCGCCGGTCCGCATGCAAGGGCGACGCGTTTCTCGACAAGCCGTGAAGAAGACAACACCAAAGGGGTCTTTGAGATGACCTATAGTGTCCCGTTCCGGGAATAATCGGCAATACTATATGTCGCCCCCTGCGGGGGCTCTTGTGAGAAAAGACGCCGTTTCCCACGGCCTTACGCCCGTGGCTATCCTTAATGTCGCCCGCTGCGCGGGCTGAGGACAATGCGAGGAACGCACGGGACGCGATACTAGTCCGCGCTTTCTTGGATCTTCTTGGTCAGATAGTTGGCCAGGTTCTGGAGGTTCGTGTCGCGAAGGAGTTCCTTCTCGATCTTGCGGAAGGCGTGAAGGACGGAGGTGTGGTTGCGCCCTCGGAACCGGGTCGCGATTTCGGGATAGGAGAGGTCGGTCAGAAGGCGGCACAGGTACATCGCCAGGTGGCGCGGCAGGGTGACCTTTCGGTGGCGTTCCTTGCCCGTCAATTCCGCGACGCTCATGTCGAAGTATTCGCACACGCACTGTTGAATCCGCTCGACGGTGACGCGTTGCGGCTCTTCGCCCACCAGGAAGTGGCCGAGAACGCTGCGGACGCTTTCCATGCTGATGGGTTCGCCCGTGAGACGCCAATGGTGACGCAGGCTGGTGAGGACCCCTTCGAGCTTGCGGATGTTGGTCTTGATGCGTTCGGCAATGAAGATGGCGACGTCGTTGGGGAGGGCGAAACCGTGCATCTGGGCCTTTTGGTTAAGGATGGCGATGCGGGTCTCGAGGTCGGGCGCCTGCACGTCGACGATCAGTCCCCATTCGAACCGGCTGCGAAGCCGTTCCTCGATGTTGGCCATTTCGCTCGGGGGGCGATCGCTCGAGAGAACGATCTTCTTGCGCTTCGAGTGGAGTTCGTTGAACGTGTGGAAGAATTCGTTCTGAGTGCCTTCCTTGCCGAAAAGGAACTGCACGTCGTCGAGGAGGAGAAGGTCCACGCGCCGGTAGGTGGCGTGGAACTCGGCCATCTTGTCCTGTTGGATGGCCTGGATGAAGGCGTTCATGAAACGGTCCGAACTGACGTAGAGAACGCGCGCGCCGGGCGAGAGCCTCACGAACTCGTGTCCGATTGCCTGCAGGAGGTGGGTCTTGCCCAGGCCGACGCCTCCCCAGATCAACAGGGGGTTCCAGGCCTCGGTCTCGGGTTCCGCCACGGCACGGCACGCCGCGTGGGCGAAACGGTTGCTCTCGCCGACGACGAAGTTGCCGAACGTGAGGTGGGGGAGCAGTTGCGGTCCCCCGCCGCTCCCGGCCGGGGCGAGCCCCACGGTCCGAGGCTGGACGGAGGGCGCGACGGAGGACTCGGCCACGGCATCGCCGAGCGGAGCGATGTGGATGTCGATTCCGACGGGGCGCTGGGCCAAACGTTCGACGACCTCGGAAATCCGATCGCTGAAGTTGCGCGTCAGCCACGAGCGATTGAGGGCGGAGGGCACGGCGAGGTGAAGCGTGTCTTGCTCGAATCGCTGAAAGCGGGTCGTCTTGAGCCAAGTTTCGAAGTTTTTCTCATCGATTTCCGAGCGGAGTTCGGACAAAGCTTGCTCCCAGAGATTCGAGGACATCATCAGTCTACCTTCACCCGGAAAGGATCGGTTCTTCGCTCGGAAAAGTCGCTGCGAACCCTGTAAAGGAGAACCGAAGATACTGCCGGTCCTTTCAAAACGCAAGCGATTTCTTTCGCCGCATCGTCAATTCGAAAACGAGATGCGGCGCGTTGTCAAGAAGCGACTTACGCGAAAGCGATCTGGGTTGCGCATTCGTCCTAAACGGTTTCTGCGCCACGCCCAAATCTTGTGTCGTGAGACTTCTACGTCGAACACGTGCATTGCGGAATTCGAGAGCAAAAAAAAGAAGCGTGGGCGGCGTTCGCTCGTGTCCGCATCTGCCGACTATGCTGCGCGAGGTTCGTCGATGGGCCGGTTCTAACGCGGGACGCGAGCCCCCGCACCAGGAGGGCCGTGACTCACGAAATCAACGGAAAAGCCCGATAAGGTCGCTGATCATGCTTTTGATCGCACCCGGCAGGTCGGCCGGCGAATCGACCCCGTAGGAGGAGTGTAGGAAGAGATAGGCAACGAGGAGGACGGCCGCCAGCACGGCGATCTTCACTAGGAGAGAGACCAGGCCCCCGCCGCCGGTTCCCTTGTGGACGGCGATTCGGTCTTGGAAGGCGGCGAACCTGTCGGCGCACTCCTCGCAGCAGAAGATCCCTTGGGGGCGCACGGTTTTGCATTCGTCGCAAATGGGGATGGCGCACTGCTTGCAGACCCCGCTCGCGAATACCTCGGGATGATGGCGGCACATGTTCTTGGCCATCGATTGGGTCCTCCTCTATGATTTCCTTTGCGGCCGCGAATTCGCTTGGGTTAACATCCGGTTGAAACCGCCGCGCTTGGGCGGCGGCCGGCCTCCCGAAAGGCAGGATTTCCATGGCTCAGTCCGTCTCGCCGCAGAAGACGTCGCTCGAAACGATCCTGCGGACCGCGTGGGAAGAGCACGCCTCGGATATACACCTCCGTCAGGACGGCCCCGTTGTTGTCAGAGTCAACGGCGTTCTCATACCTATTGAAGATTCTGTCACCTCGGCCGCCCATATTCAAGAGTTCACTGCCCCCATGCTCTCGGACAAGCAACGAGAGTCGTTCGCCCTCGAGCGAGCGGTCGATCTCTCCTGCGAGGTCCCGGGCATGTGCCGTCTGCGGGTCAACCTCTTTCACGAACGCCATCGCCTCTGCGCCTCGATCCGCCTGCTGCCCGAGCGGATTCCGACGATGGACGAGGTCTATCTGCCGCGCGCGTGCCACAACTTCATCTCGCTCGGCAAGGGCCTGGTGCTCGTGACGGGACCGACGGGCTCGGGCAAGAGCACGACGCTCGCCGCGATGCTCAACGCCATCAATCGGCAACGCCCGTGCCATATCCTGACGATCGAGGACCCGATCGAGTTCCTCTACGTCGACGACAAGGCGATGATCAGCCAGATCCAGGTCGGCGCCGACGCGCCGTCTTTCACCTCGGCGCTGCGCTACAGCTACCGCCAGGACCCCGACGTCGTTCTCCTGGGCGAAATGCGCGACCTGGAGTCGATGCAGATCGCCATCACCTTGGCCGAGACCGGACACTTGACGTTCAGCACCCTCCACACGGGCGAAGCGGCCCAGACCATCTCGCGCATCGTCGATTCGTTTCCTCCCCACCAACAGGAGATGGTTCGGATGCAGCTGGCCAACTCCCTGGGCGGCGTCGTCTCGCAGCAACTCCTCCCGCTCAAGGACGGAACGGGACGAGTGGCCGCTCGCGAGGTGCTCGTCGCCAACCGGGGCGTGCGCAACCTGATCCGCGAGAACAAGCTCGAGCAGATCGCCACGGCAATCCAGACCGGTTCGGGGGACCTGATGTTCACGATGAACCACTCTCTCGGCCACCTGCTCGAAAACGGGTTCGTCGACTACGAAACGGCCTACCAGGCTTCGTTCGACCGACGAGATTTCCAGAATCGCTACGGCAAGCGCCGAGGCCTCGCCGGTTCGTGACCATGTTCCTCTCCATCGACGTCGGCAACACTCAAATCGTCCTGGGGCTTTACGAATCCGACCAGCTCCGCAAGACGTGGCGTCTCGCCGCCGACGCCGAGCGGACCGGCGACGAATACGGGGCGTCGATCGACGGCCTCGTCCGTCGCGCGGGTTTCGACACGGCGACGCTCGAGGGATGCATGATTTCGTCGGTCATTCCCCGACTCACTCAGAGCCTGTGCGCGGCGATCTCGGCCGTGTCGCCCATCGAACCGATGGCGCTCACGCACGATCTCGACCTCGGCATCGAGAACCGCTACCAGCGGCCCGAAAACGTCGGCGCGGACCGACTGGCCAACGCCGTCGGCGGAGTGGAGCGCTACGGAGCGCCGCTCATCGTGGTGGATTTCGGGACGGCGACGACGCTCGACGTGATTTCCGCCGATCGCGCCTATCTTGGCGGCGCGATCATGCCCGGACTCGAGATCGGCGCCGACGCGCTGTTCAAACGCACGTCGCTCCTGCCTCGCGTCGCGATCGAACCGCCTTCGAGCGCGATCGGCCGCTCGACCACCGACGCCATCGCGTCGGGTCTCGTGTGGGGGACCATCGGGGCGATCGACGGCATCGTCGAGAGGATTCGCGCCGAGCTCCGCGCGCCCGATTGTCTCGTCGTCGCCACGGGCGGCCACGCCGCCGCGGTGGCAGGTCTCTCCGAAACCATCTCGAAGATTGACCCCGACCTCACTTCTTTCGGCATCCTGAGAATCTGGCAGCGGAATCGGAAACGGACATAGACGTTCGGAGCATGCGAGGATCGGATCGTTGTCTCTCCATCCCGATCAGGAGAGCTCGCCCGCTTGGTAGAGGAGAATAGTCGCCGCGGCGAGGGCGGCCGTTTCGGCGCGAAGAATGCGCGGGCCGAGCGAACGCGTTTCGAATCCCGCCGCCCGGACGGCCTCGATTTCCTCGGGCGTGAATCCCCCCTCGGGTCCGATAAGGGCGCACGCTCCGTCGTCCGGCGCCGCGAAACCCGATTTCTGCTCCGCGCGCGAGTGCGCGGTCGCTTCCCAGAACACGTAGCGCGTCGCTCCGGCGGGTACGGCGTCCAAGGCATCTTCCAAACGAGCGAAGAAGCGAACCGGCATGAGTGTGGCGCGCCCGCACTGTTTGCAGGCCGAAACGACGATACGGTCGATCCGCTCGTCGGTTGCCTCGCCTTCGATTGCGGCGCCGCGTTTGGCGACGCTGCGTTCGGCTGGAAAGAGAAGGATCTCGGCGACGCCGAGTTCGACGGATTTCTGCACGAGGAAGTCGATCTTGCGTCCCTTGAGGACCCCGACAATCAGCGCCACGCGACGGCGCGCCTCGGCCTGGGACTCGGCGGCGGACCGAATCTCGACTTCGACGCCGCGCTTGTCCGCGCGGGCGATTCGGCCCTCGTAGAAGAATCCCTCGCCGTCGAAAAGGCGGACGGCGTCGTCCGTCTTGAGACGCAGAACGCGCGCCGCATGATGCGCCTCGTCCGGCGGGAGAGGCACGGTCTTGGGGGAGACTTCTTTCGCGAGCTCCGAGCGGAGCTCGCGCGCCCGCGGACAGTAGAACAGACGACGAGGAGGTTCTGACCGGTCGGTTTCCATTCGATGCGCCGCCATCGGTTTCTCTGTTCTGAAAGAGCCTTGTCGTGGGAGCAACGGCCCCGTCGCTACGGATAAGGATCGCTTGGGCGCGAGTCTTCCGTTTAGCCTGCTTCAGCAGGCTCCTCCTTTGCCCCGTGCTTTAGCGCGGGGTAAGAGGGGCAAGAGAACAAAGGGTTGGCGCGATTCCTGCCGCGGTTCGCAGGA